>JALRGX010000082.1 GCA_023259635.1 Methylotenera sp. | reverse complement strand
GGGTGTGTTGATGCTGGCGAAAAAAAGAACTGCCTTGGTTGCCTTGCATGAAGCGATTCGTAACAACCAGACTGATAAGCGATATCTGATGCTGGTAAAAGGCGAATGGCTGGACCCTAAGAAACGTGTCGCGCTGGATTTACAGAAATATGTATTACCCAACGGCGAGCGCAGGGTGAATGTGGTCACAGATGCCAGTAAAGATAAATTCGGTGAACGTCAGCATTCCGAGACGATGTTCCGCTTGATAAAGAACTATAACAACCCCATGATAGGTAAATTCAGCCTGTTGGAAGCGCAATTGGTTACGGGGCGTACGCATCAGTTACGCGTGCAGCTGTCGTATTTGGGTTTTCCGATAGTCGGTGATGATAAATATGGTGACTTTGCTTTAAACAAGACGCTGGTGAAACATGGCCTCAAGCGTATGTTTCTGCATTCGTCCGTGACAAAAATCCGGCATCCGCTTACGCAGGAAAAACTGGAACTGGTGGCGCCAATGCCGAAAGAATTAGGTAAGTTTCTGAAAAATTTAGAGAAAGAGTAATTTTAGGATGGCAAAGCAGTATGATTTAATTGTGTGGGATTGGGATGGCACCTTGGCAGATTCTACCGGCATGATCACCAGGGCAGTAGTTAAGGCAGCTGAGCAGGCGGGGTTGCCAGCGTTAACACCGGAGGCAGCCAGTAGCATTATCGGTTTGGGACTGCGGGAATCTATAGAAACGCTGTATCCTGGAATTTCTGATGAGCAGGCCAGGGTGCTGGCTATGCAATACAATGTGAATTACTATGCTGGCGAGAGCGAGATTCCATTATTTAGTGGTGCGGCAGATACGATTAAAACGTTGAACAGGCGTGGTTTTAAGCTGGCAGTGGCTACAGGAAAAAGTCGCCGTGGCCTGAATCTGGCTTTAGACCACACCCAATTGCGCCATTATTTTCATGCTACCAGAACTGTGGACGAGTGTTTCTCAAAACCGCATCCGCAGATGCTGGATGAGTTGATGGATGATTTGGTCGTGTTGCCGGAACGCACTTTGATGATCGGTGATACCAGCTATGATCTGCAAATGGCAAAAAATGCGGGCGTACATGCCGTTGGTGTGAGTTATGGCGCGCAGTCAGCAGATGTATGGCAGGATTTGGATCCGGTTCAGCAATTTGATAATTTTAATGCATTGAGCCAGTGGTTGCTTGAGCATGCATAATTTAGGGCACTTCTATCAACCCAAATTTTGGGCGCATTACTGCGTTGCGCGGTACTCGCAACCTCGCTGTATGCTGCATACTATCTCGGCTTCTGCGTTTCGTGCGCCTTGTACTGCATCCCAAACCCTGCGTTTATAGAAGCGCCTTTTATCTTTTATGAGTGTTGGTGCGGCTATGGTTATTTTAAACAGTGCAGACCTGGAGGACGGCGGAAAGGGGTTACGCTTCCCGCTGCCTGCCTTGGGACAAAACGTTACAGGGTTTGTTGTCAGGTTTAAAGGCAAGCCTTATGCTTACGTAAATCAGTGTGCTCATGTCTCAGTAGAGCTGGATTGGAACGAAGGTGAGTTTTTTACAGCACAGCAGGACTATCTTATCTGTGCAACGCACGGTGCGCATTATCGTCCGGATAATGGTTTCTGTGTCATGGGGCCATGTAAAGGTAGAAGTTTGAAGCAGTTGGAAGTTATTGAACAAAATGGTCAGATTATTATCAATACAGGGGCTGTAATTTAAATAACAGTTTTAACGTAATAGTATTTATTAATTTACTCAGGATTTTTGAAAATGTCAGAACAGAACCAGCAACCAGAAGCTGTAAATAAGTCGGGACAAAGCTCTCAGAGCGTAGATGACCCTAAGTGGCAGCGTGATGTTATTGAGAAACTGGCTTTTTCTGCGTTGGCAGAGCAAAAGACAGCGCGGCGCTGGAGCACCCTGTTTAAAGCGCTTACTTTCGCATATTTATTTGTATTATTGCTGATGGCTTTAGGTGTTTTTAGTGGCGGTAAAAAAACCTTTGATACACACACGGCACTGATTGATATCTCAGGTGTGATACAAGCTGGTGGTGAGGTGAATGCTGATGCGGTAATAAACAGTCTGCAGGATGCCTACGATAGTAAAGGCACTAAAGGTATTATTCTGCGTATCAATAGTCCTGGTGGCAGCCCGGTACAGGCTGGCATCATTAATGATGAAATCAAGCGGCAGAAAAAATTGCACCCGAAGATTCCGGTATATGCGGTAGTTGAGGATATCTGTGCTTCTGGTGGTTATTACATTGCAGCGGCAGCTGACAAGATTTATGTGGATAAGGCCAGTATCGTTGGCTCTATCGGTGTGTTGATGGATGGATATGGCTTTACCGGAATTATGAAAAAAGTTGGCATTGAGCGCCGCCTGATGACAGCAGGTGAAAATAAGGCCATGCTAGACCCATTCTCACCACTTAATCCTAAACATCAGCAATTGGCACAGGCAATGTTGAATGAAGTGCATGAGCAATTCAAAACCGTGGTGCGTGAGGGTAGAGGCGCACGCCTGAAAGAAACGCCGGAGATTTTTAGCGGCCTGTTCTGGAGCGGCGAGCAGAGTATCAAGCTGGGTCTGGCTGATGCTTTAGGCAGTACAGATTATGTAGCGCGTGAAATCATCAAGCAGGAAGAGATTGTAGACTTTACCTACCAGGAAGATTTTGCCAGCCGCATTGCCAAGCGTATCGGTGCCAGTGTCAGCGCGACGCTGGGTGAGGTCTTGTCCAGGCAGTTGATTAACGCAGGTGAAGCTAGGTTACGTTAATCAGCCGCTGATTTTTCAATCCTCAATTTTGATGGATTTATATTCAGCAGGCACTTCCGGGTAGCGCAGATCCATATTTTTCAGGGTGTTTAGTAGCAGTCTTGAGATCAGCAGGTTCCGGTTGGTTTTGGAGTCTGCTGGTACAATGTACCATGGCGCATGTTTGCTGGAAGTGGCTTTGATTGCCTGTTCATAGGCTTCTGTATAGTCTGGCCATAATTTTCGCTCTGCAAGATCACTGGTATTGAATTTCCATGTTTTTTTAGAGTCATCCAGACGTTCTTGCAACCGTTTCTTTTGCTCACCTTTTGAAATGTGCAAAAAGCATTTTATGATGGTTGTACCTGTTTCTGTCAGCATACGTTCAAAATCATTTATTTGTGCATAGCGCCGCTTGCATTCAGTGTCATTAATCCAGTTGTGTACTCTTACAATCACAACATCTTCATAGTGGCTGCGGTTAAAAATAGCGAGTTCGCCGGCCTTGGGTGCTTGCTGGTGAATGCGCCACAGGTAATCATGTGCCAGTTCTTCATTGCTCGGTGCCTTGAAGTTTGCCAGGCGTATTCCCAAGGGGTCGCACTCACTGAAAACATGTCGGATGGTGCCGTCCTTGCCGCTGGTGTCCATGCCTTGCAGTATTAGCAGAATTTTGCGTTTACCCTCGGCATGCAGTATGTCCTGATACAGGTTGATTTCCGCTACCAGTTTTGCGAATTCAATCACATCTTCTTCTTTGGTGACGCTGCGCTCGGTTTTGTCCCTGGGATTGAAATCCTTGAGGGAGAACTTTTTGGGATTGACGCGATATTGATCAAGATTTGCCATTTTTTGTGCTTAAAAGTTAATTTCAATCATCATAGGAATATTAAACAACAAAAAAGCCCAGTAGTGTTAGCTATTGGGCTTTAGAGTTTTACTCTGTAGAGGTTTAATGTGTTTTATGCATCAAGTTTCAGAGATTTTGTATAGTTGATCAAACCATTCGTTGAACTATCATAGTTGCTTACCACTTCATCGCTGATCAATTGCGGCAAGATTTGCTGTGCGATCTGTTTGCCGTATTCAACACCCCATTGGTCGTAGCTGTTGATGTCCCAGATAATGCCTTGTACAAATATTTTGTGTTCGTATAAAGCGATCAGCTTACCTAAAGTATTCGGCGTCAGCTTGTCAAACATGATTGATGTAGTCGGGCGATTGCCTTCAAACTCTTTGTGAGGTAGCAGTTGTTCAAGCGCTTCACAGCTCAGGCCTTGCTCTTCAAGCTCCTTACGTGCTTGTTCCCTGGTTTTACCCAGCATTAGCGATTGGGTTTGTGCCAGGAAGTTCGCAATCAGGATTTTGTGGTGCGTGTTGCCGTTTTCACCGACTTTATATTGGCTGTGCACCGGCATCAAGAAATCTGCAGGTACGATCTGTGTGCCTTGGTGAATGAGCTGGTAGAACGCATGCTGGCCATTAGTGCCAGCTTCGCCCCAAACAACTGGGCCGGTCTTGTATGGTACGCGCGTGCCGTCACGGCAGATGAATTTACCGTTGCTTTCCATATCTGCTTGTTGCAGATAAGCAGGGAAGCGTGCCATACCTTGATCGTAAGGCAGGATAGCGTGTGTATCGATGTGGAAGAAGTTGTTATACCACACACCAATCAACGCCATGATAACTGGCATATTCTGTTCCAGCGGAGCAGTCCTGAAGTGCTGGTCCATTTCAAAAGCACCGGTCAGCAGGTCTTCAAAGTTATCCATACCCACGTAAAGTGCTATAGATAAGCCGATAGCGGACCATAGTGAATAGCGGCCGCCTACCCAGTCCCAGAATGCAAACATGTTGGCAGTGTCTATGCCAAAATCGGTAACGGCCTTTGCGTTAGTGGAAAGTGCCACAAAGTGCTTGGCTACATGGGCGTTGTCTTTAGCTGCATTCAAAAACCATGTGCGGGCAGAGCGTGCATTAGTCATGGTTTCCTGAGTGGTGAATGTTTTTGAAGCTACGATGAAAAGCGTAGTTTCCGGATCACATAGATTCAATGCGCGCATCAGATGGGCGCCGTCAATGTTGGATACGAAATGCACATTCAATTCTGGACTGGCATATGGTTTAAGTGCGTCGCATACCATTACCGGGCCCAGGTCAGAACCGCCGATGCCGATGTTAACAATATCGGTAATGCGTTTGCCGGTGTAACCGGTCCAGCTGCCGTTGCGTACTTTGTCTGAGAATTCGCGCATTTGTGCCAGAACTGCATTTACGTCCGGCATGACATCGCGGCCATCTACCAGTACGGGTGTATTGGCGCGGTTCCGTAAAGCTGTGTGTAAAACAGCACGGTCTTCTGTGATGTTGATTTTTTCACCGGAAAACATTTTGTCGCGCCACTCTTCGATTTTGGCTTCACGCGCCAGCTGGAATAGCATCGGTAATGTTTCATCGGTGATGCGATGTTTTGAGTAGTCAAACAGAATGTCAGCAAATTTGAGGCTGAATTTATCAAAACGTTTGGTGTCTTGTGCGAACAGGTCACGCATATGGACTGATGCAATATTTTGCTGATGCTGGTTAAGTTTTTGCCAAACAGGGAGTTTATGAAGTGTAGCCATTTATGTATTTAATGTTTTTTATTCAATGAGTTATTTAATTTGTAGAACAATTCCTGCCAGTGGTGGCAGAGTTATTACCAGCGATTGGTTATGATGCATCCATGCCACATTTTCGGTGCTTAATCCGCCACCGTTACCTTGGTTGCTACCGCCATAGCAGTTGGCATCACTGTTGAAAATTTCCAGGTAATTACCAGCCTGCGGTACACCGATACGGTAAGCATTTCGTAAAACAGGCGTAAAATTAAGCACTATTATAACAAAACTATTGTCCAATCCGCGTCTCAGATAACTGATAATTGATTGCTCTGTATCATGGCAGTCTATCCATTCAAAGCCTTGTACCTCAAAATCCAGTGAGTGTAGTGATTTCAGGTTTTTATACAGATTGTTCAGGTCGGAATTCAGTTTTTGTACGCCTTGATGCCATTGGTGCCCGGGGTAGTCATCACCAAGTAAATGCCAGTCTAGGCTGCTGTTTACATTCCATTCCCGGCCTTGTCCAAATTCATTGCCCATAAAATTGAGTTTTTTACCCGGTGAAGTCATCTGGTAAGTTGCCAGCAGGCGCAGATTGGCAAATTTCTGCCAGGTGTCGCCTGGCATTTTATCCAGAAGCGATTTTTTTCCGTGTACCACTTCGTCGTGCGAGAACGGTAGTACAAAATTCTCTGAGTATGCGTAAAGCTGGCCAAACGTCAGTTTGTCATGGTAGTAACGTCTGTGTACTGGGTCATTTTCCATATAACTCAGGGTGTCGTTCATCCAGCCCATATTCCATTTCATGCTGAAACCAAGACCGCCCAGATAGACCGGACGCGATACCATAGGCCATGCCGTGGATTCTTCGGCAATGGTCAATGCGCCTGGGAAGTCTTCACCAACCATGACATTGAGTTGTTTCAGGAAATCGATTACATCCAGATTCTCGCGTCCGCCAAATTTGTTTGGCAGCCATTCTCCATCTTTGCGAGAATAATCAAGGTAAAGCATGGATGCCACGGCATCTACACGCAAGCCGTCAATGTGGAATTCATTCATCCAGAAATAAGCATTGGAAATCAGGAAGTTACGAACCTCGTTACGGCCATAGTTGAAGATATAGGTTCCCCAGTCCTGATGTTCGCCCAGGCGCGGGTCTTCGTGCTCGTAGAGGGCTGTGCCGTCGAATCTTGCCAGTGCCCAGTCATCTTTCGGAAAGTGGCCGGGAACCCAGTCAAGAATTACGCCAATATTAGCCTGGTGGAACGCGTCAATTAAGAAGCGTAAATCATCCGGCGAGCCAAACCGGTTGGTGACGCCAAAGTAGCCTGTGGTTTGATAGCCCCATGATTCATTGAGCGGATGTTCTGTGATCGGCAAAAGTTCAACGTGGGTATAGCCCATACTGGCAACATGCGGCACCAGTGTTTTTGCCAGCTCGCGATAAGTCAGGAAATGTCCTTTTGCATTGCGCTGCCAGGAGCCCAAGTGCACTTCATAGCAGTTGAAAGGGCTATGCAGCCAGTCGCGTTTTTTACGTGCAACTAACCATTCCTTGTCTTGCCATTGGTGGTGGCTAGCACTTACTTTGGCAGCTGTGCCGGGGCGTTGTTCATACTCGAAGCCGTAGGGGTCGGTTTTTACCAGGATAGCACCGCTATGGCGGTTGCGAATTTCAAATTTATAAGTGTCACTTGTAGTCAGGCCCGGGATAAAAATATCCCAAACTCCACTGGAGCCATGGGCGCGCATTGAATGAATGCGCCCATCCCAGTTATTGAAGTTGCCGATTACGCTGACACGCTCCGCATTTGGCGCCCACACTGCAAAACGCACGCCCCGAATATTATCCTGCGTAATAAATTGCGCGCCTAAAGTCTTATAGGCTTGTTTTAAGCGGCCTTCGCCGAATAAATGCAGTTCATCCTGCGTGATGCTGGTGTTAAATGAGTAGGGGTCATAAGTTTCATAGCTGTGATCGCCAGACTGTACTTTAAGTAGCGCAGGTACAGGCAGCACGGTTGTATAGTGGAGTTCGAACAGCCCATCGCGGTGTGTTTTTTCCAGTTGAATCCAGTCCGTACCATTTTTTATATGTACTTCACCGGCACTAGGTATGAATGCACGGTAAACAAAACGATTCTCGCTATTGTCGCGGCTTGCATGCTGTCCTAAAAAACTGAAAGGATCATGATGACGGGCATGTAATATAAGCTGGCGCGCATGAGCGTTAGCTTTAGACTCGGTTTGAGCTGTTTTGGAATTTACCAAGATGCGTATCCCCTGCTACATATATTTAAAGTTTATTATTAACTTTATTTATTAAAATTTAACCAATTAATCTAGATTATAGTGCTTTAAGCTGATTATAATGTAATCAATCGTAGTCGGAAGTAAAAATAAGCCAGTTGGCCCAGCTGGCACAATTTGAGTAACTATATAAACTTCAGGAGGGCATCATGTCGAACAGTCGGCAAATAGACCAACATTCAGATCGTTTTATTAGTACCTTAACTAAACACACTGTCGCGATTATTCTTGCAGGCGGACGCGGTAGCCGCCTAAAGAGTCTCACAGACTGGCGTGCTAAGCCGGCTGTACAATTCGGCGGAAAATTCCGTATTATTGATTTCCCTCTATCAAATTGCGTTAACTCCGGCATTCGCCGCATTAATGTCGCTACACAATACAAGGCGCAGAGCCTGATTCAGCATATCCAGCGGGGCTGGGGTTTTTTGCGCGGCGAATTCAATGAGTATGTGAATATTATCCCTGCTCAGCAGCGTATTTCCGAAGAATGGTACAGGGGCACAGCCGATGCTGTTTATCAGAATATAGATTTGCTGCGCGAGGGTGGCGCAGAATATATTCTTATCCTGGCTGGTGACCATATTTATAAAATGGACTACGGCAAAATGCTGGCAACGCATGTTAAAAACAATGCCGACATGACTGTAGCGTGTATTAATGTGCCCCTGGAAGATGCAAAAGGTTTTGGAGTGCTGGCTGTAGATGAAGCGGATCGAGTGGTTGAATTTGCAGAGAAACCGGCAAATCCCAAGCATATGCCAGATGACCCTACCAAAGCTTTCGCGAGTATGGGTATTTATGTATTTAACGCAAAATTCCTGTATGAGCAGTTAATTCGTGATGCAGGCGATCCAAAATCCAGCCATGACTTTGGTGGGGATATCATCCCTTACATCATCAATAAATATAAAGTGCAGGCGCATCGCTTTACTGATAGCTGTGTTGGTGCAAAAAATGATAACTTCTACTGGCGCGATGTCGGTACGATTGATGCTTACTGGGAAGCCAATATGGAGCTTACCAAGGTTATTCCTGAGCTTAATTTGTATGATCGGGAATGGCCGATCTGGACCTATCAGGAGCAGTTGCCGCCGGCTAAGTTTGTGTTTAACGATGAAGGACGTACAGGTAAAGCAACAGATTCACTGGTGTCCGGCGGATGCCTGATTAGCGGTTCTTGTGTCACAGACTCTGTATTGTTTTCAGATGTGCGTGTGCATAGTTACTGTGATATTCAAGGCTCGGTCGTTTTGCCCAAGGTCACTGTCAATCGCCATGCGGTTTTGAAGAATGTAGTGGTTGATCGTGGCTGCATAATCCCTGAAGGAATGCAGATCGGGGTGGATTTAGACCTTGATGCCAAACGTTTTTATGTTTCTGAAAAAGGCATTGTACTGGTTACGCCGGACATGCTCGGACAAGACCTGTATCGCGTTGTTTAGTCGAAATTAATTTTCTCAATCTCTAAAATAATCTTGATGATGGGCCCTTGGCCCATCATCAAGATTTCATTCTGTAAAAGTTTCTAAAGTTTTTAATTAATAGTTAAGGTTTATTCTGAAGTGAGTGCTAATCGTCCCAAGTTATATTTAAATTTGTACTGGCATATGCATCAGCCGGATTATCGCGATCTGGTAACCAATGAATATGTGCTGCCGTGGACATATTTGCATGCCATCAAAGACTACAGTGATATGGCATATCACCTTGAGTCTAATCCGGCTGCGCGTGTTAGTTTCAATTTTGTGCCAATCCTGCTGGAGCAGTTGGAAGATTACACCCGGCAGTTCAAGAGCAACTCCATACGTGACCCGTTGCTGGCGTTGTTGAAGAAGGAAGACCTGAGTGCTATCAGTCATGAACAGTGTCGTTTGATTGTTGACAGCTGTTTCAAGAGTCATCATGAAAAAATGCTGAGCCCGTTTCCGCATTATCAGCGCTTGCTGCAACTGTATCAGTTGGTCGAACCAATCATGTCAGAGCAGCTTGCTTGCGACTCGGATGAATTCCACTATTTGTCAGCGCAGTATAAAGCTGACTTGCTGGTCTGGTACCACCTGGCATGGTGCGGAGAAAGTCTCCGCCGCACAAATCCGGTAGTGCAGGGGTTGATGGCTAAGGGCATATTGTTTACATATGAAGAACGCACACAACTATTCGAGGTGGTCGCAGAAACAATCTCGAATCTTATCCCACGCTATAAAGCATTGATGGAGCGTAAACAGATCGAGATCTCGACTACCCCTTATTATCACCCGATATTGCCGTTGCTACTTGATTTCAGGTCAGCACTGGATGCGATGCCTGAAGCACCCTTGCCCGAAAGTATAAGTTATCTGGGCGGCCAGGCACGTGCGGTTGCGCAGGTACAATCCGCCAAAGAATCTCATGAGCATCATTTTGGTGTTATTCCCCGTGGCATGTGGCCAGCGGAGGGGGGTGTTTCGCATGCAGCATTGTCCTTGATGGCAGACCATGGCGTAGAGTGGGCTGCAACTGGGCAGGCGGTGCTCTCGAACAGTCTGCTTAAATCTCATTTGGGCAATACCGATAAAGATGAATATTTGTATCAGCCTTACCGTATCACTAACGGTAAAAACGATATTTTATGCTTTTTCAGGGATGATCAACTCTCCGATAAAATTGGTTTTGAATATGCAAAAATACACTCAAATGATGCGGTGAACGATTTCATTGGAACATTGGAAACTATTCATCAGAACAATAAGACAGATAAACCCAGGGTTGTAAGCGTAATTCTGGATGGGGAAAATGCATGGGAGTACTTCCCTTATAACGGTTATTACTTTTTGACAGAGCTCTATGCCGCGCTAACCAGTCATGCTGATATAAAAATGACAACATTCAGCGACATTGTTGATATGTATCAAAATAAAAATACCCTTGATCAGGGATCATCCGCGCCTGTTCTGCCACAGGTTGCTGCCGGTAGCTGGGTGTACGGCACTTTCAGTACCTGGATAGGCAGTGAAGATAAGAACAAGGCATGGGATTTACTATGTGCAGCTAAAAAGACATATGACAGCGTTATTTCCCGGAATGACCTGACGCCAGATCAGCTTAAGGCATGCGAGCGGCAATTAGCAATCTGTGAAGGATCTGACTGGTTCTGGTGGTTTGGCGACTACAACTCATCTGATAGCGTTGCAAGTTTTGATCAGCTGTACCGTCGTAATTTAATAAACTTGTATAAATTGCTGGATCAGCCGGTGCCTGATGTATTGCATCAGAAAATCAGTGCCGGCGGCGGTCATTCTGAAAATGCCGGTACGATGAGGCGAGGGCAGTCTTAAGATGTAATGCCGATATTAAAAGCTGCTATGTTTGATTCGGACGTGCAATAAACAGTAGGAATTCAAGTTTCGACTGAAATTTTAAAATTGAAGTGCGGATTATTAAGAATAAAAAATATCTATGCCATTGCAAGCTAACATATTATTAGAAAACCAGCGCCGTGCTGGAGTGCTGTTGCACGTAAGTTCATTGCCGAGTGCTTTTTATACGGGTGATTTAGGTACAGAGGCATATCGGTTTGTTGATTTTCTGCACGAAATCGGCGCAACGGTATGGCAGACATTGCCAATCAACATGACGCATGCTGATAACTCCCCGTATCAATGTCTATCAGCTCATGCAGGAAATCCTGATTTTATTAGCCTTGAGGCCTTGCAGATACTAGGCCTGCTTGATAAAGAGGATTTAAGCGGCCTCATTACAGATAAAATGCCTTTGCTGACCAAGGCCTTTTTAACTTTTTCTGAGCATCCTGACACAAAAGAGTGTAAAGATTTCATGACCTTTTGTAGCAAGCAGGCAGACTGGCTATCTGATTTTTCCTTGTTTCTGGCTTTGCGTGCAAAATTCAATCAGGCTGGCTGGAATTACTGGCCAGAAGCGTATAAAAAACGCGATATCCCCACATTAAGGCAGGCAAGGGAAGATCTGGCCCAGGAAATCTCTGTCATAAAATTTGCGCAGTTTGTATTTTTTACGCAATGGATGGCGCTTAAAAAATACGCAAATGAAAAAAACATCAAGATGTTCGGTGACATTCCTATTTTTGTCGCATACGATAGCGCAGATGTATGGGCGCAGCCGCATTTATTCAAACTCGATGAAAACCAAAAAATGACGGTGGTTGCCGGTGTGCCTCCGGATTATTTTTCTGAAACAGGCCAGCGCTGGGGTAACCCGCACTATAACTGGGAGGCCATGGCCCAGGATGAATTTTCGTGGTGGATCGCACGTATGACAACCCAGAGCGAGTTGTTTGATATTGTACGTATTGATCACTTCAGGGGCTTGGAAGCAGCCTGGGAAATTCCTGTGGATGAAGAAACAGCGATTAACGGACAGTGGGCGCTGGCGCCGGGTGATGCCTTGCTTGCCGCAATCAAGGCAGCGCTGCCGCATCTTGATCTGGTGGCTGAAGATTTAGGTATTATTACGGCAGAAGTGGATGCATTAAGAAAAAAATACAGTTTGCCCGGCATGAAAATCCTGCAGTTTGCTTTCAGCGGAGAGCCGGATAATCCATATTTACCACATAACATCGAGCCTGACAGTGTGGTTTATACCGGCACACATGATAACGACACGACCATTGGCTGGCATAGCAGCATGGATGAAAATCAACTTGCGCATGTGCATGCGCACCTGCGTGAAAATAGCGATCAGGATCAGGCGTTGGATATACTTCACGCATTGATTGAAATGGCGATGGAGTCAAAGGCTAATTTGGCTATCATTCCTATGCAGGATATTTTAGCGTTGGATACGATACACAGGATGAATACGCCGGGAACCGCAACCGGGAATTGGCATTGGCGTTTTAACTGGCAGCAGCTGACACAAGCGCAAAAAGATTTTTTCAGGAACCTGGTGGATCGTACCGGGCGGCATTAGATTATGGCATTGATGATAGGCATTGATGTAGGCGGCACTAACCTGCGCTTGGGTGTAGTGGAATGCGGCGATATGCAGAATAAGCCACCACGGCTACTGGATGAGATGCGGTTCCAGGCAGACTTTTCCGTTTTATGTAAATTCCACCGGAAATCCCCTGAGCAGGCCTGGCGGGAGATACTAGGCACAATTGTGCGTGCAATCGAGACCGTACGTGCAAAGTACCCGGCAGTCATGGCTGTTGGTATTGGTTTTCCGGGATTTATTGACCCGCATACACAGAAAATATCACTGTCCCCAAATCTGCCGGGCTTAAGTAATGTGGACTTGAGCAAAGACTTAGGTACATTAATTGCCTTGCCTGTGATTACCGAGAATGATGCACTGGCCGCAGCATATGGTGAATTTGTAATGGCTGCTGCACCTACCGATAATATGATTTATCTTGGCCTTGGAACAGGGGTAGGGGGTGGCCTTATCCTGAATGGCAGCCCATTCCCCGGGCAGCACGGCGTGGCAATGGAAGTGGGGCATATTATTACTGCGCCTAATGGACGCTTATGCGGATGTGGTAATCACGGCTGTATGGAACAGTATGCTTCGGCCAGCGGTGTATCGATAACTTACCTGGAGGCTAGCGGGGAACATTGCAGTGCTGCAGAAATCGCATCCCGTGCCGGAGCAGGTGACCAGAATGCGATAGCAGCTTATGGGCTGGCTGGTGAGTCGCTTGCGCAGGCTCTGGCACATATTTTAAAGGTAATTGATGTGACCGAGATAGTTATTGGCGGTGGTATGAGTGCCGGTTGGCAATTCATGCAGCCGGTTTTTCAGCAGAGATTGGATCAGGATTTAATTCCTGCATTGCGCGGCAAAGTGGGGGTGCATATTTCCGATATGGGCGATCATGCAGGTATGATTGGCGCTGCAATGCTGGCGCAGAAAAAGATATAATCCTGGTTAATGGCAAGAGGCTGATTTTTAATCATCAGGCATTGCCAGTGGCGCGGCAATAGTATTTTTCACAAAAGCTTCAATCTTGTCTGCGGGGAGGGGTTTGCTGAAATAGTAGCCTTGAACTTCATTACAGCCTTGCAGCCTCAGGAATGCAAGTTGGCCTGCGGTTTCTACTCCCTCGGCAATCGTGTGCACTCCCAAGCTGGTAGCCATGTTAATAATTGCTGCAACAATGGCCTTGTCTTCAGCATCTTCCGTAATGTCGTGTATAAAAGACCTGTCAATTTTTAGCTTGTAAACTTTAAAGCGTTTTAGATAGCTTAATGAAGAGTAACCGGTACCGAAGTCATCTATTGAGATGCGTATGCCCAGGCTGTTGAGCTTGTCCATCATCTCGATCGCGGCCTCTGGATTATCCATGGCAGCAGCTTCCGTAAGCTCTAACTCCAGATAGTGGTGCGCTAAATTTTCTTCATTAAGTATGGAGGTGA
The DNA here is from genome assembly GCA_023259635.1 of Methylotenera sp. Taxonomy (GTDB): domain Bacteria; phylum Pseudomonadota; class Gammaproteobacteria; order Burkholderiales; family Methylophilaceae; genus Methylotenera. The sequence continues at coordinate 23,795 of JALRGX010000082.1, read as the reverse complement.
CCAACTCGGGGAAATTACTGTCACGAAACTGGATTGCTGAAATATTGACTGCTATTACTGGAATAGGTAAACCGGAAACTAGCCATGCTTTCATCTGTTTTGCTGCGTTGCGCAGCACCCACTCGCCAATTTTGGCAATTTGCCCTGTATTTTCGGCGATAGAAATGAACTCTACCGGTGAGATCATTCCTAATTCAGGGTGCTGCCAGCGAATTAATGTTTCTACTCCGGTCATATGGCCGTCATCAATTGAAATCTGGGGTTGGTAGTGTAGTTGTAACTGATCGCGATCAATGGCAAAGCGCAAGGCGTTTGCCAATTGTAAGTTTCGCTCGGTACTGGCTTGCATTTCCTGGGCAAAGAAACGGAAACCGTTCCGCCCCGCCTGCTTGGCTCGATACATTGCAGTATCAGCATTCTTGTAAAGTATTTCTATATCATCCCCATCATTCGGGTAAATAGCGATACCTATTGAGGCTGTGGTAATCAATTCATGATGATCAACCATAAATGTCGCTGATATTATTTCCAGCAATTTAGTTGCAAGATTGGCTGCACTGTTTTCTGTGGTGGTTGGCAAGACAATCGCAAATTCATCACCGCCTGAACGTGATACTGTATCTTCTTCGTGCAACACGGATTTGATGCGTGCTGCTAACTCTACAAGCATCTGGTCGCCGATGCTGTGTCCTAATGTGTCATTAATGTATTTAAAGTGGTCTAAATCCACCAGCATGATTGCCAGGCTGCTGCGGTTGTATTGCGCCAGGCTGATCGCATATTTGAGGTGATCCTGCAACAGGGTGCGATTAGGCAAGCCGGTAAGCTGGTCGAAATGCGCCAGATACTGGATGCGTTCGCCAGTTTCCAGCTTTTCGGTAATATCGTCTTTGATTGCAAGGTAGTTTGTGATGTTGCCATCATTATTACGAACCGGCGAAATGATGACATATTCAGTAAATTCGGTACCATCTTTGCGGCGATTGATAAGTTCGCCTTTCCATATATCGCCATGTGTTATGGTTAACCACATTTCTTCGTAAGTTTTGGTTGGGGTTTTTCCTGACTGAAGTAGGCGCAGATTTTTACCGATAATTTCACTTTCGCCATAGCCGGAAGATCTGTGCAGTGCAGAGTTTGCAAAAATAATATTGGCATCCAGGTCGGTAATCACAATAGCGTTTGGACTTTGCTCAACCGCCAGCGATAATTTGCGCAGTTCATCCTGCATTTTATCCTTCTGCAGCTCGTCATCGAAGCGGCCTATGGCAGAACTGATGTCTATAGCCATTTCTAATAGCAGTTTTTGCACACCTTCATCAAACGCATTGATTTCTTTTGTGTAAAAATTAATTGTACCGATTACTTCTTCTTTTTGATGCAGCGGTAATGAAGCTGACGCGCCCCAGCCGAATTGTTTGCCGCGCTCATGCCATGGGGTGGTTATTGAGTCATGTGTAAAATCCTGGCACCAGACTGGCCGGTTTTCACGCATGGCAATACCTGTAGGCCCCTGGCCGGTCGGATCATCAGCAAATATAGAGACCTCAATACCGTTAAGATATTCAATTCCCAGTCCATAGGAAGCAACAGGTTTTACATGATGAGAACTTTCATCCAGCATGCCTATCCAGCACATACTCATTTTGCCATGGTTAACTGCATCACGGCATATGGAGTTAAAAAGTTCGGTAGCGTCTTTGCTGCGGATGATTGCTTCATTACAGCAACTAAGTGCAGCATAGAAGTTTGTCAGTCTTACGTTCTCGGCATGCGCCTTGGAAAGTTTTTTCTGTGTTTCGGAGAGCCAGCTCATGACGCTGTTTTCCATGCCTTTATATACTGGAATCGGGTCATTGAAATCACCGCTGCCGATTCTGGCGATTTGTGTTTGCAACTCGTTAAGCGGTGCACCCAGAGTTGAGCGTATTGACTGATAGGTTCTCCATAATAGGAACAGTAGTATAAAGCCAGAAAAAATAACCGCATAACGCATATTCAGGGCTAGTTGCTCCTGAGATTTAACCAGGTTTAATGTGCGATCTTCCATCATGTGGTAACAATCGCTGATGGGCCGCATAATTCCGGCTTTGGCTTGATTGTAAGCATCATCATGCAGCATTTGCAATGCTGCAATGTGGTATTTATCGCCAGTATGCCTTGAAGACTCAAACAGCTTCATTGCTGCGTATTCAGTAATGATCAGTTTGTCAGACTTTTCTTTTGCTTCGGAGAGTTTTGCAAGTTCTTTCTCGCTGAATCCTGCTTTACGTATTAATTCCATAAGTGGAATAGCTTTGCCGGAACCAACGATTGAATGCTGGTTTTTCTGCTGGCTTAAGCCCCAATAGCCAATATGGTAATCAGGCTGGCGCGCTAGTTTTCCATTACGGATATTGATGATTTCAGAATGGTACTGTTTATAAATGGGGTTGCCGCTTACCACATAGGTGCGAACTGCGCGGGTGAGGTCATCGGAAGACTCACGTAATTCGTTAGCTAATAAAAGTGACTGGTGGCGCAATTCATTGGCGTGATCGATCCGTTTTTCCGCCAGTACATAAATCGTAAATAAGGCACTGAAAATAACCAGGCAGATAAAAGCTAAGATTAAATTTAGCTTAAATGAGCTTGAGTTGTTCTGTCGTGAGGCCATGAGGACATATTGTAGATGAATTCCATAAATTACACATGGCTGTATTTTGGTGTAATCTAAAGAGTGATTTTTTACCTTAGATTTAGGTGTATTAACGAGTATTTACATCGTACTTATACAAATTAACTTAATTTATTTGATGGTTAAGTTAAGTTGTATTTTGCGCTGTAAAATATTGATGCTGTAATAGATTTGTATCTCTATTATGTTGGTTTGGCGTTAAGTGGCAGTTTGGTCCTTGAGCAGTTTAAACTTTTAACTATCAGGATAATCAAACATGCTTGCTATGTTTCAGTATTCAAGTCAGGAAAATAAAGGTTTTTGATGCAGAACCCAAATTTAAAGAACAGGTACAAATGTTACGTAAAACCTTTATATCAGTGACGGTATCTAGCCTGTTGATGGTATCGCAGGCGATGGCCGCTGGTACTGTCTGGTATGGCGATGGCGATCCTTTGTCCACAACGCTGGAATTGCCTCCGGTGGTATACGGTGCAGGTTTGAGACCGGAAATAGCGGGCGAATCCTGTGCTGCTATTGATTTTAATAGGCCGTTAACACTGGCGGACGTTGCCGAAGCGGCTTTATGCAACAATCCGCAGACCCGGGAATCTTATGCAAATGTAAAGGTAGAGGCAGCACAGCTGGGTATTGCAAAATCTGCTTTTCTACCAACTTTAACGGATAATGTCGGAGTTAGCGAAAGTCTGGTTGACCCCAAGTCACCCAGCAGGGGGCGCACATTCAATAATCTCAACAATAGCCTGGCTGCTTCTTATCTGCTTTATGATTTTGGTAACCGTGATGCTACGCTTGAAAGTGCACGGCAGTTATTGAATGCTGTGAACGCGACACAGAGTGTTATTGTCCAGAATTTATTGCTTGCCACAATTAAAGCTTATTACCAGGTGCAGAGCGATATAGCAGCGCTTGAGGCCGCCAGCGAATCCGAACGATTCAACCTGGAAAGTTTTAAGGCGGCCGAGGCTAAATATAAAGCTGGCGTTTCTACGCCGGCAGATAAATTACAGGCTGAAACAGCTTATGCCCAGGCTGTGCTGAGCAGAATCAGTGTGGAAGGCATCCTTAAAACCGATTACGGTATCCTGGCAAATGTGATGGGCTTGAATGCCAATACACCACTCAAGCTGATGCGTACGGTTAATACCCCGGTCGATACCAGTGAAGTCGAGCGAGATATTAACCAGTTAATTGAGTATGCCCGTGTGCGTCGCCCGGACCTGATGGCGAGCGAGGCGCAGGTAAACGCGGCAAAGGCAACGATTGAAGCGAGCCGTGCAGCAGCAAAGCCTACGGTCTCTATCGGGTTATCCAATAGTTTTCAGGATGGCAGCAGCTTATCGTCAAGTAATACCTCCACACTGGGGTTGACTGTTGCTGTGCCGATTTTTTCCGGTTACGCACCAACTTACAGGATACGCGCTGCCGAGGCGGCTGCAGAAGTAAAAAAAGCACAGCGTGATCAACTAAAGCTGCAGATATCTTTAGATGTATGGACAGCGTTCCAGAACCTGCGTACCGCACATGAAACTATTAAATCTGCTGAGGTTCTGGTAAACAGTGCAAAAGAATCGGCCCGTGTGGCGCTGGGGCGTTATAAAGCCGGCGTTGGCAATATCATTGATACACTGAATGCACAGAGTGCCCTGGCAAGCGCAGATCAGCAAAAGATCAAGGCTGACCTGAACAGAAACATTGCGCGTGCCACGCTAGCTCAGGCGATCGGCGTGTTAGATAGTATTATGATCCAGTCCTTACCTGATGGCGGTAAGGCGCTCAAAGAAATAAATCCTTAAAAGTGAACTCATGATAAAAGTTATAAGGCAATTGTTCTTTCCTCTGATGATTCTGGCACTGCTTGCTGGCGGGTATTATTTCTACACGGGTAGCAGACAATTAAAGCCGGAGGATTTATATAAGTTAGACACCGTCACGCAGGGTGATGTCGAGCAGGCTGTTTCTGCCAATGGCACGATCAATCCGGTAACACTGGTAAGTGTCGGCACGCAGGTATCCGGTCGTGTCAGCAAGCTGTATGTAGACTTTAACGATAAGGTGGAAAAAGGCCAGGTGCTGCTTGAACTGGATGATGCCTTGTTTGCAGCGCAGATTGCGCAATCCCGGGGTGCGGTGCGTAATGCAGAGGCATCTGTAGAGCTTGCCAAAGCTAATGAAACCAGAATCCGCTCCTTGTTTGAGCAGGAGTATGTATCAAGGCAGGAGCTGGACCAGTCTGTGCAGGCATTGAAATCTGCACAAGCCGTACTGGAAAGTGCGCGGGCGCAATTGCAGCGCGATAAAACCAACCTGTCATATTCCGTTATCCGCTCGCCGGTGTCAGGTATCGTGATCGACAGGCAGATTGATGTCGGGCAAACTGTAGCGGCCAGTTTTCAGACACCAACGCTGATCAAGATTGCACAGGATTTATCCAAGATGCAGATAGATACCAGTTTTGCTGAGGCTGATATTGGCAATATCAAGGAGGGGCAGCTTGCCAAGTTCAGTGTGGATGCGTTTCCAAATCTTAATTTTGAAGGGGTAGTGAAGCAGATACGCCTGAATCCGGTGACTACCTCTAATGTTGTTTCATATAACGTGGTTATCTCTGTAGATAACCCCCAACAGATACTGTTGCCCGGCATGACGGCTTATGTGAGTATTGTATTTGCCAAGCATGATAATGTCATGCTGGTGCCGAATGCTGCATTACGCTATAAGCCTAAACTTGATAATGGTGCTGACAGTTTCAAGCCCGCTGCTAATGATGCAAATCAAGGCCAAGGCAAAAGCAGAAGAAAAAAAACTGCTGAGACGTCTGCAACTGGCGGTTGGGGACAAGGCAAGGTATATATCCTGAAGGATGGCAATCCACAGTTGCGAGAAGTCAAGGTGGGCATTACTGATGGCAAGCTGACCGAGATCGTCAGCGATATCTTGAAGTCTGGCGATCAGGTGATTGTCGGTAATGCACAGGCAGATGGTCAGGCATCAGGCACTGCGATGCGCGCACCGAGAATGTTCTAAGCGCTGATGGTCAAGGTATTTTGATGAGTAACGTGATAGAGGTGCGCCATCTGTACAAGAATTACCAGACAGCGGCTGGGGCTTTCCCTGTACTCAAGGATGTGAACCTTATCGTTGAACGTGGTGATTATGTGGCGATTATGGGGCCTTCCGGTTCTGGTAAATCCACTTTCATGAACATATTAGGCTGTCTGGACAGGCCAACGGCGGGAGAGTATCTGCTGGATGGACATCAGGTGTCATTGCTGGGCGGTAATGCACTGGCACAGCTTAGAAACAAGACGATAGGCTTTGTATTTCAGGGGTTTAACCTGCTGGCGCGGTCCACCCTGCTGGATAATGTTGCACTGCCGTTGGTATATTCCGGTGTAGACAAAAGAACACGGCATGAGAAAGCAGAGCAGGTACTGACCAAGGTTGGCCTTGGTGGTTATCTGAATTCGCGGCCCAACCAGATTTCCGGAGGGCAACAGCAGCGTGTAGCTATTGCACGGGCACTCATCAATGATCCGCGCCTGATTCTGGCAGATGAGCCGACTGGCAATCTGGACAGCAAGACCAGTGAGGAAATTATGCAGCTGTTTGATGGCCTGAATTCTGAAGGCATTTCTATCGTGCTGGTAACGCATGAGCATGATATTGCCGAGCATGCGAAGCGGCAGGTGCGGTTTCTGGACGGAAAAATCGTGCATGACAGTTATGCGCAGCCGGCAGTAATGGAGGTGAACTAATGTTTACGGCGATGCTGGGCGAGGCGTGGCATGCAATGGGTGCAAATCGCATGCGCACCTTCCTGACCATGCTGGGCATGATGATCGGCGTGGGGGCTGTGGTGATGATGATGGCCATAGGTGAGGGGGCGCAGCAATCCATCAAGAAATCCATCAGCTCCATGGGCAGTAATCTTTTTATCGTGCTTTCCGGCCCGCCGAATACTGCCGGGGCAAGATCAGCCACAGGCAATGCGCTTTCATTGAATGTGAAAGATGCTGACGCCATCGCTGAACTGGATGGCATCGCAGCAGTGGCACCGGTCACCATGGGGAGTGCGCAGGTGATTTATGCAGGAAATAACTGGAATACCGCCGTGATCGGCACTATGCCCAGTTATATGGAAATACGGGACTGGGTGATTGATAACGGTTATGTTTTTTCCAATTCCGATATCCGTTCTGCCACACGCGTGGCACTCATCGGCAAAACAACGGCTGATAATCTTTTTGGTGATGATACCGACCCGGTGGGCAAAACTATCCGTATCAAGCAAAGCCCTTTTATCATCGTTGGTGTACTCAACCCTAAAGGGCAAAGCCTGGATGGCCGCGATCAGGATGATACCATCATCGTGCCGCTCACCACGGCGCAGCGCAAACTGTTCGGCAACCAGCTGCCAGGTACTGTAAGAATGATATTGGTACAGGCAGAATCAGATAAGGCCATGCCGCAGGCTGAAGAAGACATTAACAGCCTGCTGCGCCAGCGTCATAATATCCGTGAGGGCTCGGATAGTGACTTCTCGGTGCGTAACTTGACGGCGATTGCCAATACCGCTGCCGAAACTACGCGCACGATGGCATTGCTGCTGGGGGCGATTGCATCTATCTCGCTGCTGGTAGGCGGCATTGGTATCATGAATATCATGCTGGTGTCGGTGACCGAGCGCACTCGTGAAATCGGCATCCGCATGGCAATCGGCGCGCGTGAGCGCGATATCCTGCTGCAGTTCCTGCTGGAGGCTTTTGTGATTTCGATTGTAGGCTGTGTAATTGGAATATTGATCGGAGTGGGCGGGGCGATGCTGGTGAAAAATTTCGCCGGAACAGATACGGTAGTGACCACAGAGTCAATCACACTTGCATTTGCGGTGGCGGCCAGTGTCGGGATATTCTTTGGCTTTTATCCGGCGCGCAAAGCGGCACGGCTGAACCCGATTGAGGCGTTGCGGTATCAGTAGGGCCATTTGGCTAGCTGCTTTGATTGTTGATTCGATACTATTTATTTTTGATGAAACCTGCTTTGCTGGATCGCCGCGGCCTGCGGCCTCGCGATGGCGTCATTGCGAGCGATTTAGCCTTTAGCCGCATGCGTAGCGCTGCGGGCGGCAATCCAGATGTCATGCTGTTGAAATAAGGTGCCTGTTCAGCGCCCAGTTGATATGTTCCCGTAACATATCGGAAGCACTATTCTCGCGTGATCGCAGTGTTGCAACAATTTCAGGTGTGGTTTTTGCGTTTCCCAAGCCAACAGCAATGTTACGTAGCCACTGCTCGTAGCCAATACGGTAAATGGCACTGCCGGCCATATTGGTTTTAAATTCTTTTTCACTCCAATTGAAGCATTCAATCAGGCTGATATTATCCAGCCCATTCCTGATATGAAAATCGGTTTCTTCCGTGATTTCGGCAAACTTGTTCCACGGGCAGTAAAGCTGGCAGTCATCACAGCCATAAACGCGGTTACCAATCAGTGGCCGCAGTTCCGGCGGAATATTGCCTTTCAGCTCTATGGTCAGGTAAGAGATGCAGCGTCGCGCATCCACCTCGTAGGGCGCAGTAATGGCCTGGGTCGGGCAAATATCCATGCAGCTGGAGCAGGTGCCGCAGTGGTTGGTTGCCGGCGCATCAATGACAAGTGGCAGGTTGGTATAGATTTCACCCAGGAAAAACCATGAGCCACGATCCTTGTTAATCAATAGGGTATGCTTGCCGCGCCAGCCTAAACCTGCTTTTTCAGCCAGTGCCACCTCAAGGACAGGTGCGCTGTCGGTAAATGCGCGGTATTCAAAATGATTATTGTGGAACCTTGGTAGTTCCGACTGGATTTTCTCACATAATTTTTGCAGTTTATTGCGCATCACCTTGTGATAGTCACGCCCCAGTGCATAACGTGAGATAAAAGCTTTTTCGCTGTTTTCCAGAATATGTTCACTGTTAACAGCATTCGGCGGCAAGTAATCCATTCGGACAGAAATAATGCGCTGGGTATTTGGCACTAATTCGGCAGGGCGTGTACGCTTAATGCCATGTTTTGCCATATAATCCATTTCACCATGGAAACCTTTTTTAATCCAATCTTCATGCATGGCTTCTGCCGCATGCAAATCAGTATCGGTAATGCCAACATGATTAAAGCCCAGTGCCAAGCCCCAGTTTTTAATTTGGGTACTCAATTCTTGCATATGCTGCATGTCAGGATGGATGGCGGAGTTAGTCATGGATAATAATTCTACACTTGATTTGGCAGACGAAGCGGCTACGATTGATTTTGGCGCCGCGCTGGCGAAGGCTATTGTGCCTGACCTTACCGTTTATTTGCATGGAAATTTGGGCGCTGGCAAGACTACATTGGTGCGCGGACTATTACAGGGGTTGGGATACGTGGGAAAAGTGAAAAGCCCAACCTACACCTTGGTTGAACCCTATGAAATGTTGGATAGCCATTCTGCACAGTTGAATGTATACCATTTTGATTTATATCGCTTTAACGATGAAGAAGAATGGGAGGCTGCCGGCTTCCGGGATTACTTCAATACGAGCAGTGTATGCCTGATTGAATGGCCGGAAAAGGCGGCACAAGTATTACCGGCACCGGATATTGAAATCAGCTTCAATATCCGGGAAACAGGGCGCACTGTTCATGTGGCTGCATACAGCGAGCGTGGACAGCAGTGCGTTCAGCATATAAACTAAAAACATGTCGAATATTAGTGGTACTTCAATAAATACATTGTTTAGGCGCATTACTGCGTTTGTGGTTTTGGTTTACGGTATTTTTATCTTGCAGCCTGCATATGCAGCCGGCAATACAGTCACAGCCGCGCGTGTCTGGCCTGCACAGGACTATACCCGTATTACGCTCGAAGCCAGCAAGCCTTTTGTCTACAGGATGACACTGCTTAAAAATCCTGAGCGCATAGTAGTCGATGTTGATGATATTGACCTTAATGCTGCCTTGAAATCATTAAGTGAAAAAATTATGGGCAGTGACCCATATATTGCGAAATTGCGCATTGCCAGGTTTAAACCCGGAACCGTGCGCCTGGTGGTTGATTTAAAGGCAGAAGTGAAGCCCAGTTTGTTTACTCTGCCGCCTGCGGGAGAATATAAACACAGACTGGTGCTGGATATATATCCGGTTAAAGATCCTTTGATGGCAATGCTGGCAGAGCTAGGTCATGAAGCCGGTGCTGTTAAGCCGGATGCCACCATACAATCTCCGCAGCCACGGTTGATTGCAGAATCAGAATTGCAGCCACATGGCAATATTGAGCAACAGATTGTTACACAGGAAAATGAAGTGAAGCCGGAGATTGAGCCGGCGATACAGGAAGTGCAATCTGCTACGAATAATAGCCAGAATCAGGCAGCAAGTGTAGAAGCTGCAAAAACGGATGATAAAACCGCTGAAAAAACCGCATTTGTACCGGATGGTGCCAATCTTAAAAACCTTCCCAATGCAGATATTGATAATGGCTGGTCACGCAAAATCATTATCGCAATTGATGCAGGTCATGGGGGAGAAGACCCTGGGGCAGTCGGTGCTAGCGGTAGCCACGAGAAAGATATTACCTTGATGGTAGCAAAAAAACTCAAGGCCAAAATTGATGAAGACCCGGATATGCGCGGCGTGCTTACCCGTGACGGCGATTATTTTATTCCGCTGCATGGTCGTGTGGTGAAGGCACGCAAACTGCAGGCTGATTTGTTTATATCCATTCATGCCGATGCGTTCAACAGCCCGACAGCGCGCGGCTCATCGGTATTTGCACTTTCTGAAAAAGGTGCAACCAGTGCCAGTGCACGTTACCTCGCTAAAAAGGAAAATGAATCTGATTTAATCGGCGGTGTCAGTTTAAATGTCAAGGATCCGGTATTGGCAAGAACGTTGCTGGATTTGTCGCAGACAGCAACGATTAATGACAGCCTGAAACTGGGTAAGGCGGTTCTGGGGCAGATTGGTACGATCAATAAACTGCATAAAAATCATGTAGAGCAAGCCGGGTTTGCGGTGCTGAAATCACCCGACATTCCATCTATTCTTGTGGAGACAGCGTTTATCAGTAACCCGGATGAAGAGAGCAGGCTCAATGACGATGCCTATCAGGAACGCCTGGTTGCTAAAATTTTTGAAGGTATCAAGCAATATTTTGCTACCAATCCGGCATTGGCAAAAACCAAAGTCGCACTAGACTAGATAAAAGACCAGGCAAAATGTGAACCATATCTGAATTGCAGTTACGATTGTTTTGATTAAGGATGACACCAAATGCAACTCAAATTTTTAGGCGCAACGGGTACGGTAACTGGTTCTAAATATTTACTGACGAGCGATAAGTATCGCGTCTTGATTGACTGCGGCCTGTTTCAGGGTTTAAAGCAGTTGCGCCTTAAAAACTGGGCCAAGCTGCCGATCAACCCCGCAGATGTAGATGCAGTAGTACTTACGCATGCGCATATTGATCACACCGGCTACCTGCCATTGTTTGTCAAAAATGGTTTTTCCGGCAAGGTCTACTGTACCGATGGCACGCGTGATCTGTGCAAGATTTTACTGCCGGATTCAGCGCATCTACAGGAAGAAGAAGCCGAATATGCCAATCGCCGCGGATTTTCCAAACACCATCCTGCATTGCCGCTATATACAAAAGAAGATGCATTCAAGGCGCTGGATTTGTTCACTTCGGTGCCATTTAACCAGGAGATTAACATTGGGGATGATCTCACGCTCCAGTTTTATCCCAATGGGCATATCCTCGGTTCAGCATTCGTACGTATTCATAATAGGAAAACATCGGTATTGTTCTCGGGCGATATCGGGCGGCCTAATAATATCCTGATGAAGCCGCCGGTGCCGATTAAGCAGGCGGATTATCTATTGGTAGAGTCCACTTACGGCAATCGCCTGCACGAGCGTGATGACCCGATGCTCAAGTTGGCGACCATTATTAACAGAACCGTAAAACGTAAAGGGGTCGTAGTGATTCCGGCGTTTGCCGTTGGCCGTGCTCAGGAATTACTGTATTACATTCATTTGCTCAAGGCTTCGGGTGCCATACCTTATGAAATTCCGGTATACCTGAATAGTCCGATGGCAGCCGATGCTACTGCGATATTTACCAAGCATCGTGGTGAGCACCGTTTATCACGGGAAGAGTGTGCGGCATTAAACCATACGGCACATATAGTAAACAGTGTGGAAGAATCACGCGCCCTGAACCAGATGAAAGGGCCCATGATTATTATTTCCGCCAGTGGCATGGCTTCCGGCGGGCGGGTAGTGCATCACCTGAAAGCATTCGCGCCCAAGTCCAACAATACTATTCTATTTGCAGGGTTCCAGGCTGCCGGTACACGTGGTGCAGCCATGATCGATGGCGCGCAAGAAATCAAGATTCATGGTGAATACGTACCGGTGCGGGCCAAAGTCGAGTCTATTACCAATCTCTCAGCCCATGCCGATTATGCCGAAATCCTGAACTGGCTCAGGGGCTTTGAATCCCCTCCTAAAAAAACTTTCATCGTACATGGTGAACCCTTGGCCGCAGACGCCATGCGGCGGCACATTGAAGAAAAATTGCATTGGCGTACAGAAGTGGCGGAATATCTGGAAACCGTGATGTTGGAATAAGTGATTTTTCAATACTTGAGTTAGGTGCCCTAAATGTCGTACTGGCTTGGTCTGAGCGTCGACTAAATGAATATCATGAGGAGCGCTCATGCATCAGCTGGAACTGAAAAAAGCCTTTACCCTGATAGAGCCGGGACCTGTAGTTCTTGTGACGACCCATGACGGGGTGAAAAACAATATCATGACGATTTCCTGGACCATGGTAATGGATTTCACCCCGGTATTCGCTATCCTCACGGGTGAATGGAACCATTCTTTCGCGGCGTTGCAAAAGAATAAAGAGTGTGTCATTGCTATTCCTACGGTTGATTTGCTGGATAAGGTCGTCGCCATTGGAACGTGCTCCGGGAAAGACACGGACAAGTTTGCCAAATTCAAGCTGACACCTGTGCAGGGTAAATCCGTAAAATCCCCCTTAATCAAGGAGTGCCTTGCCAATATGGAGTGCAAGGTCATCGACATCGTTAAAAAACACAACATAGTCGTGTTTGAGGCAGTTGCCGCATATATTGACACTGAGCGTAAAGAGAGGCGAACGATTCACGCTGTAGGTGATGGAACGTTCATTGTCGATGGGCGCAGGATTGACCGGAAGAAAATGATGGCTTCCAAACTTCCATATGATATTTAGCGTCTACTGGTAGTTACGATGAATTCTGTAAGTGAAAATAACAAGTACATTGATACTTGGCAATAAATTCAAGCTTCCGCATTGTACTTAATACTTATCGCCTCTTGGTCATTAGGCTGTCAATTTCCCTGCTGGTATCACCGTATCCAGCTTGCGTGAGCAGGGCGCGTTCAATGTAGCGGCTGACTTGTTGCCGCAATGCCATGACCTGATCGCCATCTACAAAGAACTGTGGAAACTTGAAGCTGAGCCAGGCGTACAGGCTCAGGTTGTGGCTTAGTAGTTCTGCAGCCTCCAGGTGTTTGGGGCTTCCTGAATCCAGCCATGACGGACGTGCTGGCAGTTGGCGTATTTTTGATTGTGCTACGCTTTGCAGGCATAGCAGATAATAGTCTTTTTCAAAGGCAACATTGAGTGATATGGGGGCACAGGTAAATATGTACTTATCTTTTAATGACATATCCGGTGCATATTCATCAACCAGGAGCGCCTGGCTGATTTGTGCGTCAAGTGATGCCATTGCAAACAGCGCATGATCACAGCGGGTGCGCTCCTGGTGGTAAATCATGATTTCGGATATTTTGCGCGTCTGCAGCCTGGCGGCGATTGCGTCAATCTGCATTAAATTGATAGAGATAGGCAGTTTTTCCAGGTCCGCAGTGTCATTTGCCGTAAGCATGTGTTCTATATGAATCAGCTCGTCATTTTCCAGTACATTCACATAGCCAGTTTCATAGCGGCCGAACCTGCCGGCACGCCCGGCTATCTGCCGCACTTCTGTCATGTTGAGCATGCGCGAAGCCACGCCGTCAAATTTATGGATGTGCGAGAAAATCACGCGGCGGATGGGCAGGTTAAGGCCCATGCCAATGGCATCGGTCGCAACCAGGATATCGGCCTGGCCTGAGTTGAAGCGTTCAGATTCAGTGCGCCGTACTTCAGGTGCCAGTGCACCGTAAATAGTGGCTACGGTAAACCCCCATTGCCGGAACCTTGCGCTTAATGTCAGCACATCTTTGCGGCTAAATGCGATTACTGCATCACCCTTTTGTAGTTTCGGTTTCAGTTTTTGGCGGCTGTAGCGATTGCCGCAAAGGCTTTCATCTTCCAGCACCAGCGGGGTTTTTCGTTCCATGTAAGTAATGTCATAGGTTTCACCCAAGGCTTCAATCACATCAATACAGGGTGAGGTAACAGCGGTTGAGCCGCAGATAAAGACTGTAGATGCGGGTGCTCCAACCAGTGCGGAGGTCCATGCCGAACCGCGGTCAGGGTCTTGCAGCATCTGGATTTCATCAATGACGGCGACATCTGCTAACTTGTTCGGGTTCATCATTTCAATGGTGGAGGCAGTATGTCGCGCGCCCTCCATCATTACACGTTCTTCACCCGTAATCAGGTTGCAGGGCACGCCTGCGGCAACCAGCCTGTCGCGGACTTCCATAGCCAGCAAGCGCAGTGGCGCAAGATAGACGCCGGATTGCGCCTTTTCCAGTGTGCGCAGCGCCTGGTAGGTTTTGCCGGAGTTGGTTGGCCCCAGATAGAAATGATGGTGTCGTTTTATGCTGCGTGCCAAAGCAAAGCTTGATGTAAAACCGGAGAGCGATAAATCTTTGATGTTTGAATCCATACGTTCAGGAATTTAGCCTAAAACAGGTAAAATGGCTATCATTAAAGTTAACCCTTAAAACCAATAAAATAAACGCATGCATATTCAATTATTACCAGACCAGCTTATCAGCCAGATTGCCGCCGGTGAGGTGGTGGAGCGGCCGGCGTCTGCACTGAAAGAGTTGCTGGAGAACAGCCTGGATGCGGGCAGTACCGATATTCAGGTGGCATTGCAGCAGGGCGGTATTAAACAGATACGCGTGACAGATAATGGTATCGGTGTAGCAAAAGAAGACCTTGAGCTGGCGTTGACGCGTCATGCAACGAGCAAAATTTCCAGCCTTGAAGATCTGGAGTCAGTCGCAAGCCTGGGGTTTCGTGGTGAAGCACTGGCAAGTATTGCTTCGATTTCACGCACACAACTGCTAAGCCGTCAGGCAGATGCCAAACATGCCTGGCGCATAGCGTCGGAAGGTAGCGATATTTCCGCGATTGAACCCGCTGCGCTGGATGCTGGAACGGTGATTGAAGTTGCTGATCTTTATTTTAATACACCAGCACGCCGGAAATTTCTGAAAACGGAAGGCACCGAGTTCGGGCATTGTGAGGAAGTGTTCAACCGTATTGCACTTTCACGGCCGGATGTAGCATTAATGCTGCAGCACAATGGCCGCGCCCTAAGCCGCTATGCAGTGAGTGCGCCTGAACGCAGGTTTGCCGAAGTGCTGGGCAGCGAGTTTGCTGCTGAGTCTATCAGCCTTGATGAGGCCGCCGCTGGGTTGCGCCTGTGGGGTATGGCTGCCAAGCCTACCTTTAACCGCAATAGTCGCGATACACAGTATGTGTATGTGAACGGGCGTTTTGTGCGCGATAAGCTGATTGCGCATGCGATTCGTCAGGCATATCAGGATGTGTTGCATCATGACCGTCACCCGGCTTTTGTGCTGTTCCTGGATCTGGACCCGACATTGGTCGATGTAAATGTACACCCCGCAAAAACCGAAGTCAGGTTCCGCGATGCGCAGTCAGTCCACCGCTTTATATTCCATTCTTTGAATAAAGCGTTGGCTGCACCTACCGGTATGTCGAGTGCTGTTACAGCCAGTCAGGCCGGTTATAACCCTTTTGCACAGCAACCAGCCAGTACGTCTTACCCAACGTATCAATCGCAAATCAATCTGCGCGCGGGTGAGCCTAGCGGTTTTTATGAAACCATGTTTGGTGCAAGAAATGGTGCCATTACCCAGCCTCAATATGCCAGCCCGGTATGCTATGCAGCAGAGTTTGAAGCTGGTGACACTGCAGGTCAGCCACAGCCGGATGTTGAGCAATACCCGCTTGGTTTTGCAGTAGCGCAGATTCACGGTGTTTATGTGCTGGCGCAAAATGCCCAAGGCCTGGTAGTGGTAGATATGCATGCGGCGCATGAGCGCATCATGTACGAAAAACTCAAGAATGCATTGGATAGCAAAAGTGTGCCAATGCAGCCATTGTTGCTACCGCTAAGTTTTAATGCAGATAAACTGGAAGTTGCTACGGTGCAGGAGGTTTTAAGCAGCAATGATGATAGTTTACGTCAGCTCGGATTTGATATTGCAGTGCTGTCGCCGACTACGCTCGCCGTGCGGGCAGTGCCAACGATACTGCAAAATTCCGATGTAGTGGAGCTGGCTCGAGCAGTACTTAGTGATTTACGTGAGTTCGGGGCAAGCAGGGCATTGACTGAACAGCGCAATGAATTGCTTGGAACGATGGCCTGCCATGCCGCCGTGCGTGCAAACCGCAGCCTGACAATTCCGGAAATGAATGCACTGCTGCGCGATATGGAAGCTACCGAGCGCTCTGGTCAGTGCAATCATGGCCGACCAACCTGGTTCCAGGTGAGCATGAGTGACCTGGATAAGATGTTTATGCGGGGAAAATAATCGTAGTTCGTGTCGCATCTGAAGTTATTGAGTTATCGTACGTAAAAGCGTACCATTATTCTTAATTATTGGAGGCTAATTATGCAAACATTATCCGCAAGTACAGCACGCGCTAATCTATATCGCTTAATTGATGAAGCGGCTGAATCACATCAGCCATTGGTCATTACGGGCAAGCGCAATAATGCTGTGTTGGTTTCAGCTGAGGATTGGGCTGCCATGCAGGAAACCTTGTTTTTACTATCTGTTCCCAATATGCGTGAATCTATTCGAGAAGGTATGGCCACGCCTGTGACTGAGCTTGCTGATACGCTGGACTGGTAACCAGGCATGGCAAGTTGGCAACTGCTATATACAAAAGCAGCGCAAAAAGACGCTAAAAATTTAGACGCAGCGGGTTTAAAAGAAAAAGCCTTGCAGTTGCTGGACGTTCTTGCAGAAAATCCATTTCAAAACCCTCCACCTTATGAAAAACTTGTTGGTGATTTGGTAGGTGCTTATTCGCGCCGTATCAATATTCAGCATCGATTGGTTTATCAGGTTCTGGAAGCAGAAAAGATCGTTAAGATATTAAGAATGTGGTCGCATTACGAGTAGTTTATTGCAATTTACTTTTAAACCAGCGCCAGATGAATGTATCCGGTATTTCAATGCCGTCAATAATGTAATTAAGTACTTTTGCATTGTTGATACTGGTGTTGATGGCAGATCTGGCATCCGGCTTGCCACAGAATAATATCCTGTCGCCCAGTCTAAGCGCCGTGGATGGTGGCGGTACCAACATAGGTATATTGTTACGCAGCAGCATGAGCGGTACCAGGTTAAGCCGGCTGTTGCGATCTGCAGGATCCTGCGTCAGGTTATGCAGGGAAACGGAAATGTTGTTGTTCAATAATTCTGTAATGGCCGGGGTATTGTCTTCACTCACAGTAATTGCCCAGCGTTCTGGTACGGTTTCACCTACAACAGAAACTAATTCACTGATAAGCTGATTAGCCCAACTGTTACTTTGGTTGCGAACCAGAGACAGGAACTGGGCAAGTAAAGGTGCAATCATGTGCGCAAGGCATTCATGCGCAATAATTTCTGTGGGCTGCATGGTAATGTCGGCATTAAACTGTTTGAATAACGTATTGTTATGGCTTTTGTTTTTGCGTATCACTACAAATAGTTTCGGGTTAAGCTCGTAAGCCGTCATTACAATCGATAGATTGTTAATATCATTGTCGGTGCCGGCAACAATGCCAACTGCATTTTCGATATCCGCTTCAAGCAGGGTCTTGGCTTCGGTGCCGCTGCCTACAATGCAGTTGTCGCAACCGGTCAGTTCCGGCATTGCTTCTACAATCGTGGTGGTAATGTTTTCACGTGCCAGATTTTGCACTACGGATTTACCAAAGCGGCCATAGCCGCACACTACCCATCTGCCTCTAGGGGGTGTTTCCGGTGGAAGTAATGTGTCACCAGGAACATCTGTCAGCCATTCATGCAAAATATAAGTGCCGATTGCATGGACGCGCATGGCTAGCTGGTCACCAAACATGGTGTAGGGATTGATGATGTGGTCGGTACCGAATGAAGCCATATTTGCGGCAATGTCATCACGTTCAGCACGCGCCAGTACAGGCAAGCCAGGATTAATCAGTTTAACAGCCACAGCAACGGCCAGGTTGACTTCGTCGTTATCTGTCAATGTCACTACACCGCTGCAGAGTGGGTGGTGTACGCCGGCACGAATCAGGTTTTCCGGCAATTTTGCATCTGCACACAGATGCGGAATCACACTGTATGTTTCTGCCAGGTCGAGTTCGTTCAGGCGTTCTTGCTGAGATTCGATCACGACGACCCGCATGCCTTTTTCATCCAGTGTTTTGGCCAATACGCTGGCGGATTCTCCATAGCTGCATAATATGTAAAATGGTTCCTGTAGCTGCTTGACAGCATTTGCAAAGCGTTCTGTGGTAATGGCCAGCCGTAATGCTGTGTCCTGAAGCAAGGTGATGATTTTACCTATGGCGTAAAACCATGGAATCACTGTCAGGTAGATTGAGAAGGTTAACCACAGGCGTTGTGACTGGCTGTAGGGATATGGGATTTCGCCAAATCCGATTGTTGTAGCAGTATAGGTGATGACATAAAACGCTTCGAATATGCTCATATGCCATGGCTTGCCGGCATTGTCGGTTCCCGGCATCAGGGAAAGACCCAGAATGGCAATGGCGAAACAAACGATGATCAGAATTAGCGGCCGCCGCAGGCGGCGCAAAATCAGAAAGAGGATGCTATTCATTTAGAATACCGAGCACTTTGGTTAATCAGAATAAGCGTTATTGGTATTCAATTAACGACGTTGCCCGATAGTCTCCGCGATTAGCAAGATTACTGATACAAAATTAGCCATCAGTGCACCGCCTGAAAGTGACACAATATAGACGGTAAGGCTTGTGTCATCCATGCTGTTACCGACTGCTGCCCATAAAATGGCGGCTGTAATTAATTGCAGGTCTGCGGCCAGGCTGGTTGATAACAGAATTGCACCTACATGGGTTCTGTCGCCAAATTTAAGTACGGTAGCAATCAGGCTGACTACGATTGCTGCATATAACTCGTAAACATGATGGTGACTGGGGTTATCAATATCGCCTAGAAAAAAACCGAAATTCAGCGTCATTGCCAATACGATAAAAAAACCGAAAATAACTTTTTCTAAATTCATGGATAAGCTCGCCAGTAAATTGTGTACCAAGAGTTGAATATGACTGATGAGTCACGTCATAAACCTGCAGTAAGATGTATTATACATACTTCATATTTACTTTATTCAACCAAATAGCCATATCAATCGACACGAATTTTTTTATAACATCGTGCTGAATTGATATGTGCATTCAATCATATCAATGAACCAGACAGTATTACCTCCAGCAATTTTCCTTATGGGCCCAACTGCCAGCGGCAAAACCGGAGCCGCTGTTGCGCTTTATTCACAGTTGCCGGTAGAGCTTATCAGTGTAGATTCTGCACTGGTGTACCGTAATATGAATATAGGCACGGCAAAGCCGGATGCAGAAACTTTAGGAAAAGCGCCGCATCATTTAATCGATATTACTTCCCCTACGGAAGCTTATTCAGCGGCCAGTTTCAGGATAGATGCCTTGCGCCTGATGGCCGAGATTACCGCACGTGGAAAAATCCCTTTGCTGGTGGGCGGCACCATGCTGTATTTCAAAGCCTTGCAGGAAGGCTTGAGTAACCTGCCAGAAGCCAACCCTGAAGTACGCAAGGAAATCGAGCAGGAAGCTGCGCAGGTTGGTTGGCCTGCCATGCATGCAAAACTGGCACAGGTTGATCCGGAAACAGCGGCGCGCCTGCAGCCTAATGATGTGCAGCGTATTGAGCGTGCATTGGAAGTGTACCGGTTGACCGGGCAGTCAATGACATCATTGCATCAAGCCTCTGCAGGTGAAGTCCTGCCGTATCGGCTGCTTAAAATTGCATTGGTGCCAAGCGATCGTAAAGTGTTGCATGACCGCATAGCGCTGAGATTTGGCCAGATGCTGGCCGATGGATTTATTGATGAAGTGAAAGCGCTGGTGCAAAAATATCCTGGGCTGACTGCTGACAGCACTTCTATGCGCTGTGTAGGTTACCGTCAGGCTTTGGAATTCCTGGCGGATCAATATGATATCAATACATTGCGTGACAGAGGTATTTTTGCGACACGTCAGCTTGCCAAGCGTCAGTTGACGTGGTTACGGGGTATGGAGGATATTGTCGAAATCGACTGTCTGGATCCCGGGATGCATGAATTAGTGCTGCGTGAGATAGTACAGTTTATAAGGGGTGAAACATGAAAAACCTTATCAAAGAGAATCTGCTGGTGATAGGCATTGCTTTAATTACTCAAAAACGCTTTCAGTAAAATTAAAGAAGAGACCTTTGCATGAATGACTGAGTTCGTCTATCCGTGCAAAGGTGTCATTAGGGCAGCAAGCCAGTAATAAAAAAGCGCCGTTAAACCTGACAGCGCTTTTTCATAGAGGCGCGCTTGTTACTATAAGTGCAAATGTTCACGTATGCGATGCGCCGCTTCGATGCATTCATCATAGGATGCAACCAGTGCGATACGTACGAAATTTTTACCGGGGTTCACACCATGGGCTTCGCGGGCCAAAAAGCTGCCCGGTAATACCGTGATGTTTAAGTCACGATAAAGTTTTAGCGCAAGTTCCGTATCTGAATATTTGTCGCTTTTAATTCTGGACCATAGATAAAATGCAGCATCAGGCATTGCAGCCTCAAGCACATCAGCCAGCAGTGGTGTAACGTCCTTGAATTTTTCAGCATATTGCCTGCGATTCTCGACTACATGTGCCTCATCATTCCATGCTGCAATGGATGCAGCCTGTACGGCAGGGTTCATGGCGCAGCCATGATAAGTGCGATACAGCGTGAATTTTTCTATAATGGCTTCATCTCCTGCCACAAAGCCTGAGCGCATACCAGGTACATTGGAGCGTTTAGAGAGTGAGCTAAATACAACCAGGTTCTTATAACCGCGGCCTAGTTGATGCGCTGCTTGTAGAGCGCCTAACGGCGGATTGGCCTCATCAAAATAAATCTCTGAATAACATTCGTCAGCAGCGATTACAAAACCATATTTGTCGGATAACTCAAAAACATTTTTCCATTGCGCCAAGCTCATTACCTTGCCTGATGGATTTCCAGGGCTGCAGATATATACCAGTTGGGTACGGGCCATTACATCAGCCGGTACACGTGAGAAATCCATTACATGATTTTGTTCCGGGTCTGTGTGAGGTAATGTATTCAGGAAATAGGGGGTAGCACCGGCTAAAAATGCCGCACCTTCGTAAATCTGGTAAAACGGGTTAGGTGAAATGACAACAGGGTTGTTTTTTGTTGTATCAATAATTACCTGGGCAAATGCAAATAATGCCTCACGGCTGCCGTTAACAGGCAATATTGCTTTTTCGGCACTTAATGCAGGGATGTTGTAACGCCTGGAAATCCATCCTGAAATTGCTTCGCGTAACTCAATTGAGCCGATAGTCGTGGGATAATTGGCCAATCCTGCAAGATTATTAATTAACGCATCTTTTACCAGTTGTGGCGTGGCATGCTTAGGCTCGCCGATGGATAAATTAATTGGTTTAAAGTCAGGATTGGGGGTGATACCTTTAAACAGATCGCGCAGGCGCTGAAACGGGTAGGGCTGTAGTAAATTTAAATTAGGATTCATAGGCAACATTATAATGAGCAATAACGATAATAAAAACTCTTTTGCAGTTTTTGGCTTACTTTTCGGGGCACTGTGTTGGGGAATTGTCTGGTACCCATATCGCATTATGGATAATGCAGGTGTGCCGGGTGTCGTTTCCAGTTTCTATACCTACAGCATCGCTCTGGTATTGGCTGCCACCTATTTTGCCCGCCACTGGCGCGGGGTGTTTAAATTGCCTTTGAGTATTATCTGGCTGAGCCTGGTTGCAGGTTGGACTAATCTTAGTTATGTACTGGCAATTATTGATGGCGAAGTGATGCGTGTGATGTTGCTATTTTATCTCTCGCCACTCTGGACGTTGATACTTGCGCATTTCTGGCTCAAGGAAGAGACGCATCTGGCGGGCATCATTGCCATTGTTACTTCACTGTTAGGTGCCTATATCATGTTATCTGGCCCAGAGGTAAGCGGCTTTCCATTGCCTGCAAATACGGCAGAATGGCTGGCATTGTCATCAGGATTAGGTTTTGCGCTTACCAATGTCATGACAAGAAAATCTGTTCATTTAAGCCTGCGTGCAAAATCCTTTGCTGTATGGTTAGGCGTGATTGTTGTGTGCCTGGGTGCCATGCCGCTGATGCAGGTTTCTTTGTCGTCACCGGCGGTTTTTACTCCAGCTAACTGGCTAATAATGGGGTTGATAGCAATTTTGCTGCTAGCCGCTACATTGTTTGTGCAATACGGTATAACCATGGTTAAGGCTACAAGGGCATCGGTATTGTTTCTATTCGAATTGGTTGTAGCTGCAGTTGCAGCTTACTTTCTGACAGATGAAACCATGCATGTAAATGAATGGATAGGCGGCACGCTAATTGTGGTGGCTTCTGTGTTTGCAGCATTTAATAATGAAGACTGATTGGATGTAATGAACAAGTAATAAATCCTGGTTGTTAGGAGAGGGGGCCTAGCTCCCTTTTTTATTACCTATATTCTTTAGATAAAACATTGTTTGCGGTGTTGTGATGCTAGTTTCTGTTGATTTAAGGTTTATGAATTCCTTCAGGAAATACGGGTAAGTGCCCATGCGAGCAAATTGCTGCGTAGCGCGGCGTTCGTAACCTTGCCGTATCATGACATCCCGGTTTTTGCTTTTCGTGCGCCTTTGTCGCATGAATAATGCGCTTTAGTGCATATATTCTGCGGATACGCCTTTTCGGGTGCACTTTATCTCGCTTTGTGACTTGTTATGCATTTCTTTAACAAAAAACCTCTTCCAGTTTCCTGAAAGAGGTTCCTTTTGATACAGATAAAAAAACACCCCGATTACTCGGGGTGTTTCTTTAAGAATTAACTAGTAATTAGCTAATAATTTATTGTTTTTCAACAATCAATTACAGGCTGAATACTGTCAATGCACCGCCGCCTGGAGCAGCGTTGTAACGTGTCAACTCTTTGTAACCACCAGCAGCACCCAGTGCGTCTGTGTCGTTAGTCATACCAAGGTTCATCGCTACACCAGCCCAGCCACCGATACCTGATAGCACGCCAACGTATTGTTTACCCTTGTTACCATATGTGAATGCATTACCAATCACGCCAGAACCCACTTGGAATTTCCAGAGTTCTTTACCTGATTTAGCATCAACAGCTTTGAACCAACGATCCAATGTACCGTAGAATACCAAGTCAGAAGCAGTTGTTAAAGCACCACCCCATGCTGAGAATTTCTCTTTGTTGTACCAAACTTTTTTGTTGGTCATTGGATCATAAGCGCCGAAGCCACCCATTACACCGTCAGGACCAGCAAACATAGTCAGAGTAGCACCAACCCATGGTTGACCTGCAACATATTTAGACTCAACTGGCTCGTATGTCATACATACGTGGTTCAGTGGTGTGTAGATCAAGCCAGTGCGTGGTGAGTAAGCAGCTGGTTGTTGGTCTTTTGTACCCAAAGCTGCAGGACATACGCCTTTAGCATTGTAGTCTTGGTGAGTTGAAGCTGTAGCCAATTTGTTTGGCACACCAGTTTTCAAATCAACATCAGTTGCC
>JALRGX010000146.1 GCA_023259635.1 Methylotenera sp. | reverse complement strand
GTCCTCGCAACCTCGCTGTATATCCCATACTATCTCGGTTCCTGCGTTCCGTGCGCCTTTGACGTATGAATAATGCGCTTCAGCGCATATCTTCTATGGGCATGCCATTTACGGGTACACTGCATCCCAAACTCTGTATTTACAGAAGCACCCTTAAGTTTTACTAAAATACTGCATAACCTTTAGCATACTAGAGGCCTTATCCAATGTTTCTGAATATTCTTTTTCCAAGTCAGAATCAGCCACAATACCACCACCAGCGTAAAAACTGATCTCACCTTTGTTATTTTCATTGTCCATATATACCGCCGTGCGAATGGCAATATTGCTATCCATGTTGCCATCAAATCCAATATAACCGATTGCACCGCAATAAACCCCGCGCCGATGCGGTTCAAGCTCTTCAATAATCTCCATCGCCCTGAGTTTGGGAGCACCAGTGATTGAGCCGCCCGGGAAGCATCCGCGCAACAAATCAATTGCGGTTTTTTCCACTTGCAATTTCCCGCTAACAATACTTACCAGATGGTGTACATTAGCAAAGCTCTGCAATTGAAATAGTTTATCCGCTTTAACCGAACCGGTCTCGCAACTTTTGCCAATATCATTACGCAGCAAATCTACAATCATCAAATTCTCGGCCCTATCCTTAAGGCTGGACTGCAAATCTGCCGCATATTCCGCATCAAGAACCGCATCATCAGCACGCGGCCGGGTGCCTTTTATTGGCCGCGTTTCGACATACCCATTCACCACTTGCAAGAAACGCTCAGGCGAACCGGAAAGCACCTGCATACGGTCGAAATTCATATACGCCATAAAAGGCGCCGGGCTGATCTCCCTTAACTTCTGATAGGCCAGCCAGCCATCACCGGCAGCGTCGGCAGAAAATCTTTGCGCCAGATTCACCTGGTAACAATCACCTTCATGAATATAGTTCTGAATCGCATTAAAAGCATGCGCATAAGCAGACTTGTCCATATTAGTCTTGACTGGAGATGTGATAGAAAAATGCTCCAGATCAGCCTTGGCATCATTAATTGGGACATCGAACAAAGCACATAAAGCATCCCAATTCTCGCGTGTTTTAGCATCGAAACCGTTAGAGACCAGGCTACAGGTTTTATTACGGTGATCAACGACCACGGCCCAGTCATAGATACCAACCTGCATAGGGGGAATGGCATCACTATTGAATGCAATACTCGGCATTTTTTCCAGGCGCCTTGCCAAATCATAGCCAAAATACCCCACAGCACCGCCCGTGAAAGGTAAATTGTCTTGCGCTGCAACATAAGGCTGCATGGCCTGCTTGAGCAGTTCAAATGGATCTACAGCAGAAACATAAGTATGCCCGCGCTCAGACACTTCAGTTTGCGACTCGCTACTGACAAAAGTGATAAAAGGATCCGCCACCAGAATGTCATAGCGGCCATATTGACTACCAGGCTGGCCACTATCCAGAAACACTGCCCATGGCTGGTGTGCAATTCGTGCGAACAGGCGTGCGCTGTCATGATGATAAGTCAGTTGATGCTGTAGTAAACTCACGCAAAAACTCCAGAATCACTAATGCTCAAGTAAGCAACAGCATAGGCTGGAAAACATACAGCAGCCCTATTTTCTGTATCTTTATCAAAACCTCTTATAAATTCAGACACGGCGTGATACTCAAGACCAAGTTGCTCTGCTAGCTCAGCAACCAGAAAAGTACCTGCCCCAGCACCTACTATCTGCAAGCCTATATGATCCGTTAAAAAAGACATTTGTTTCAGCAAAGCTTGCTTGATCTGGTCAAGCTGCGCTCTTTTAAAAGTATTGGCTAGTTCCACCCATGCCGTAAGCGGGGCATCAGCAGCATCACAGCCTATCATACGCGCAACACGGCAGGCGCTGGCTTGCATGGTTTTTTTTGCACCATCTGCAGTTTCGGCCATATTGTCAGCTAAATCCAGGTCACCGGTTAAAGAGTAAACATCGGCAGCAGTGGCAAAATACTCTGCTGCAACATTAGTCATTTTCCCTGCAAATGGAATTTTTTGAGCCATTGCCATCAGCGGCGTACGCACCACTCCGGTATACACCAGTTCATCACACTGCATACGTGTTGCATCAGTAAATCCCATAGTCTGCGGCACACCATTTTCTATCAATGCGATATCAGTCGTAGTACTGCCAATATCGACAAACAATGCCTTTTGCACATTCTGTGCAACATATTGCACACTTGCAAACCAGTTCATTGAAGCGATATCCGCCCAATGCTGTTCTATACGATCTTTAGTTACAAAGCCATGTTTCCCGGCATAGTAACGTACCTCACCATGCAGCTTTGCAGATAAGGTAGCGGCAATTTCCAGAACACCTTCGTGCCTATTGGCAAAAATATCCGCGAGCTCGCCGGTCATCGTCACAGCATGCTGATCTGCATTCAGCTCCAGTAAAATATTATCAATAGCAAACTCAAGCTCACGCAAACCCCGCCACAACGGGCAATACACCTGCGTAGCAGCTAATACTACACCATCACTATCCAGCAGGACTGCTTTCAAATGCGCCCCGCCTACATCCCAGCCAATACATGTATCAGTCATAATCGCACTTCAACCTGATTCTGCATCAGGCTGTTTTTTGTAAAATTTGGCATTTCAAATCGATCATTCAAGACACAATCCAAAATCAGTTTGGCAGGGTTCGCATTCAGCGCTTCGCGCAATCCTACATAGCTTGTCGTTAGACGTGGATTAACTTCCAGCACATAAATCTTATTGGTTTCAGGTTCTACAATCACATCAACGCCGATATAACCCAGTGCATCCGGCAGCATTTGGGCAACTTTCCTGGCGATAGTCTCAAAACGCTGCCAGTATGGAAACATACCATTCACGGTAACCCCAGTCAGCTTAAAGCTGCTGCCATCACATTCAACATGCTGCTGATTACAGCTTAACAGCCATGCTTTGCCGTTACGACACAGTATGGAAAAACTTGCAGAAAGACCCTGCTGATAAGGTTGTGCGAGATAATGTAAATAACGCTCATCCTCCACTATCCAATCTTTAAGTTCCTGCAGTGAATCAAACAGTTGAATGCCTTCACAGCCAGCACCATCTTCAGGTTTAGCCACCCACTTTTCAATATTCTGCTTCTGTAAATTCTCGTAATAAGGCTGCTGAATTAAATCTTCACCGGCATGCACAGGCAGAGAATAGATGTTAGCGGTATGTAAAGCTTCATAGCACAATGTTTTGCTAGTGCCGGTTAACATGGTGTCAAAACCGGAACCCACGAAGACCGGCCCCTTTTCTGCCGTCTCTGCCTCATAGCACAATTCGCTTAACTCCAGTAAGACACCGTCCGTCTCAGGTGCGATCAACCATACCATATCCACCTGACTAAGTGCATGGGTAAAACTTTCCTTAAACTTGTCAGGCTCAACAGTAATGCTTTTCTGAGCCTGTACTGGCGGTACCAGCCTGATGTCATGAAGCGTTATAATGTCATACTGATCAAGCTCACCCAGGTCTTTCAGCAACGCATCGCGCATGAGCGCACCCTCTTTAGCCAAAGATTCTGGCAAAGCCTCTGCAGCCAAGCCCCCACCGGTGATAAACTCACACACTAATAATTTTTTTCGTTGTTCGATGATATTGCTACCTTATGCTTTTAATCCCTGTAATTGATTTACTGAACGGCACAGTCGTACATGCAAAAAAAGGCGATCGGGAAAACTATCAGCCAATTCAATCATTAATCTCAAATTCCAGCGATCCTATTGATGTTGTCACCGCTTTACTTAAATACTACCCTTTTCAACAACTCTATATCGCCGACCTCAACGCTATACAAAAAATCGGCAACAACAACCTGGAAGTGATAAGGAGTATCGCTCAGCATTATCCCGCCCTCAAACTCTGGATAGATGCTGGAGTAAACAATACCTCAGAACTTGCTCTCTGGACTGACCGCAATTTTAACGTGATTTTAGGCAGTGAAAACTTTTCTGATTTGGATAATTTTTTAGAAATTAAAGAAAATTTGAATTCGCGCTTTATATTATCACTGGACTTTATGCCAGATGGCTACCACGGCCCCATAGAACTGATTGAAAATGCACGTTACTGGCCTAAAAATGTAATATTGATGTCGCTCGCCCATGTTGGTGCAAACCAAGGAGCAAATTTAGAGTTAATTACCAGATTTAAACAACACGCAAAAGAATTCAACCTCTATGCTGCCGGCGGTACACGCAATATAAATGATTTAACCGCATTAAAACAGGCTGGTGCTTACGGTGTGCTCACTGCTAGCGCCCTCCATAACAAACAGATTTCCGCGGTCGACATTAAAAATTTTAACCAATAAAAAAGCCCGACGAATCGGGCTTTTAACAGACTTATTAACTATATAGCCTGGAAACTACAGCAGATTTACTCCAGGTTAGCGTGGATTGCACGCATGCCTTCTTCAGTCAAACCTTTAGCGAAAATCAAATCGGCAATTACTGCCTCTAAGAAAATCAAGGTTGAAAGTTCGAACTGGCTGCCCATTGGCATACCTTTTGTCAGCGGGAAGCTGTTGTCATTACCAACTTGAATAACCAAGTCAGCAACGTCAGCCATCGCTGAAGATTTCTTCATGGAAATCACAACCAGTTTAGCACCTACTGATTTTGCTTTTTTAACGAATGGCAATAATGTCTCTGTACCACCTGAACCAGAAACCAAGATCAACAAATCACCTGCTTTAATTGCTGGAGTAACAACTTCACCAATCATGTTAACGTTATAGCCAGCATGCACCAAACGCATTGCAAAGAAGCGCGATACGAGCAGAGAACGACCAGCACCACCAATAAATGTACGGCCAGCTTCTTCAACCATTTTTAACAAAGTAGCTGCTTTGCTGTTATCTGTTTCTGACAAAATAGTAGTTAGTCTACCCAAAATCAATTCTTGACTGCTCATGATGTGTCCTTCTCTTAAATTTAGTTTAACTTTTAAAAAACTCGAAAAAAAATCCCGACCCATTACTGAGTCAGGATTTTTTATACGTTCATTTCAATAAATACTTATTGAAAAGAGGTTAAATTAACCGTGAACGATAGCTGTGATTTCAGCAGCTGCAGCAGCTGGGTCAGCAGCGCCGTAGATAGCAGCACCAGCAACAACGATAGTTGCACCAGCGTCAACAACTTGTTTAGCTGTAGCAGCTTTAACGCCACCAGCAACTGAGATTTCAACGCCTAAGTTCAAACCAGCAACCAATGCCAAGTCAGCAAATGGTGTTTGACCAGCAGCTTGTTGGTCCAAACCAGTGTGAACGCCAATGATGTGTGCGCCAGCAGCAGCAACTGCTTTAGTAACAGCAGCTTTGTCAGCAACGTTGATCAAGTCAACTTGTGCTTTTTTGCCGTATTTGTTAGCAACATCGATTACGCCTTTGATTGTACCCATGTCTGAGATACCCAGAACAGTAACGATGTCAGCACCAGCTTTGAAGAATGGCTCAGCTTCGTAGAAACCAGCGTCAGCTGTTTTCAAGTCAACCAAGATTTTGTTGTTTGGGAATTTAGCGCGCAATGTTTCAAGCAATTTGATACCGTTGTGCTTGATGCATGGTGTACCGATTTCCAAGATGTCCACGTGTGGAGCAACTGTAGTTGCCAAAGCAACTGTTGCGTCGAAATCTAATGAATCTAATGCCATTTGGGTTAAAGCCATGGTGTATCTCCGTTTATTAATATTTAAGATATTGCTAATTTGAAGCGTCACTCTCAACATGAAGAATGACACTCTAAAAAAACTGGACACTTATAGTAAATGCCCAGCCGATTTATGTCAATTATTAAAGCGATCTGCGCCCTAATAATTTCGGACTTAAGCAATGACTTGCTTATAGTTTTGCGCCTAAAGCAGCTTCCAGTTTGTTTTGGTCAACTACGAAGCCGCGGATACCTTCAGCCAATTTTTCTGTAGCCATTGCATCTTCGTTCAAAGCAAAACGGAACTCAGCTTCTGTCAATTTAGCAGGAGCAGCTGTTTTAGCACCGTTATCAACCAGCACGCGTGTCAGTGAACCTTCTGTAGCTTCCAACTCTTGCAACAGGTTTGGAGCAATAGTCAGACGATCACAACCAGCCAAAGCAGTCACTTCGCCGATGTTACGGAATGAAGCGCCCATCACAACTGTTTTATAGCCGTGCTCTTTGTAGTATGCGTAGATTTTACGTACAGACAATACGCCTGGGTCTGTTTCTGAAGTGTATGTTTCGCCAGTTTTAGCTTTGTACCAGTCAAGGATACGGCCAACAAATGGTGAAATCAGGAATACGCCAGCTTCAGCACAAGCACGTGCCTGACCGAAACCGAACAGCAATGTCAGGTTACAGTTAATGCCTTCTTTTTCAAGAATCTCGCCAGCTTTGATGCCTTCCCATGTTGAAGCCAATTTAATCAGAACACGGCTTTTATCTACGCCAGACTCTTCATAAAGCTTGATCAATTTACGGCCTTTAGCCACCATTGCATCAACGTTGAATGAAAGACGTGCATCCACTTCTGTTGAGATGCGGCCTGGAACTTCTTTAACAATTTCCATACCGATTAACACAGCCAATTTATCAGCAGCATTATCAATTTGTTGTTCTTTAGAACCGCCTTGTGCTTTTGCATAAGCAATTGCTGCATCAATCAATGGTGCGTATTGTGGCAATTGGCTTGCTTTTAACAATAATGATGGATTAGTTGTTGCGTCGTATGGTTTAACCGCTTTAATCGCTTCAACATCACCTGTATCTGCCACGATTGTGGTCATAGTTTTTAATTGCTCTAATAAAGTAGCCATTACATGCCTCCTAAAAATTATTTGAATACAACTGTCTTACACAAAATCAAGTCCAATATTATAACTTAAAAATTATATAGTGTCGTCAAATGCCGGTTGTGGTTTAACTCTTCTATCATAAGCAACTGATATGTTATTTTTTCTGCGCTCAAGAGGGAGCGTAATCACAAACTCAGCGCCCTGCTTATCCACATTACCTACTGAAACAGTGCCACGATGTTTGCTGACTGTGACCCCAACAAAATACAAGCCCAACCCACTACCATCCTGATCCTGATATTCATCGTCTACCCGACTGAAACGTTTAAACAATTTTTGAATCTTACTTTCAGGAACTCCGGGACCTTGATCAGTAACTTTCAAGTGCAGCATTACTTCATCTTTATCAATAGTTACTTTTATTACAGAGCTTTCCGGGGAATAATTGACCGCATTCAAAAGAACATTGGACACCGCCCTGAACAAAAGCCCGAAATCACCTCTAACCCAAACATTATCTTCCGGAAAATCCATCTCCACAGAGATATTTTTAGCTTCAAGCAATTCATAAACATCATCGACCGCCTGATGGGCCAGACTTACCATGTCTAACACCTGGAACTTGTTCACGTCTGACATTTCAGCACGGGAAGCCTGTAAAAATCCTTCAGCCATCGTATGCGCTCGCCTTAAAAGATGCTCCATGCGCTCTGCATATTTATTGCGTTCGAACTTCTCCAGGAGCAGCATTGCTGTTCCCAATGGCGCACGGATATCATGCGAGATAAATACCAGAGTATCACTTCGGGATTTATGCATATTACGCAAGTGTTTAGCCGTTAATGCCAACTTTCGAATTCGCGCCTGCTGGGGGTCTTCGCCAGCACAAGGGGTTTCTGTAACCTCCTCCATTCCCAACTTGGCAAGTTCATCCTGCAAGTCTTGCAGCGCATTATCCAGCGCCACCTGTGCGATTCCGAGCTTACGGCAATTCCATAAAGGATAAGCCATCAGAATGGTCAGTATTAAAGCTGTTGGCGGCATCCATATTTTCAATAAATATGCTGCTGCAAATATCAGTGAGATAACAAAGGCAATATACGCACATATACTTAGTGCAATATAAATGGGAGATAACTTAGGAAACCATAGCAATGGCAGCATAGCAATCAGAATCGTCAACAAACATGTCACCCAAAGCGCGGTCTGTTCAACGGGCTGATCACCTGGAATTGCAGAAAACAGATTAGGGCCAAGCTCAAAACTTAGCACGAACAGACAGGCAACAAGCCCAAGACCAAACAATGCAACAATACGGTCTTTAGATTGCATGACGTTAATCATCATTTTAGTAATGCCAGTTATAAAGCGATCAGACAATAATCATGGATAATTATTACGCTCAAGCCTATAGCCCTGTTGATAAATTGAGGTCAGCTTCCAACCGTACTCAGGTGTCAGTTTTAACTTTGTACGCAAATGACTTACATGCACATCTACTTTACGTGTTTCAATATCTGGAGATGCTCCCCATACCACCTGCATTAGATGGGACCTTGATAGCAGTATCCCCTCGTTTTTCATAAAATACAGCGCTAAATCAAACTCTTTATCAGTAAGTTTGAAATCCTCTCCATCCATACTTGCCATACGCAACTTAGTATCAAACTTTAGCGGTCCAAATTCAAGGCATAAGTCACTACTTGGCTGCGTGTTAGCTCGCCTTAATAACGCATTAACTCTGGCCAGCAGAATTGCACGGCTTGCCGGCTTAACGACATAGTCATCTGCTCCAGCTTCTAAAACACTTACAATTTCCTGCTCTTCTGAATGTCCTGTAAAGAATATAAGGGGTGGGAGCTTGTTAGCACGCAACTTCAGGCTAACCATGACATCAGGGCCCTGCATATCAGGCAACCCCCAATCAAATATACAAAGGTCATAGTGCTCATGCGGATACTTGCGCACAAAATCCAAACCACATCTAAAGTGATCAACCCTAAAGCCTGCCTCCTCTAACCACAAAGTAACCAGATCGGCAAAAACTGGATCATCTTCCAATAAAGCTATTTTCATTTTTTATAGTTTTTACTTTCGCATTAATTCTTATTTTGACGCTGATCTTCACAATCTATCTTAACCGCCTAAATTCAAGATGCAGATAACACAACACTCGAAACAAAATATACCAAAATTAAATGGTGACGAGTTCTGGCAAAATCATAATATCTATGTGTGCTAATTATTTTTTCTAAAAATAAAATCGTATAAGATGATCTCCTGTATTCCATATTAAAAGCCAAAACTTTAATATCAACAAGTGAAGTTCATTGTAATGTACAAAAAAAGCAAAAACAATCTCAGTCCAAACTATGGCAGAAATACAGACACAATCTAGCGAATTATCCCAACCAATCGGGGTAGCAATCTACTTTTATTAATCTTTACCAAACAAATCACGACTATAAACCTTAGTTTCAACATCTTTGATTTCTTCAGCAATTCGATTGGCGACAATCACATCCACCATCTGTTTAAACTGCGGCAAATCATTCACTACTTTAGAATTAAAAAACAATGGTTCAGCCAGGGCAGGTTCATACACAACTACCTCAACACCTTTTGCCTTGATGCGTTTCATAATGCCTTGAATGCTGGAATCACGGAAGTTATCTGAGCCGGCTTTCATAACAAGACGGTAAATTCCCACCACTTTTGGGTTACGTTTCAGGATGTCATCTGCAATAAAGTCCTTGCGCGTGGTATTAGCCTCCACAATCGCATGGATCAGGTTTTGTGGCACCTCACTGTAATTGGCCAGTAGCTGCTTAGTATCTTTCGGCAGGCAATAACCACCATAACCGAATGAAGGGTTGTTGTAATGATCACCAATACGCGGATCCAGACACACACCCTGAATAATCTGCTTGGCATCCAGACCATGGGTTGATGCGTAAGTATCCAGCTCATTAAAGTACGCCACACGCATTGCCAGGTAAGTGTTAGCAAATAACTTGATGGCCTCTGCCTCAGTACTGCCGGTAAACAGCACGTCAATATCTTGCTTAAGCGCACCCTGCTTCAACAGGTTTGCAAAAGCCTCGGCCCTTGGTGAGCGCTCGCCGATGATGATGCGTGACGGATACAGATTGTCATAAAGCGCTTTGCCTTCACGTAAAAATTCCGGTGAAAAGATAATGTTGTCGCAATTAAATTGTTCACGTACCTTCTCGGTATAACCGACAGGTACGGTAGATTTGATCACCATCACCGCTTTGGGGTTGATATCAATCACATCGCGAATCACCGATTCGATACTTTTGGTATTGAAGTAATTAGTGTTCGGATCATAATCAGTTGGTGTTGCTATGACCACAAAATCTGCATCGGCATAGGCTTCATTACGATTGAGCGTGGCTTTAAAGTTAAGTGGTTTATGCGCCAGATAATCTTCAATCTCAAGATCTTCGATTGGAGACTCTTTGCGGTTAAGCTTTGCTACCTTTTCAGGAATAACATCAAGGGCAACCACTTCATTGTGCTGCGCCAATAAAATACCATTTGATAAACCAACATAGCCGGTTCCGGCAATTGCTATTTTCATTTTAAGAGACTTTCCAGATAGTATTTATAGAACAGGGAAACAGCCGTTTCCGGTTCCCAGCCTAATTCATGGTAATTATTATTGCTTAATTATAGTTTGCCAAGCCAGATCGTAAACTTAATTGTAGTTAATCGTTCCCGAATAAATCACGGGTAAATACCTTATCGCATACGTCGGCAAGATCATCTGCGAAACGATTGGCTACTATGATGTCGGCTTTAGCCTTGAATTCGTGCAAGTCTCCAACCACCTTAGAATGAAAAAACTCTTTTTCTTTAAGAGCCGGTTCAAAGATAATCACCTCTATCCCTTTCGCCTTCAGGCGTTTCATGATGCCCTGGATACTGGAAGCGCGAAAATTATCAGAACCACTCTTCATAATAAGCCGGTAAATGCCGACTACTTGCGGGTTACGTCTCATGATTGAATCGGCAATAAAATCCTTACGGGTAGTATTGGACTCAACTATCGCACGAATCAGATTCTGTGGCACGTCACTGTAATTAGCCAATAACTGTTTCGTATCTTTAGGTAGGCAGTATCCGCCATATCCAAAGGATGGATTATTGTAGTGACTACCAATACGCGGATCTAGACAAACACCATCTATGATCTGTCTAGTGTCAAGTCCATGGGAAAGTGCATAAGTATCAAGTTCATTAAAGTACGATACACGCATGGCAAGGTAGGTATTAGCAAAAAGTTTTATAGCCTCAGCCTCGGTCGGGTCGGTAAAAAGCACCGGAACGTCTTGCTTGACAGCACCCTGTCGCAGCAGGTCAGCAAAAACTTCTGCGCGTTCTGAACGTTCACCGATCACGATACGGGAAGGATACAAATTATCATAAAGTGCACGCCCCTCACGCAGGAACTCCGGTGAAAATATGAGGTTGTCACAAGCAAGCGCCTGTTTAGTCTTGATCGTATAACCCACCGGAACAGTAGACTTGATAACCATCACTGCGTCAGGATTGATCTCCATGACATCCCGAATAACAGCTTCGATACTGCCGGTGTTGAAATAATTGGTTTCAGGATCATAATCCGTCGGGGTAGCAATGATAACGTAATCAGCTCCCGCATAAGCCTCCTGCTTATCCAGCGTCGCCCTGAAATTAAGCGGCCTGTTTTTAATATAATCTTCAAGCTCTGCATCCTCAACCGGTGACTGTTTGCGATTGATCATCTCGACTTTTTCAGGAATGATGTCGAGCGCGATTACCTCATGATGTTGTGACAACAACACCCCATTCGACATACCAACATATCCGGTTCCTGCTATTGCTATTTTCATCGTGTTATCGTTTCCTAAATATTTTATTCATCAGATATCTGATTGATCTCTAACAAAAGAAGCCTGCATCATGATGCACCAACTCACTTAGCAGTAGCGTGGCCACTGTCAAATCGGCGCTAGTGCCAGGGTTAATCCCTCGTTGTTTCAATGAGGCATCCCAATCCAACAGTTTTTTCTGCACCAATTTGGGATTTTCTTCCGCAAAATGCACCTGTTCATATTCCGATGCCTCCCGCATTAAATTATCAGCAAATACTTTACCGTATTTACGCACAATATGCGTATCTGGAAAATGCGCCAAAAAAGCCAAGTAGAGTGCAGTTGCAGACCAAGCTGAATTCCCCCACTTAATCATGGCATCGGAATAATGCTTTATGCCAAACGTCATAATATCCTGAAAATTATTGGCGTATTGCCATGCAATATGGTCTCTATCCTGGGCGGCTCGCATCATTTCAAGCAAACTGACACTTGGGATTTCGCGTACATCATATTGATCTACACTACCCAAACCGCCGGGGCTGGCTAGCACTATAGCTCTAGACACATATTCGGCATCACTCACTGTCAGACGGGCCAAAGCCGCTTGTAAACTCTGCTGCAGGGTCTGGCCTTCAGATAACGTCAATGCTGCATCAATAATCGGCGCACATAACAGCAATACTCCCAAGTTGGTATTTTGCCCAACTGCATTTCTAGTTGCTTCTACCGCATAAAAAATACGTTCGCCTAAACTTAAATCCGATCTGGTAATAATCTCTGCCGTAACATCTGCACTTTTGATAAAGTCATCGATGGTCATGCCATGACCATCGGCAAATGCATGCACATTACCTGGCTTCAATGCCTGCAACTCTGTCATACAAGCCGTTTTATAGGCCTTGGCCAACTGTGCAGAAGTGAATTTTTTTGACTCCATAAGTTTTCCTTATTGCTTGATACGCTTTGCTAATGATGCCCCAAGCTTACGTAAAAAATCATCGACTATCACATCGGCAATATTAAAATCTGTCACACTCTGCAGGCCGCGCCATGCCGGGATACTGTTGACTTCAAGCACATAATAGTCGCCGCCAGCCGCCTGAATAATGTCCACTCCGCAGTAATCAATATCCACGGCTTGCGCTGCGCTTAAAGCGATCTCTGCCATCTTCCCGTCTGGTTTAATCGCCTCACAACGCCCACCGATTGCCACATTATTCACCCAGCTCATACCCCAGCGCTTCATCGCTGCCACGACCTTACCACCAACTACAAATACGCGGTAGTCATGCGGTTCACCTGCTGATGCAATGAATTGTTGCAGATAATAGACACCATCTACATACTGCTGCATCGGCACCGGTAATGGCTCGTCATCCTGCAGTTTCCGTACGCCTTTCCCTTGCGAGCCGAACAGGGGTTTAAGTACAAGTTGCTGCCTGTTAGTGATGGCCAGCTGGCGGATAGCCTCTATCTGCGCCCTTGATTCACATATCCAGGTTGCGGGTGTCGGCACACTATGCATACGCAGCAAAAAACTGGTCATGGCTTTATCCACCGTGCGCTCTATTGCCTGCGCCTGGTTGTAGATGCGTACGCCCTGCCGTGCGAGCATATGCAGCACATTCAGGCGCGTGATCACCTGCTGCAGCGTGCCGCCAGCAATGCCACGCACAAAAGCGGCCGGCGGCAATGCATCAAAATACGGGATTTGAATTTCTGGGCTTTGCTGCGCCAGGTTAATGACACAATCTTTCAGTGAGACGAAAACTGCCTCTACACCACGCCTGGCAAAAGCCTGCTGAAGCTGCGCACCCTGCCAGCCGGCATCGTCAGTTAATATGGGAATGCGCACGCAATTACCTTAGATACGACTCAGGAGAACGAAAGATTGATTAAATCTGCGTTCAGGTATCCACCTTCAAACACGTGACCAGTATCGATATTGGTCACGGTCACTTTAGCCGGGCTGAACAGCATTGGGTCAATTTTGTAAAAGTCCATCTCGTAAAACTTGAATACCTCGGCAAAGGTTTTGCCGTAGTCTTTGGATGCACTACTAG
Source organism: Methylotenera sp. (assembly GCA_023259635.1). GTDB lineage: Bacteria > Pseudomonadota > Gammaproteobacteria > Burkholderiales > Methylophilaceae > Methylotenera. Next base: position 9,260 of record JALRGX010000146.1, on the reverse strand, counting down.
GTAAATCTGCAGCCAGTTTGGCTGCAGGAGCATCGTCACCACGCACTTGTAAATGCACATAGCCGCCAAACAGAATCGCATCATTGGTGCGGCCCATTGCCGTCATAAAGTCTTTGGCAACCGGCGGTAGCACAGCCAAACCGGACCCGCTGACTATATTTCCCAACGGAAAATGCAATGTGTGCGCTTTATGCAGCGCCACTTCCAGCACGCGGCCAACAATCTGCACCACGCCGGCAATGCTGCTGGTAGGCGTTAAAATCACGGTCAGGTTTTCAGCTGCAATCCCGGTATCACGTACAATCTTTTCAATCACAGGCACTGGTGGCACTTTGTCGGTTTCCAGTACGATGCAGGTACTGGTGGCAGTATCCGTATAACCCAGTTCCTTAAATAAGTCTTCACGTTGCGCCAAGGCACGCGCAGGCCCGGAACCCAGTGAAAAAAACTTTTCATGGCTTAGCGCCCAACCCGCATACTGGCTGGCAAGACAAGCCAGCACCGGATCGGAAGAAGTTACTGCAACGGCATCAGTCCAGCCTGTAAATCGATCATCGGCCTGCAAGGAAACGCTGCCCAAACCACCCATGCAAATTTCAGCGATCAACCTGCCGGCTTCTGCACTACCGGCGCATTGAATACCGGCATCAACAATTGCACAGCCCGTTTCATGCCTGGATATCCCAAGTTGCAAAGCCTCTGCCTGCTCCAATAATTGGCCAACCAAAGGCGCTGCAAGCTGGTTAACGCTTACCTGTTTTTTTGATGATGGCGATGCCTGAGTGTGTTGCACGTTTTATCCCTTTTTACTGCCAGATGTTTTTTGAATAAGCGATTGTAATAAATTTTGCACGATTCCTACCCTATCCTGCGCTATTTTTTTCGCCTCACCAGCGGTATCGGCATATGCAAATACCGAACAAACAGGCTCGCTTGCCGATATTGTGATTACTTCTGGGCCGGGCCGTGGCGTGTCAGTTGTCCACACTGGCCACAGGATAGGTGCTGACAATGATATTGGTGCAGCGGCATAAACTATTGCATGTGCTTTGCACTGCGGCTTAGGCTGATATGAATATTGCTGACTCAAACTAGCTTGATGCGAACATGCCTGCATATGCTTCTCAAACAGATTCTGGTCCGCATGGTTATATAAATCAACGGTTGCGCTAAGCCTGGGGTTGATTTCAAGTGCAAAAACCCGATTGCTTACCGCTTCTACAATAGCATCCAGACTGTTCAGGCCTATCAGGTTAAACGCTTGCGTGAGCTTTTGAGCAGCATCCATCAACTGCTGCTTTGCGCTGGATGGCAACGCTGCATTGCCAACGGCACCGCCATAACGATACGGAAAATCAGCAGAAGGGCTCAGCCACTGCTCATTAAAATCAATTACTTCTATACTGTGCTTATTTGCCAGAAATAATAATGAAACCGGACACCCGTCAATTTTTTGCTGATAGTAATAGTTTTCTGAAAGCGCAGTGTTATTGCTAGCGCTGAATATATGCATCCCCCCGCTACCGCCTGCATACTTCATCAAATAACGACCAGGCTGATCATCAGGGAGCGAATTAAGAACCTGGGGGTAATTGATATTTAACCGCTGTAGCGCTGCAAAAAAAACAGTCTGTGTTTTTACAGCTGCAACAGCATCAGGAGCATTTCCTATCAGTGGAAGCTTTGCAGCTATCCGGCTCAAAAGCTCCGGCTGCGCCTCAAACCCGCTGCCATACACAAATCCTGCATAGCGACTGACATCGAATGTATCAACAGCAGCAATCAATGTGTCAGCATAAAAACCTTGCCGATCATATGCGACCACCATGGCTTTTTCAGCCAAAGCAACAGTCTGTGTATCGGCAAAAGCGTCTATTACCGTGACAGCATAGCCAGCCTTAACAGCAGCCTCAACAAACGGGCGCGCTGATAGTGCAATAATCAGGATGGATTTTTTGATAATTCACGCGCCAAGTTGAATGCTGCCATGAACTCCAGATATTTAGGCTTTTCCCGGGAACTATCTTGCGTTTGTTCCTGGGGCAGCATTTGTTTTAATAATTGGTGCTGTGTAACATATTTGAGCTGACCGATCGCCAATGCACCGATGCCATAAATATTTGTATCTGTAATCAGCACACCGTCATACCCAACACCTACGCCCTGCACACCATGAGGCGCTACTGCATTGACATCAGCTACGATTTTCAAGCGCTTTACCTGTGTCAACAGATCCCGGCTAATCACTTGTACCCCAGCTGCTGCCGCGCTGATTGCAATGTCGGTCTGCGCCAAAATTTCAGCCTTGTTTGCATCGCTGCTGCCATCAACCGTCTGTAAATTAATTTGATATTCACTGTTCCAAATCCGGGCTTTGGCTTCAACCCTGGGAACCGAATTATGCGCAACCAATTGCACATTCGCGCCCTGCTTTGCAGCGATAATGGCTGCGCAGCCTCCTACCGGCCCAGTCGCGCCAAACACGCTAATGGTTTTGCCGTTTAAATCCTCACCAAATTTCGCCTTCAGGTGCGTCTCGACTTTGGCGATCATTGCCGCGGCGGTAGTAAACGCACCGGAAGGATCTGCAAATACTGAACAGGCAAACGGCGCAAACATGGCGTTCTGAGCCGCATGTAACATTTGCATGGCAACATCGATATCACGTCCACCGATAAAAATACCTTCACGCTTCACACCGGACGGACTGCGCGAAAAAATAGCATCCTGCGTTAAGCCCTTCACTTCTGATAATTCAACATGGACGTATGGCATTATTTTATCGAAACCTGCATCGTAAGCCATATTAACGTCAAACGGGCTGGCATGTTTAGCCGCCGTAAACAAATGCAATATGCTGGGTTTTTCCATAGTGAGAACCTTAGTAACAACTCTAATATTTTAAATTTAAAACCTGCTCTGCCTAGCTTTCTGCAATTAAATCCGCTGCATGGTTATTGGCTTTGCAGATTTTCCAGGATAAGGCTTGATCAGTGAATTTTGTTTTTAACTGCCGGGCATACTGCTCCGCCTGGCTGCTGTTTTCAAATATGGCAAAACCGGTTGGCCCCCAGGAGCTTTGCCCGAAACAGGCCACACCGGCTTGCTGCAGGTAATTCAGCACCTCACCTACCAGTTTGCTGGCATAGCGGCCGCCCTGTACCGGCGCGAAGTAATCCCCAATATGCTGCTGCAGCACCTGTATAGACTGTCCGAATGCTGTCAAATCCCGCTCAACGATGGCCGGCATTGCCTGCATTAGTACATGACGGCATAAATGTGCTGCCACCCTCTCAGGGAAAACCGGGAGCTGATTAAAGCCCAGTTTCTCCTGATCGCCATGAATGCCTGGCTGAGTTGCATCAAAAATCAGCAAGATTGTCCACTCTTCCGGAAAATGATACCTGGCCAGCAAAGGCGGCACAGCATTGGCATCGGACGAAATACTACGCCCGCCATCAATTAATAAGCCACCATGCTCAAAAGCGGCAATGCCGATACCGGATCGCCTGCCGCGTCCGCTGAGTTCAGCAATCTGCCTTGCGCTTAAGTTAAGATGGTATAAGCTGCTTATAGAGGCCCCCACAGCGAGTGCAATCTGGGTACCGGAACCTAATCCGGCATGTTCAGGTATATGTTGGCTAACATGCAGATCAACCGACCCGCTCAAGCCAAGCCTGGTGATCAATTGCTGCGCAACAGCGGATGCTTTTGCAAGCACTGTGCAGGGCACACTTGCCACACCGGTGACATTCAGATTCTCGGCCGCGCACGCTTCTATAAGCAACGCCGGCTCAGCCAGACTCACGCCTATACTACCGAATTTCCTACCTATTCCGCCATGCAGATCAAAGAATCCCATATGCAGACGTCCGCTGCTGCGCACCTTTATGCTAGCAGTCATTATTGTTCCAGTTGCCAATCAATTCAGACAGGTATATTTTTTTATAAAAATGTTGCATTTGTTGAGTGTTGCTTCCTGTTTTATGCATCTGCATTTTAGCTGACAGACGCACATTTTCATATATAGTAAACCCATAGTGCTTCGCGATTGCCTTAATCTATTCCCAACGTTTACTTAAAAAAGTTTTTATTTAATCCAATTATTATCAAGTGTTAATCTCAGCATAATTCAGGTGACAATTTCGGCATAATTAGGCAAAATAAGATTTGCTCAATAATAACCAGATATTTATTCATCCTTTTTTAATGCATGTTTCACAGAATTTTCTACAACATGCAATTTAAAGCGGATCAAAAGAATTCATAAAATCAATTACTTGTTTGAACATCTAAGGAACTATCATGTCAGCCCACGTTATTCCATTTGAAAACTTACGCAATATAGACGTACCTTCAGTCGGAGGTAAAAATGCGTCCTTGGGCGAAATGATTTCACAACTTTCTGCAAAAGGTGTGCGTGTACCAACCGGTTTTGCCACTACAGCAGACGCATACCGTGAATTTCTGGCACAAAGTGGCCTTGATAAAAAAATCAATGCAGAACTGGATAATCTAAACATTGATGACACTCAGGCATTAGCGGTTTGCGGTAAAAAAGTACGTGAATGGATTATGGAAGCACCGTTTCCAGCCGCACTTGAGAAAGCGATTAAAGAAAACTACGAAATCCTGATTTCAAAATCAGGTGAAGGTGCAACATTCGCAGTGCGCTCATCAGCAACTGCTGAAGATTTGCCGGACGCTTCATTTGCCGGCCAGCAGGAATCTTTCCTGAACATTCATGGCCTGGATAACATCCTGCATGCAATCAAGGAGGTATTTGCTTCCCTTTACAACGACCGTGCAATTTCATACCGTGTCCACAAAGGCTTTGTACACGCTGATGTAGCGCTTTCAGCTGGCGTACAGCAAATGGTACGCAGTGATATCGGCTGTGCTGGTGTGATGTTCACCATCGACACAGAATCTGGCTTTAAAGACGTAGCCTTTATCACCTCATCATATGGTTTAGGTGAGACTGTAGTACAGGGCGCCGTGAACCCAGATGAATTCTATGTCCACAAACCGACCCTGGCACAAGGCAAACCTTCCATCGTACGCCGCACCATGGGTTCAAAACTCATCAAAATGGTATTCAGCGATGCAACACGCGCTGGTAAAAGTACACATACCGTTGAAGTTGATCCGGCAGATAGCGACCGCTACTCACTTTCAGACGCTGACATTCTGGAATTGGCACGTTATGCAATGATCATCGAAGCGCACTATGGTTGCCCTATGGATATCGAGTGGGGTAAAAACGGCGTAGATAACAAACTCTACATCCTGCAGGCACGTCCTGAAACCGTTAAGTCACAGGAGTCTGCAAGCAGCGTCACTGAAACATTCAAACTTAATAAACATAGCGAAAAACCATTGGTAGTTGGCCGTGCAGTGACTCAAAAAGTAGGTGTGGGCCCTGTGCGTATCGTACTGGATCCTGCAGAGATGCACATGGTGCAGCCAGGGGACGTTCTGGTTGCAGACATGACAGACCCGAACTGGGAACCGGTAATGAAACGCGCAAGTGCCCTGGTAACTAACCGCGGCGGCCGTACCTGCCATGCAGCAATTATTGCCCGTGAATTAGGAATCCCGGCAATTGTAGGTGCGGTAAATGCAACTGATGTATTGCGCGAGGGTGAAGTTGTCACTGTATCCTGTGCCGAAGGTGAATCAGGCTTTGTTTACCATGGTGCAATGGAATATGACGTAAGCACACAAGCGAATGCTGCACTAACCAAACCACCATGCAAAATCATGATGAACGTTGGCAACCCTGATATGGCGTTCAGCTTTGCACAAACACCTAATGACGGCGTCGGTTTGGCCCGCCTGGAATTCGTAATCAACAACATGGTTGGCATCCATCCGAAGGCAATCCTGAATATCGATGCAATGCCTGCTTCAATTCAAAATACCGTTAAGCACCGCTCCCGAGGCTATGCTTCACCTAAACAGTTCTACATTGATAAAGTAGCTGAAGGTGTTGCAACCATTGCGGCGGCTTTCTATCCAAAACCAGTGATTGTGCGTACTTCAGACTTCAAGTCTAACGAATACAAAAAACTGGTTGGCGGTGAAATTTACGAGCCAGATGAAGAAAACCCAATGATCGGCTTCCGTGGCGCTGCACGTTACATGGCAGATGACTTCAAAGAGTGCTTCGCGATGGAGTGTGCAGCAATGAAAAAAGTCCGCGATGAAATGGGTCTGGTTAACGTTGAACTGATGCTGCCTTTCGTACGCACTCTGGATGAAGCTAAAGCGGTTACTGAAATCATGGCTGCCAACGGTCTCAAACGCGGTGAAAATGGTTTGCGCCTGATTATGATGTGCGAGATTCCATCTAACGCATTACTGGCTGAACAGTTCCTGGAATACTTCGACGGCTTCTCTATCGGCTCTAATGACCTGACACAGCTGACATTGGGTACCGATCGCGACTCAGGCATCTTGGCCGCAGGCTTTGATGAACGTAACGACGCGGTGAAAGTATTGCTGAAAATGGCGATCAACACCTGCAACCGCCTTGGCAAATATGTAGGTATCTGCGGACAAGGTCCGTCAGACCACCCAGACTTTGCCGAATGGTTGGTTGCCGAAGGCATCCAGTCTGTGTCACTGAATCCGGATACGGTTGTTGCTACATGGCAAAGGCTAACTAAAAAATAGTTTCTTGGGCACTTCTATAAATACACATTTTGGGCACATTACAGCGCGCGGTACTCGCAACCTCGCTGTATAGTGCATGAGGACCTTTGGCATATGAAGAATGCGCTTTAGCGCATATATTCTACGGACACACCCTTTCACTCCAAGCTTCCTGCTTTAGCAGGTTAGCTTGATGGGGACACCCTTTACGGGTGGACGGGTGTTACTGCATCCCAAACTCTGCATATATAGAAGTGCTCTTGACTTAACATCAAACTGAATAACGGCGGACTGGACAGAGCATGATCAATCGTACTGCGTTTTTTATTTCTGACGGCACCGGTATCACAGCAGGCTCTTTAGGTAAATTGCTGGAGCACTTTCCCAATACGCACTTCACTCAGGAGCGCCTGCCGTTTACCAATACGCCAGAAAGAATCGAACTGGCAAAAGAAGCGATTGCACGCGCCGAAGAAACTGATGGTGGTCGTCCGGTTGTGATTATGTCATTGGGTGACTTAAACCTGCGCAACATGATCAAGCAATCCAACGCTTATTTTATCGACCTGTTTACTACCTTTATCGACCCATTAGGCATAGAACTCAACCAACCTCCTCTCACAGGCGCAGGTATCGCACACAGCGTAATGGGTAGCAGCTATAACGAGCGTATGGAAGCAGTGAACTTCACACTCAACCATGACGACGGCATGACCAATAACGGCCTGGAACAGGCCGATGTAATTCTGATCGGTGTTTCACGCTGTGGCAAAACACCAACCAGCGTTTATCTAGCCATGCAATTTGGTATTAAAGCAGCCAACTATCCGCTGATTCCTGAAGACTTTGAACGCGGTCACTTACCAGAAGCATTGAACAAGCATACAGATAAAATTTTTGGTTTAACGATTAAAGCGGAGCGCCTGCATGCTGTGCGCAATGAGCGCAGATCAGGCAGCTTCTATGCCTCGCTGGATAACTGTCGCAATGAGATAACAACCGCAGAAAACCTGATGCGTAATGCGGGCATCCCCTGGGCTGACTCAACCAGCCGTTCTGTTGAAGAGCTTTCTGCTATCATTATCGAAAAAATAAGACATCCCGGAAAAAAGCCAAACGGCATTATGTAGAAAATTCATAATCAACGGATATAAAAAAGGAACCTTAAGGTTCCTTTTTTTATATCAGAAATATGGAATAGATAGAATTATTTGAGTAGCGGTTTTATTTTACCCAGAATTTCTACCGCATCTGGTTTTACATCACTGCTATATGCATACACCTCATCGCCGCCCGGCAGTACGACATACTTGAAGAAATTCCAGCTGGGCGCCTGGCCTGTTTTGGCCGAGAGCTGCTTATAAAAAGAATTGGCATTGGGCCCAGTCACGGACGTTTTGGTGATCATCGGGAACTTAACAGCATAAGTCTGTTTGCAAAAATCACCGATTTGTTTATCATCACTCAATTCCTGCTTGAAATCATTAGAAGGAAAACCAATCACTAACAAGCCTTTATCCTTGTACTTGCTGTAGAGCTCTTCTAAAGATTCGAACTGTGGAGTGAAGCCGCATTTGCTCGCCGTATTCACAACCAGCAGTGGCCTGTCCTGATAATCACACAGGTTAATTTTTTCACCCTGCAGAGTTGTGAATTGATGATTATAAAACTCTGTACATGCTGCATTCGCCATATGCGTCACCATTAATAAAATAGTTGCAAATACCAGGTTTTGACCCAGGTTTAATACATTATCAAATTTACTCATGCTGGCCATTCAGTTTTTATCGCTCAATAATACTAGACTATAAATCCACGATAAAATTCCTGGGGACAGGTCTAATGTTTCAAATATTCTATCAATGCCACCCCCAATGCCGCCATCAGCAAGGCGCCGAACACATGGCTGCATGTATGCAAAGTCGCCAGGACATAATCCTGCTTATGCAAAAGGGCCAGGCTTTCGCCGGTAAAAGCTGAAAATGTTGTAAGCCCGCCCAAAAAACCTGTAGTTATAAATAAACGCAGACTTGCGTTATCTAGACTGCCGACACCGATCAAACCCATTGCCAGCCCCATCATCAGGCCACCGCACAGGTTAACGGCAAGCGTACCGAGTGGAAAACTCGGAAATATGACATTTAAAAGCAAACCGAGCCCCCATCTGATCCAGGCACCCATAGCTGCGCCCGCACCAATTGCCAATATATTCGTAAAATTCATCACTGGATTCATCTTATAGTCGCACCATCAAGTTCATATAGTAAAATTACAGACACCAACCATGTGTTGAGCAGCCCTCACAGAACTTTAGCGAGAAAATCATGCCAATGAAAGTATTATTTGTAAGCTCAGAAGTTTTTCCACTGATTAAAACCGGGGGCTTGGCTGATGTTAGCGGCTCCCTACCGAATGCACTTCAGGGTTTAGGCGTTGATATCCGTATATTAATGCCTGGCTACAAATCCGTTCTCAATCAATTAGCTGACTTGCAACTTATAGGCCACCTACAGAACTTACCGCATATTGATTATGCAGAACTACTGCTCGGCACCATTAAAGCAACCAAGGTAAAAGTCATCGCTATCAAAGCAGCGGCGCTA
>JALRGX010000127.1 GCA_023259635.1 Methylotenera sp. | reverse complement strand
TAGAAGTGTCAGTATGGATCACCCATTTGCCGGAGATGCTACAAGCGGGCGTGCTGCAGAAATTAAATCAGCGGCGGCAAGGCGGTTGATCACAAAGTTTATTGATTCCAGGCCGGATGACATGATGGGTGTGGTCGGATTTACGAATTCGGCATTGTATGGTGTCAAGATTACGACCAATCGGGATGCAATCCATTCCGCGATTAATGCCGCAACGAGTTCAGCGATTAACCAAACCAATATCGGCGCTGGTGTGACGCAAGCTGTAAGCCTGTTTGATAACATCGAAAACTCAGGCTCACGCGCAATCATTCTATTATCTGACGGGGCAGGAAAGATCAGTCCACGCGTAAAGCATAAAATCAAGGAAACGCTGGAAGCCAGGAAACTGAGCCTGTATTGGATCGTATTACGCGAGCCAGACGATGTCAGCATCTTCTCATCAAACAATACGCAGTATGCGGATGGCTCAGGGCCCGCACCGATTGAGCTGGATAAGTTCTTTAAAGCGCTCAGTATTCAATACAAAGCCTATGAAGCCGATAACCCAACTGCATTGCAGTCGGCTATCCAGGATATCAATGCGCGTGAGAAAAAGAAAATCCAGTATTCAATTTCTATTCCAGGACATGATTATTCAAACGATTTTATTGTGATTGCATTGTTCTTGGGATTATTAATTTTAATTGCTAAAAACTTAAGGGTACATTCATGGCAAGTCGAATAAATATCATTAATGCCGCATTGACTGGCTGTTTATTGGTTGGCTTGGCTGGTACTGGCTATGAGCTTTATCAGTATCAGAACATTCAGCGCATCAATTCCACACTGCAGGCAGGTCAAGTGCTGAAGGATGATGCATATCCTTTACTTGAGAAGTTCTCGGCGGCCTATTTTCAGGGTAGTAATCAGGATTTCAAGCATGCTATCCAGTCTTATGGCCAGTTGCTGGATACACAGTCTAAGTACGGTGTGCTTGAGCCGATGCTGCAGAGCAGGATTCAATACAACATTGCCACCAATCTGTTTCTATCCGGATTAAGCCGTAACTTGAATGATGATGGCTCGCTCAAGGAGGAATCAAAATACAGCTTCACTCAGGCAAAAATGGCATTTGAACAGTCATTACGGTTAAACCCTGGCCATCGCCAGGCCAAATTTAATCTCAGCCTGCTGAATTCAATAGTGCCGATTAATATCAAGAGTGCTCCTAAAGACCAGTCTGGTGTAGAGCTAAGTAATTTGCCGATTGGTTTACCATGAATAAATTTCTATCCATATTAAAAAGTCATTACGAAAGCCTGTTATTGCTTGCAGTTGCGTTGTTATTGCTGCTTGCTATATTTAAGCCACAAATCCAGCTTAAGCAGGATGTACATAATTACCTGTTGCTTGCAGATGTGTCACAAAGCATGAATGCACAGGATATGAAGCTAAACAATAAGTCTGTCAGCCGGATGGATTACACCAAGCATCTTATGAAACGCATTGTTGAGACTTCATCTTGCGGCACCTATATCAGTTTGGGTGTTTTTGCTGCCGAGAATGTCGGCTTATTACTGATGCCGCTTGAGGTTTGTGCAAACTACGATGTGATTACCGATTCTATCGATCATCTGGAGTGGCGGATGGCATGGCGGGGTAACAGCCGGCTGAGTTTTGGTATCAAGTCTGCGGAAAGCATGTTTGATTACCTGAATGTCCCGGCAAAGATGCTGTTCTTTACCGATGGTGATGAGGCCCCCAAAGTTAATGCCATTAATAAACTGGATCTGAGTACTGTCCAGATCGGCAAAAATTTAATGTTCGTAGGTGTAGGCGGGCATCAGCCAGTTCCGGTGCCACGATACAATTCAAGTAATAAATGGGTCGGTTTTTGGTCATCAGACACTAAAGAAAACTCGGCAGGTGCGGTGGGGGATACTTATAGCGATACCAGCAAAGACGAGCCTGATCCAATCGTAGCTTATGCAGAATTTGATCGATACCTCTCACAGCTTGATTCTGATTATCTGAAACAGGTGTCAGCAGAAGTGCAGGGCAGCTATATCGAAGCCCAGGATACAGCGGAATTTTACGACTATATTCAGAAAGAAAAGCCAGTTGCCAGCTTTGTGACGGCCTATTCATTGAAATGGCTGTATTTAACTCTGGCATTCATTGCAGTGTTATTCACTTATTTGCCGGATGCGCTTACATACGCAAGCGTTATCAGACTTAAGTTTGATAAGAGTTAATCATGGTGCATTCATTTGATACTAAGCGGGTTCAACTCCAGATTTTCACGCAGCAACGATATGGCCCTAATCCCGTTTGCTGCGCAAATAAGGAAAGTCAGGTATTACTGGAATTGTTGCGGCAGGAGGTGGCGAATAATAGACTTGATATTGATTTAGTAACTACTCCGTGCCTGCTTAGGTGTGATGATGGACCCAATATCAGGTTGTTGCCTGGTAATAAGATCTGGAGCTTTGTGTCGATTGATACTATTCCGGACATTGTTCTTACATGCAAAGAAATTTGTAAAAACGATTGAAACAAGACAGACCTTTCTGTATTATTTTTATGCGGTACTTTTATACTTAATAAAATAGGGGAATATAAATGGAGATATTGTTGATAGGTTCAGCAGCATGTATTACGGCTTTAATTCTATCGGCTTGGTTGATGACGTTTGCAAAGTGGTTTCCGCTGCCGGGTGTTGATGCGTTCCTGATTGACTATAAAACAATGATCAGGGCGCATGTGGACTATGCATTGATGGCGTTGTTTGGCGTTGGCTTCTATGGTTCAGGCATACAACTGCCTATTATTGCGTGCTGGTGTGTGGCTGTTGGCGGTTTTACAAATCCGACGATATTTACAATCGCAGCTTTCGATCCCAATTTCTGGGACAAGAAAATATGGAAAGTGTTTACAGCGCTTAGTTTTGTCGTGTCATCAGTAGGTTTTATCTGGATTGCTTACACCATGATTCAATATGCAATTGCCTAGGTAGAACTCCTGAAAGCGTTAGGGAGGGAATCATGTTTTATTTTAAAAATACGATTACAGCGGCATCGCTAAAATTAGCTAGTCAATTAATAGAAATATTTATTACTAACATGGCTAAGTTAACATTGATGTACTTCTCGGTTTTCGAATATTAATAATAAGAATGGCAAAAAATAAAGGGAGAAAGTATTCTCCCTTTATTTTTTTGATGAGTTAACGGATATGTTCGTTACTATTATTGTCTGATAAATATAGATCGATTTATATCTATATGGCTATGAAGGAAAATGTTCATGTATGTGAGTATTTCCAGCATGTGTATATACTTCGATTTAAGGAGCATTATGATGAAAACAGAATTTCTTAAAGTAACTGGCATGACATGTGGCGGATGCGTAAATAGCCTAACGCAGGCACTGAAATCAGTTAATGGAGTTGATGATGTGCAGGTGAACTTGTCAACTGGTGATACACAGGTTCAGTATGACGAGAATGTAGCTACATCAGGGCAACTTAGGAAGGCTGTCGAAGATGCAGGCTATGGCCTGGAAGGCTAGGTTCTCCAGTAGCCTGTAGCCATTTAATCAATGTCTTTGAATCACCTTGTTTAACGTTGTTTTGTTAAGTCTCGGTCGTAGCTTCCTTGATCCATTCAAGCAAAGGGACCCATTGCTCCACATCTTGTGCAACAAATGAAGGGCGCAAATCAAATATGCTGACGCCAAGTTCTGCAGCAGTTGCATAGATCTGGGCATTGCGCAAATAAGTCAGTATGGGCAGCCCGGTGTACTCCATAAAATCTGAGAGTGAGGCAGTTGCATTAGCGCGGGCATTTACGCGCATGCCAACAAGTGCAACAAATGTTTTTTGCTTTCGCACCGCTTTTTCTCTTTGTAACACATCAAGAAAGTCACTGGTGGCAACAATATCAAAAGCCGAAGGCTGTATAGGCACTATTACGCAATCCGCTTCTTTTACGGCATTCGCGAGTTTTTCATCACGGAATCCGGCTGGTGAATCTGTGATTATCCATTCAGGTTTGGGTATATGCTGTTTGTTGTGGTTGTTATAAGAATAAATTGATGGCATTACCGCCGGTCTGCGCCTTATCCACTGCGTAGATGATTGCTGGCGATCCAGGTCAGTTAACGCGACTTTGCTTCCTTGTGAGGCAAAGTAACCAGCTAGATTGGTTGCAAGAGTAGTTTTTCCACATCCACCCTTGGAATTGGCTATCAGGATATTTTTCATCACTTCCCTTAAATTGAAGTTTGCTTATGCCAACTGGTTGCTTATCTGAGTCAGTTCAGAATAAACGATTACTACACCTTTGTTAATAGTCATAATTTTGTAACATTGAGCAGTTATGATGTTTTTTTATCATATAATCTCCTGGTAAGAACTATCGAGCGCATTCATGCGCTCTTTTTTTTGCGTGACGTAAATTGGTTTAAGATACTTGCTCAATCTTGATGGGCTGCATAATTCCCCCATAAGTGCTCTCACGTATCCCTTGGTTTCAAGCAGTCAAGTAAACTGCATTCCTCAACAAAAAAGTCTCAGACTTTTAATAATATAGTTGCAGCAAGTCAGAAAATAAAACTAATAAACAGAAGGGACTATTTATGCGTAAATCTATTTTACTGTCACTGGTATTGTTCATCGCTCTTGGGGTCGGTTTTACGTCATCCTGGTCTGAAGATATGGCTATGGTTAAGCAGCAAACACCTTCTGGCATACCGTATGTCTATGGAGGTGTTGGCGAGGATTCTCAAAAGGCAATGGAGGGAATTCGCATAGACTATAATTTCAGGCTGACAGCGGCGCGCCCATGTAGCGGTGCTTATTTGGCAGATATCAAGGTGGTGGTGGAAAATACAGAGAGCCATGAAAACGTAATTGATGTCGTTTCAGGCGGCCCACTATTTTTTGCTCAACTCCCCGATGGAAAATATAAAGTAACTGCTGATTTTGAAGGTGTGCTTCAAAACAAAACCATTACCATACATAAAAATCGTCCGCGTGGCGTCGTGTTCTATTTTGCGGAGCAAGAAGAATTGTAAGAAGTCTTAATTAAATCGTGTTTTATGGTTTAGTGTTGACAGTCTATTTGCTGAAGCAAGTATATAGTGCGGGGTAGTCCTGTGCGCTCAAGACTGAGTATCGGCTTCTGATAGCAAAATTAAATCTAGATACTTTTATTTTTAAATCAGGAAACTGTTGGTAATGATTGACCTTGTTTTTGCAATTTTTTGTGGCGTAATCGTTGGCCTTTCATTAGGCCTGACAGGGGGCGGGGGATCCAACTTTGCTGTACCGCTCTTGATATTTGTTATCGGCCTGACGCCAGCGCAGGCGGTGCCAGTATCGCTGGCAGCGGTCGCTATTGTTGCGGCAGCCGGCGCTGTACATGCAGTAAAAAGGGCGTTGGTTTTCTGGCGTCCTACCATTGTGTTTGCCTTGGGCGGTATGCTGGGTGCCCCGTGGGGGCTCAAAATGGCATCTGGTATCGACGGGCGTTATCTTGTTATTGGCTTTGCACTTCTGGCGTTTTTGGTTGGTGTTTCCATGTGGTGGCGTACAGTACGGTATCCTCTGGAAACTTCGGTTGTCAGGGCATTGCCGGAATCGGGGGCAGACAATTCCGGCCCGGTTTGCCGCCTTGCAGAAGATGGCCAGTTACGATTCAGCGCCCCATGCTCAGTGGCACTGGCTTTAGCAGGCGTATTAACTGGGCTGTTGTCTGGTTTTTTTGGTGTTGGGGGTGGCTTCATCATTGTACCGGCGCTGATGTTCATTACACATTTAGGTATTCATAGTGCAATTGCTACATCATTGGTGGTTATTGCGCTAACTGGCCTTACCGGAACAGCTTACGCTTTCCTGCATGGAAGTGTCTATTGGCCTGTACTCATTCCTTTTGTAATCGGCGGCTTGTCTGGCATGCTGTTAGGGCGTAGATGGGCTACCAGGATTGGCGGGCCACAGTTACAGCAGTTTTTTGCTACAACTATTGTCTTGATGGCGGTTGCAATGCTAGCTCACACTATCTTATCTTTAGGATAACTCCCATGATTTTTCGCCAGCTATATGACCAGGAATCTTCGACTTATACCTACCTGTTAGCTAGCCGCGCTGGTAGAGAGGCATTGTTAATTGATCCTGTGGATGCATTCACAAATATGTATGTTGCGCTGATTGAGCAACTTGGTTTGCGGCTGGTATATGCACTTGATACGCACACACATGCTGACCATATCACTGCTTTGGGATCTCTGCGCAATCGTACCGGCTGCGTGACAGTTATGGGAGAGCGCAGCCGGGCAGAATGTGTCGATCTGAAATTGGATGAGGATGAAACCCTTGATATGGACGGGATTAAGCTCCGTGCACTATTTACCCCTGGGCATACCGATGAATCCATGAGTTTTGTGATGAATGATCGCGTATTTACCGGCGATGTACTGTTATACCGCGGCACCGGCCGCACTGATTTTCAGGGTGGTGATCCCCATAAATCGTGGGACTCCATTGTGAATAAACTATTCCACCTCGCTGACGATATGTTGATTTATGCAGCCCATGATTACAAAGGCTGGACAGTATCGACGATAGGTGAGGAAAAACAATATAACCCGCGTATTGCCGGCAAAACAGAAGCGGAATATGTTGCCATTATGAATTCACTTAATCTGCCAGATCCAAAGTTAATGGATATTGCCGTGCCGGCGAATCTGGCATGTGGCAGAAGGGCAGGGAAATGACTGCTTTAGTTTAGTATCACAGTCATTATTTACTGGTAGATTATGTTAGCCGTTCGCGGTGTTATTAATTCGCAGTATAACTTTCTGTATTTATTTGATTTTATCCTCTCTGTGTCGAGCTGTTCCAGTTCGATATCTTATTTGTTTTTCCAGCGTAATCTAACTCGGTAATAAATCTAGTTTTCCGTTTTTATTGTTTCCTGATTGAATTTATTTAATCCAGGTTTGTATCTATTTTTATTTTCTAATAATTAAATTCCCTTAAAACCTAATTTTTAATTTGATTTTTGTAAATGAGAACTGTTATCATTTGCATTTACAAAATAATATTAGGGAATTTGGAATGAGATATAAACAACTATCAATTTTAATTTTAGGCGTAGCTGGTACCTGTCTTGCTGCCAATGCGATTGCTGACGAAAGTTTATTTGGCTATGTAAAGGGCGCTGAAACCTTGCCCAAAGGTACTTGGGAGTTTGATCAGTCGTTTACTTACCGTGATGATAAAGGGTCTGGTGAGTATAGTGCATGGGACTCTAAAACCGAGGTTGAGTATGGTGTAACTGATAGATTTACCGCGTCCGGTTATTTAAAAATGCAATCTATAGATATGAGTGACCTGGTTGTTGACGGTTATCTGCCTGGGAATGAGAGTTATGGATTACGTCCATCCGGAGTTGAAGCTTCATTTAAATATAACTTTCTGAGTCCGGCTAAAGATGATTTTGGTTTGTCGGGCTACCTGTCGCTGGGATATGACTGGCTGGATAAACATTCTGGTCAGGACAAAGATAAATACTCAATCGAGCTTGAGTTGCTTGCGCAGAAATATTTCATGGAAGGGCAATTAATCTGGGCAGGTAACGTTGGCGTTGAGGCTGCATATGCAAAACGAGATCAATTATCAGCCAGCAGATTGGCTGGTTTACCAGAAGATTATGATTGGCCGACAAATCCGGAAATGGAAGTAGGGCTTAATGCCGGTACCGGTTTAAGTTACCGCTTTGCGCCAAACTGGTTTATCGGTGCAGAGGCTCTTTATGAAACAGAATTTGAGACCGAGGTCGGACAAGAGCGCTGGTCCGTGTTTGCCGGTCCAAGTTTGCATTACGGTGGTCAGGATTGGTGGGCAACCCTTACTTGGTTTAAGCAAGTAAGAGGCGGCGGTGAGACCTATGAAGGTCAGCGTGATAATGATCTGCATCTGATTGAAAAAACAGAGCAGGAAATACGCTTGAAATTCGGTATTGATTTTTAAGGCCGGGGCGCTATGAGTAAAAACAATTTAAACGGATTATGGCTATTGTCGATAGCGGCTATTGTCACGCCTGCATATGCGCAGGATTACCTGACGGCTGCCCATGCGCAACAGGCGATTTTTCCTGATGCTGAAGCCTATCAACCCATGCTGCTCAAGTTAAATGTGAGCCAGCGCGACAAAATACAGACGCTATCCGGCTTGCGTCAGCGCTGGGAAGAACAGAAGGTTTGGCGTGTAGAAAAGGCGGGCAAGCATGTCGGCTGGTTTATTGTCGATGATGTAGTAGGCAAGCATGAGTTCATCACTTATGGTATTGGCCTGTCTCTGGATGGGCATGTCATGGGCATTGAAGTCATGAGTTACCGTGAAACCAAAGGTAGCCAGATTCGTGATGCCGGCTGGCGCCAACATCTGGTAGGGAAAACCTTGTCTGATCCGTTCAAGCTGGATGCTGATGTACCTAACATCAGCGGTGCGACATTGTCCTGTCGTAATGTGATGGATGGTGTGAAACGCTTGCTGGCATTGCAGAAGGTTGCTCTGGCAAATGGCTAACACAAAGCGTATGCGCCCTTTGCTGGGGACTTATGTTGAAGTTGGCGTGCATGTGGCCGAAATGCCCGAGCACGCCATCAATGCGGCATTCGAGGCTATTGGAAACGTACAGTCTTTAATGAGCTTCCACACTTCTGATAGCGACTTATCGAGACTGAATCTGGCTGGCGGCAAGGAAGTGACGCTGCATCCGCATAGCATTAAGGTCCTGCGCCTGGCGCGCGCCATGACCTATGCAAGCGGTGGGTTGTTTAACTGTACAGTGGGAGGCGCCCTGGTGCGTTTGGGTATTTTGCCTGATCATGGTGTCCGCGTTAGCCTTGAAAGCGGTGTTGCTGATGACATCGAACTGCAAGGCAATAAGGCGCGCTTGAAACGGGCGGTACATATCACCCTTGATGGTATCGCAAAAGGCTATGCTGTTGATTGTGCCGTTCAAGCCATGCAGGCTAATGGCGTATCAGCCGGCTGGGTGAATGCCGGGGGGGATTTGCGTGTTTTCGGTAATTTTGTGCTGCCTGTCCAGCGCCGGGAAATGGATGGCAGTTTTCTAACACTGGGCGGTTTGCAGGAGGCATCTGTAGCCACTTCAACCGTGCGCTCAGAGCATGACAAAACGTTTCCGGCGTGGGTTTTCTCAGAGTACCGCACACCGCAAACCGGAACCTGGAGCGTGCTGGCACGCAAGGCGTGGCGGGCTGATGCGCTGACTAAAGTTGCCAGCCTGGCAAACCCGGCCGAGCGCAATGCGCTGATCGAGCGGCTTGGTGGAAAACTGGCAATCCCTGCAGGAGCATTGACTCCATGCGCATAAAAGGATATCCAGGCTGGTTTTATACATTTGTAATGTGGTCAGTTGCAGCCCTGTTGATCACCGGCTGCCTGCTCGCACCAACAACTATCAATCTCAAACTGGAATGGGAAGTACCCTGGCGGCTTAGTTCAGAACAGCATATTGGTATGGCCGCAGCGCACGCGACACTATCATTCTTAATAATATGGATTATGGGCGCATTATGGAGTGTCCATATGCGAGCGGGCTGGAAACGTCGCAAAAATCATCATACCGGCCTGGGTTTGCTTATCTTTGTGCTGCTGCTAGGCATTACCGCTATCGGCATTTATTATCTGGGTGATGAACAGGCCTCCATGTATAGCAGTGTTGCGCATATGCTTCTGGGGATGGCTATTCCTTTATTCTTGCTGAGTCATATCCTTATCGG
>JALRGX010000097.1 GCA_023259635.1 Methylotenera sp. | reverse complement strand
GCTCCAATGCCCCAAGCTCACGGCAACGCTGCTGGAATGCACGCTGCCAATGCAGGAACTGCCGTGTCTCCTCAGCCTGATGCTCACGCGGCACATGCAGTTTCCATGCAATGACATAACGGTTGGCCTCCATTGCTGCGCTTGCCAAACCGGAAATATCAAACAACTCGCCAAATGCATTTTTCTGCAGCGACTGCGTAATGACTTCTTCCCACAGCAATTGCTCATTAAAAGCGCTTAACACATAGGGAGGTGTTTGTTCCGCCATTTCACCGACAAGTATGGCTTGTTCGATGAGACCTTCCAGCCATTGTGCTAAAGTCTGCACATCCGGGCAGTGCCACTGCGATTTACCCGCTTGTATCTGCTGTTGTGCAATGTCGTTTTGGATGCTGCGCGCCAAACGCGCGGATGGACATAAAATGATGGAATTGGCTGACATTGCACAATTCTATTGGATAATTAACATTAGGCAAATAAAATACGCCCATTCAAGGTACATTAGAACTAAAGGGACATCATGCTCGCTCGGATTAAAAAAATTATTAAATATTTCGTCCTGCTGCTAGTGATGCCAATCGCACTTTTTATGCTGTACATCTGGGCAGCGCTGAACTGGGCATACTCATCAGGAGAACGGGCTGGTTATGTGCAGAAACTTTCGCAAAAAGGCTGGGTGTGCAAAACCTATGAAGGGGAACTGATACTTGTCTCCATGCCCGGTACGCAGGCAGAAAAGTTCTTTTTTACCGCAAAAAATAAAACCGTTGCAGAAAAAATCAATGAAACCATAGGCCAGCGTGTACGCTTGATTTATGAAGAGCATAGAGGGTTGCCCACTACCTGCTTTGGCGATACCGGGTATTTTGTAACCGACGTACATTCACTGGATCAACAACAATAGGCAAATAACAATAATGGCCGCTACCGACGAAAAAAACTACATCACACCTGAAGGCTTTGCCGCACTCAAGGAAGAATTCCACCAGCTATATAAAATAGAACGGCCGGAGGTAGTACGTACCGTAGCCTGGGCAGCCAGCAATGGAGACCGTAGCGAAAATGGCGATTACATCTACGGCAAAAGACGCCTGCGCCAGATTGACAGCCGCTGCCGCCACCTGATGCGGCGCATGGACCTGGCCGAAATCGTAGATTCCAGCCAACAGCAGCATCTGGAAAAAATATTCTTCGGCGCCTGGGTAACCCTATACAACCTTGAAGACGATAGCGAACATGTTTACCGCATTGTCGGCAAGGATGAGCTGGCGCCATCAAAAGGCTACATCAGCTGGATATCACCACTGGGTAAAGCAATGCTGGGAAAATCCATCGGTGATATCGTACGCCTGGCCACACCCAAGGGTGAAGAGGAGTTCGAAGTGATCGATGTCAGCTACAAGGAACCCACCGTCAGCGCATGAAGTATTACGACATATTTTGCAAAATCGTCGACAACTTCGGTGACATCGGCGTGTGCTGGCGGCTGGCTCGCCAGCTCAAAAGCGAGCACAATATTGACGTGCAACTGTGGATCGATGACCTCAATATTGCCAAGCAGATGATTCCTGCACTAGACGCCTCGCAGAGAACGCAGCTAGTTGATAACATCAGAATATCAGCCTGGGATGCAAATACCCGGTTTGATCATGCGGCTGACACTATCATTGAAGCCTTTGGCTGCGAACTGCCAGAAGAGTATATGGGACTGATACGGCCAGAAAACATCTGGATTAACCTGGAGTATTTATCTGCCGAGCCTTGGGTGGAAGGTTTCCATGCCCGCAACTCAAAACGCGGCCACCTGACACGCCGCTTCTTTTTCCCCGGTTTTACTGACAAGACAGGTGGCTTGCTGCGTGAACATGACCTTATCCAGAACAATCAAAAAATCGCTACAAACCATACGCTGCAAACCGACTTTTCTCAGCAACTAAACCTGGTTACCAATATAGATGACGGCGCCCTCAAAATTTCGCTGTTCAGTTATCCGCACGCGCCTATCAACGACCTTCTAACGGCAATGACCGCTTCCGATACAGAAATCACCTGTTATGTACCGGCCACCAGTATATTGCCCAAGGTTGCCGATTTTTTTGGCAAAGCATCCATCAGTGCAGGTGATCGCCTTACCCGTAACAGTTTAACCGTACAGGTACTGCCGTTTTTAAGCCAAGCTGATTATGACAAGCTGCTGGCAATCTGCGATATTAATTTCGTGCGTGGTGAAGATAGCTGGATACGTGCAATCTGGGCTGGCAAGCCTTTCATCTGGCAACCCTATTGGCAGACCGAAGACACACACGCCATCAAAATGAAAGCCTTTCTGGATGTATTTTATTCAGGCTGCGATGAGACTGCCAAACAAACCGTTATTAAAATGCACAACGCATGGGTAACAGAACAAATATCCACAGCGACATGGCAGGATTATCTTAATAACGTTGGCGTACTCAAAGCGTTTACAACGCAGCAAACCAGCATATTGGCCGCACAAACCGATCTTGCCACTAACTTAGTGATTTATATTGAAAAATTACATCACAATAATATATAATGCCCGGTTTTACGCATTCAACCCAGATTTTTCATTAGGACTTGAAATGGTAACGTCGCACAGTTTGATGGATTTTTTGTGCAAATTTTTTGGGCAATAGTTATTCTATTTGACAGAAAATTTGCACAAAAAAGACGCAAAATGGGCAAGTTAACATTCAAGTAGATGCAAAATCGCCTAATGGAAAATCCGGGTTTAACCCTTTAATTTGTAAGGCAACCTATGAAAACAGCTCAAGAACTCCGTGTTGGTAACGTGATTATGGTAGGCAACGACCCACTCGTTGTTGTTAAAACAGAGTACAACAAATCTGGCCGTAACTCTGCCGTAGTTAAAATGAAATTCAAAAACCTACTGACAGACACACCAAGTGAAAACGTATACAACGCAGGTGACAAGTTTGAAGTTGTGATTCTTGATAAAAAAGAAGTGACTTACTCATACTTCGCAGATCCAGCTTACGTATTCATGGACGCTGAATACAACCAATACGATGTTGACGGCGAATACATGGTAGACGTTTTACCATATCTGGAAGATGGCCTCGCGGCTGACTTGCGCTTCTACAACGACAAAGCAATTTCAGTTGAAATTGCAAACTCTGTAGTGCGTGAAATCACTTACACAGAACCAGCTGTAAAAGGCGACACCTCAGGTAAAGTGTTGAAACCAGCTAAAATCGCTACCGGTTTTGAAGTTGCAGTGCCTTTGTTTGTTAACCAAGGTGACAAAATCGAGATCGACACTCGCACTGGTGAATACAAAAACCGCGTGATGAAGTAAGTCTGAAATAATCTTTTACCTGTTTAATCGGTAAAAATTCAAAAAAGGGAGCAACCAGCTCCTTTTTTTTATGCCTCATAAAAGTAAAATCGGGTTAAGATAACGCCATACCAAAATAAAAAGTTACCAGGGGAAGAGCAATGAACGATAAACAACTGGTCGCATTAGAAGCAGCAAAATACGTAAAAGATGGCATGCTGGTTGGTTTGGGCACAGGCTCAACTGCCAATTATTTTATTGATGAGCTGGCACGATTAGCGCGTGATGAAGGCCTAAAAATTACCACAGTTGCAAGCTCCACCATCAGCGCACAAAGAGCGCAGTCTCTGCACCTACCTATCGTTGCACTTGAACATATCCGCGAGATTGACCTGTATGTAGACGGCGCAGATGAAATCACCCCTGACAAAACCCTGCTTAAAGGCCGTGGTAGCGATCTGGTAAAAGAAAAACTCCTTGCCAAAGCTGCCAAGGAATTTATTACAGTAGCCGACTCCAGCAAACTGGTCAGCCATATCGGCCAGAACTTTGTGATTCCGATTGAAGTCATTCCATTTGCCTGGCAGCTTGCCAAAAAGAGCCTGGAAGATTTAGGTGCCGAGGGTGGACTCCGTCCCAATGCCGCCGGAGACGGCTTCTGGATTACATCCCATGGCAGCTATGTATTAGACATGAAATTTGATAAAAGTCTGGATGCCAGCACTTTAAATGCTCTGATTAACAATACTCCCGGGGTTTTAGAACACGGTATTTTCTACAAACTTGCCGACAGGATTTTAATCGCTGATAACGGCATTGTCAGCGAATATCAAGCAAGCGGGCAATAGAATTGATTTTTTCAATTCAGAATAAACCCCAATATCAACTAATGGCGCGCTTATTCTTTATTCAGCCTCTTTTCATCTTGGCACTGGTACTGATATCAGGCTGCAAGCCCGCTGACAAGGTAAGCGGCTTACCTTCACTTGACCCCAATAAAAAAGAGATTGTTTTTGTCACACATAACGGCCCCACAACTTACTATATTAATAACAAAAACAAGCCGGCCGGCTTCGAATACGATTTAGCAAAACTATTCGTAAAGGAATACTACCCTGACTATGAAATACGTTTTTTGCTGGTAGATAGTATCAGCAACGTTATTCCCAGCCTACTCAAAAACAAGGCGCATATTGCCGCCGCGAATTTATCCATTACCCACCTGCGCCAGCATCTCGTACTATTTTCAACACCTTACCAAGAGGTGCAGCAACAACTAATTTTTAACAACGAGATCAACAAAAAACCTAAAAATATCAATGATATAGCAGGGAAAAAAATTGCTGTACCGGAAGGTACCAGTTACGCAGAACGCCTTGCCGGACTGCAGCAAAAATATCCCGCACTTAGCTGGAACGCTGCCAAGGATACAAACGCTGAATCCCTGCTGGAAGAAGTGGCAGATGGGCTGCTTGACTTTACCATTGCCGACAGTCATTTGGCGGCATTGATGCAGAATTATTACCCGAATCTTGATGTCGCCATGCCAGTTGGTCCTGTAGACAAAATCGCCTGGGCCATGTCCAAAAACTCTGATCCTGTACTATTAAAGAACGTAAATGCTTTTTTTGACAAAATCCAAAAAGATGGCTCATTACGTAATCTGCTGGACCGTTATTATGGTCACAATGAACGCTTGAATACACTGGATGTAACGACCTTTCTGAAGCGCAGCAACACCTTGTTACCCCAATATATTGACCTGTTCAAGCAGGCACAGGAGATCACCGGTCTGGACTGGCGCCTGCTGGCAGCAGTAAGCTACAGAGAGTCACACTGGGACACTTACAATACATCCCCCACCAACGTGCGCGGTTTGATGATGCTGACAGAAGATACTGCAGACCAGATGGGGGTTACAGACAGGCTAGACCCCAAACAAAGCATTCCCGCCGGTGCTAAATACATTCTGAAACTGAAAGATACCGTACCGGAGCGTATTCCCGAACCGGACAGGACTTACTTGGCACTGGCAGCCTATAACATCGGTTATGCCCACGTTGAAGATGCGCGCGTGCTTGCCAGTCGGCTTGGTCTTAACCCTGACCGTTGGGCTGACATCAAGAAAACCCTGGTATTGCTAAGGGACCCAAATTATTACACTACACTGAAATACGGCTATGCCAGCGGCGGCGCACCTGTAATTTTCGTAGAAACAATACGCAGTTATCAGCGCATTCTGGAAAAATACCAGCCTGCGCATACCATAAATAAAAATGCGTTCGGATTAGCAAAGATTTACTAACGGGTAACATTTGTATTCGCTGTTTGATAACGAGTAATCATTAGCATCAAATTAGTGACAACTTAATTAGTTTAATTATGGATATCGTATTACTCCTGCTACTCATCATCTTTAACGGCATGCTTGCAATGTCTGAAATCGCCATTGTCACATCCCGCAAATCGCGATTACAAAAAATGGCGGATGAAAATAATCAAGGCGCAAAATCTGCACTTTCACTGAGTAATGCTCCGGCTGATTTTCTTTCCACAATACAGGTGGGCATTACCACCGTAGGTATTTTAAGTGGTGCTATCGGTGAAACAGCCCTGGTTGACCCTTTAACCGCCTGGCTTGGCAATTTCACATCAATCGCACACTACGCCCGTAATATTAGTCTAATCATTGTTATAGCTGGCCTGACCTATTTTTCAGTAGTTATCGGCGAGCTGATTCCAAAACAATTAGGTTTATTAGCACCGGAAAAAACGGCTTCTTTCATTGCCCCTGCCATGAATAAGCTGGCACGCATAGCCAAACCATTAGTCTGGCTGCTCAGTTCATCATCCAGCTTTTTATTGTTCTTGGCCGGTGCTAAACGCAAGAGCGAACCCCCGATCACCGATGAAGAAATCAAAGTATTGATGGAACAAGGGTCTGAAGCCGGCATATTCCATGAAAGCGAGCAGGCCATCGTATCCAATGTTCTGCGGCTTGATGACCAGCGCATTGGTACAATTATGACGCCACGTAACGACATCTATACCGTCGATCTATCTAAAAGCGAAGAAGCCATTCGTAACCGAATTGCCGAAAGCCCATATACACGTATAGTAGTTTGCAGAAACGGGCTGGATCATGTTGTCGGAATCCTGCGCACCAAAGATATTCTGAAGGAAGCATTGGCAGGCAAACCCCTGTTAATCGAACCGGCTTTGAGCCTGCCCCTATTTGTACCGGAAGGGATATCTACAACGAATTTACTGGAAAACTTCCGCAAAACCCGCCGTCAATGTGCATTGATTGTAGATGAATATGGCGAACTGCAAGGATTGGTTACACTTACCGATGTACTCACTGCAATCGTAGGGGATATCCCCTCCGCCAACATTTCTGAAGAACAGGATGTAGTTATACGGGAAGATGGCTCGTTACTTATTGATGGCGGTGTCACTATCGAACGTCTAAAGCTTATTCTTGCAACCGAACAAGCCTTGCCCGGAGAAAAAGAAAACATCTTCAACACCCTCGGTGGCTTCATGATGTATGTATTGGAGCGCGTCCCAAAAGTAGCGGACTTTTTTGAAACTGCAGGCTATCGCTTTGAGGTCATTGATATGGACAAACACAGCGTGGACAAGGTGCTGGTGACGCGGCTAACGCCAGCCACACCTGAGGCCAATTCAACCGGAGCATAGTAGCAAGACAGTAATCAAGTATAGGGCCTGTACACTGCATGCTCGCATTTGTGCAGGCAACTTACCGCCGCCATTTTAACCTCACACAAAATAACAAACGAACGCGCCCCACGCAAACTGGCATCAGCTTTATACAGGCATATTTTTGCCCCTTTATCTCATTACCCCTTCACATTTAGAGTCTAATACTATCATTTCTGATAGGTCCAATATTCTGCGATAAAAGATAGAATGAGACGGTTTGGCATTTTCTTAGTGGCACGAGAAACAATTTAATCAGCGGCTCATATAATGCGGATTACATTGAAGGTGGTGATGGCAACGATGTGCTCTATGGCAACTCTGGCAATGATTTTATGTTTGGTGGGCAAGTGGTGAATGATAATAAATGGAGGGTAGCGGCATGATGGGTGTAATGGTGCTATTGTTTTTTGCAGTTTATTTGCTTATTTCAACTTGGATTACTAGAAAGGCAGCAAGTTGGGCAAAAACTAACAATAAAAAGCCGTGGCTGTGGGGTGGAGTGGCAGCTTTTATGATGTACAACTTGGTGTTTTGGGATTTGATCCCGACGCTTGTAATGCACAAATATTACTGTTCAACGCAGGCGGGATTTTGGGTGTACAAGACTCCGCAGCAGTGGGTGAAGGAGAATCCTGAGTTGACGAAAGAGGATTTGAAGCCATTCAGTAAAAATGTGAATGAGATGCCACATGAAGTTCTAAATGCGGGCACGTTAAACGCTATTGTCGTCACTAAAATCAATAAGCGCATTTTTAATGCTTTTGATTCGGAAAAGTTTAGTGGTTTGATACCACTTAAAAAAAGTGTTAATTATTTTTATGACAGTCAATCAGACAAGAAAACAGCGGAATTCATTAACTTTGTTAGTGGTTATTCTAAGCGCGGACATCTCTGCCGAGCGTGTCGGTAATAATTTAGTGTTACGTCACCAGAATGGCACTGACAGTGTCACCCTCACTAACTGGTATCTGCAGAACGGTAATAGCTACCAATTGGCAAAAGTCACATTTGCTGCAGATGGCGTTACCTGGAATGCCAGTACGCTAAGTACCATGGGTACAAATATCAATCACAACTACACTCTGAATATTGGTGATGGTGCAAAAATGATTGAGGACTGGGGTGGATACGATACTTTAACAATAGGTGATGCGATTAGCGATGCTGAT
>JALRGX010000095.1 GCA_023259635.1 Methylotenera sp. | reverse complement strand
AAAGCTACGTGAGATGCTGTTCCACTGCGTCCAGTTGGGCTGATACTCTCTAAACTCCCTAAGCCATTGACTTGCTCTTATAGAGCTGAGTCCCAGCATTAGCCTTAAACGAGCATTACCAATCTGACCTTCCCATCGAAGTAGCAATTCCAACAAGTGCAATCGCTGAGGATCTAGTTTGTTAGCCATCACACAGCACCTTATGAATAATTATATGTTATGAATAATTATATGTTATGATAAATTATACTGAATGTATATAGATTGTTTTACCAATGTTACTCAAAAAGTTTCAATCGTTACCTAAAAGGTTACGACAATAATGAATAAAAAGATTATGATTCATGGGAAACTTTCTTTGAGTTTTGGACAACTTGTTGTGCTAAATAGACTAATAAAGCAAAATGCCCGAATTTGACCGCAAAGTACTTGAGGTGCTGCGTGAACCACTGGAGAGCGGGCAGATTACGATTTCGCGTGCCGCAAGGCAGGCGGATTTCCCGGCCCAATTCCAGCTGATTGCTGCAATGAACCCTTGCCCATGCGGTTATCTGGGACACCATAATAATAAATGCCGTTGCACACCGGATCAGGTAACACGTTATAAAGCCAAGATATCAGGACCATTGCTGGATCGTATAGACCTGCATATTGAAGTTTCTGCACTGAAGGAAGATGAGCTTACGCGTGCGCAAACGGCAGAAAACAGTGATGTTATACGCGCAAGGGTAGAGCAGGCGCGTGAAATCCAGTTGCTGCGTCAGGGCAAGGCAAATTTCGCGCTTGGTACAGCGGAAATCGAACAGTTCTGCCAGCCGGATGATGCTGGTCTCGCGCTGCTGAAAACGGCTATCTCGAAGCTTAATCTCTCTGCGCGTGCTTATCATCGCATATTAAAGGTAGCGCGTACTATTGCAGATTTGAGCGATGTTACTGATATTCAGCCTGTCCATATTGCAGAAGCTATTCAATATAGAAGGCATGGTATCTGATGGATGGAAGTGTTTTCCACATCATTTGATTGATAGCAGGATGCGTTTATTACAAGGAGTAAATTAAGAAATGAAAAAGATTGGAATTGCGCTATTTATTTTTATTGCAATAGTTGCGGGTGCTCTATTTTGGCTGCGTAACAACCTGGATGGGCTGGTGCGTGATGCAATCGCTAAATATGGCAGTGAAATGACGCAAGCCAAGGTAAGTGTAGGCAGTGTCAAAATCGACGCGGTGAATGGTGAGGGCGTCATTAGTGATTTTGTAGTGGGCAATCCTAACGGCTTTAATACGCCCTATGCATTGAGAGTGAAGGAGTTTACGGTAGCGCTCGATCCGGCAAGTATTACCGGCGATGTGATCACTGTGAAAAAAATTGCCATTATCGCGCCTGAAGTGATTTATGAAAAAGGCGACAGCAAGACCAACTTCGATGTAATTCAGAAAAATATTGCAGATTATGTAGGGCCTTCTGATAATGCGTCTTCACAAGGTAAAAAACTGATAGTAGAAGAGTTCAAAATGCGTGACTCTAAAGCACAGGCAGCTGCACCATTCATGAATGGTGAAACTGTGGCTGTAGATCTGCCACCTTTAACAATGCGCAATATAGGCAAAGCCGAAGGTGGCATCACGCCGGGAGAGCTTGGACAGAGAATTGCTGGCGCTATGAAAAAACAACTTACCAAAGCAGTGAGTTTTGACAAATTAGGCAAGGCCGCCCAGCAGGCTGGAGAGACGATAGGCAAGGCGGCTGGCGGCGCTGCGGATAAGATTAAAAGCCTGTTTTAGCAATTCTCTTGTTTTAATATTATCTTTGGTTTTGATGGTTTTTGACATCAGGGCAGGCGATTATCTTTTTGCCTGCCCTGATGTCTTGCTGCAATGGCAAGATTTGTTGGCAAGTTAAATCGCAATAACCATCATGTATTCTCGCAATATTGAGAAGCCTTTCCCAAGCAAGTGATACAATTCCATCTTAAGTCAAATCCATCGTTTTATTTATGTACAACAGAATAATATCCGCCACTGAAAACACGCTTAGAGCATTGCTCGCACAGCGCATCCTCATACTGGATGGCGCAATGGGCACGATGATTCAGCAGTACAAGCTGACTGAGATGGATTACCGTGGCGAACGTTTTGCAGGTTTCAAAGCGCCGGCAGGTGAGCGTGAACTATTCGTGAAGGGTAATAATGAGTTGCTGACCTTAACACAGCCACACATTATTCAGGAGATTCATGAGAAATACCTGGCGGCCGGTGCAGATATTATTGAAACCAATACTTTTGGTGCAACCAGCGTCGCGCAGGATGATTATTACATGGCGCATCTCGTTTACGAGATGAACGTAGAGGCTGCCAAGCTCGCCAAGGCAGCCTGTGCCAAATACAGTACGCCGGATAAACCACGCTTTGTTGCCGGCGCTTTAGGCCCGACACCCAAGACCGCTTCCATTTCACCTGACGTGAATAATCCGGCAGCACGTAATGTGAATTTCGATCAGTTGGTAACCGCTTACTATGAACAAGTGCGCGGCTTGGTGGATGGCGGTGCCGATATCCTGATGGTTGAAACTATTTTTGATACGCTCAACTGTAAAGCGGCCTTGTTTGCAATTGATAGCTTTTTTGAAGAAGTTGGCCATACGCTGCCGATTATGATATCAGGCACCGTTACTGACGCGTCCGGCCGCATTCTTTCAGGCCAGACTGTTACGGCATTCTGGCATTCCGTGCGCCATGCCAAACCGCTGACCATTGGTTTGAATTGTGCTTTAGGTGCAACATTGATGCGCCCGTATGCTGAAGAGTTGTCGAAAATCGCCGATACTTTTGTATGTATCTACCCGAATGCAGGCTTGCCTAATCCAATGAGCGACACCGGTTTTGATGAAACGCCGGATGTCACTTCAAGCCTGGTGAAAGAGTTTGCACAAAGCGGTTTTGTGAATATTGCCGGTGGCTGTTGTGGTACAACGCCAGCACATATTAACGCGATTTATGAAGCCATTAAAGACCTGCCGCCGCGCCAGGTGCCGGAAGTAGCCCCATATACAAGGTTATCCGGCCTGGAGCCGTTCATCATTGATGACAACTCCCTGTTCGTAAACGTGGGTGAGCGCACCAATGTGACTGGCAGTAAAGCTTTTGCGCGCATGATTATCAATGAACAATTTGAAGAAGCGCTGAGCGTGGCACGTCAGCAGGTGGAAAATGGCGCGCAGGTCATTGATATCAATATGGACGAAGGCATGCTGGACGCCGTTAAGGCGATGACGCACTTCCTGAACCTGATCGCTTCCGAGCCAGATATTGCACGTGTACCGATCATGATTGACTCTTCCAAGTGGTCTGTAATCGAGGCTGGCTTGAAGTGTGTGCAGGGTAAAGCCATTGTAAACTCGATTTCGATGAAAGAAGGTGAAGCGGAATTTTTACGTCAGGCCAAACTGTGCCGCCGTTATGGCGCAGCGGTGATTGTGATGGCGTTTGACGAAAAAGGCCAGGCCGATACTTATGAGCGCAAGATCGAAATCTGTAAGCGTGCCTATGATTTACTGGTGCAGGAAATCGATTTTCCACCGGAAGATATTATCTTTGACCCCAACATTTTCGCAATCGCTACGGGTATCGAAGAGCATAACAACTACGCGGTAGATTTTATTAATGCTACGCGCTGGATTAAGGAAAACCTGCGGCATGCCAAAATTTCCGGCGGTGTTTCCAATGTCAGTTTCAGCTTCCGTGGTAACGACCCCGCACGTGAGGCGATTCACACTGTATTCCTCTACCATGCCATCAAGGCGGGTATGACCATGGGTATCGTCAATGCCGGCATGATGGGGGTGTATGACGATCTGGAGCCTGAACTGCGTGAGCGCGTAGAAGATGTGGTGTTGAATCGCAGGCCAGATGCCACCGAGCGCATGATCGAGATTGCCGGTACGTTAAAAGCCGGCGGCAAGAAAGAAGAAGCTACGCTGGAATGGCGCGGTACGCCTGAAAACCCGGTCACTGTGCAAAAGCGCCTGACACATGCCATGGTGCATGGCATCACCGAGTTTATTGTAGAGGATACTGAAGAAGCGCGACTGCAAGTCATGAATAACGGCGGTCGCCCGATTCATGTCATTGAAGGTCCGCTCATGGACGGCATGAATGTGGTGGGTGATTTGTTCGGCCAGGGCAAGATGTTCCTGCCGCAGGTGGTGAAGTCTGCGCGTGTCATGAAGCAGGCAGTTGCGCACCTGATCCCGTTTATTGAAGAAGAAAAAGCGCTTGAAGAAAAACGCACCGGTATTGTGGCCAAGCCTAAAGGTAAGGTGGTAATCGCCACCGTTAAAGGTGACGTCCACGATATCGGCAAGAACATTGTTTCTGTGGTGCTGCAATGTAATAACTTTGAAGTGGTCAACATGGGTGTGATGGTGCCGGCGGCCGAGATTCTGGCAATGGCCAAAGCCGAGAATGCCGATATTATCGGCTTGTCAGGCTTGATTACGCCGTCGCTTGAGGAAATGGCCTATGTTGCCAGAGAGATGCAGCGTGACCCACATTTCAGCGGCTTGAAAACACCGCTGTTGATTGGTGGCGCTACTACATCACGCGCGCATACCGCAGTGAAAATCGCACCGCATTATGATGGCCCGGTAATCTATGTGCCGGATGCTTCACGTTCGGTAGCCGTGATGCAATCATTGCTCACGCCGGAAACCAAAGATAACTACATTGCTGAAGTGCAGGCGGATTATGAAAAAGCGCGCAACCAGCATGCCAATAAAAAAGGCACGCCATTACTGACGCTTGAGCAGGCGCGCGCCAATAAAGCCAAACTTGCGTTTGATGGAGACGCTGCGCCGGTCAAACCCAAATTTATCGGCCGCCGCGTGTTCAAGAACATTGATCTGGCGCTGATTGCGCAATATATTGACTGGTCGCCATTCTTCCAGACCTGGGACCTTGCCGGTTCTTATCCTGCCATTTTGGCGGATAAAGTAGTGGGTGAGGCGGCAACTAAAGTATTCAACGAGGCGCAAGCCATGTTGAAGAAGATCATCGATGGTCGTTGGTTAAGCGCCAGTGGCGTGATTGCATTGATGCCGGCCAACACCGTCAATGATGACGATATCGAAATCTACACTGACGAAAACCGCGGTGAAGTTGCGTTCACCTGGTACGGTATGCGCCAGCAGACGGTGAAACCGGTGATTGATGGCGTAGCGCGCCCTAACCAATGCCTGAGCGATTTTATTGCACCTAAGGGAACCGATGACTACATTGGCCTGTTTGCCGTAAGTGCCGGCATGGGTATGGAAAAGCGTCTTGCCCAGTTTGAAGCAGCGCACGATGATTACAGTGCGATTATGTTCAAGTCACTGGCAGACCGTCTGGCAGAAGCCTTTGCCGAATATATGCATGAACGTGTGCGTACCGATTTATGGGGTTATGCGGCTGGTGAACACCTGGAAGTCGAAGCGCTGATTAAGGAGCAGTATCAGGGCATCCGTCCGGCACCAGGGTATCCGGCCTGCCCGGACCATACCGTGAAACCTGATATGTTCAAGTTGCTGCAATGTGACGAAGTCGGCATGTCGCTGACTGATTCATTTGCGATGCAGCCTGCAGCAGCCGTGTCAGGTTTCTATTTTGCACATAAAGATGCCAAGTACTTCAGTGTTGATAAAATTGGTGAAGACCAGCTGCTGGACATGGCAAAACGCAGAGGCCTGCCGAAAGAATACCTGGAGCGCTGGCTGGCACCGAATTTGGGTTAACTAAAACTTGATTTAAATAATAATTAGAAAATTATGCATATCCACATTTTAGGTATCTGCGGTACATTCATGGGCGGTATTGCCGTGTTGGCAAAACAGGCGGGGCACAAGGTCACGGGTTGCGATGCCAATGTCTATCCGCCGATGAGTACACAGCTGGAGGCACAGGGCATAGCGCTGATTGAAGGCTTTTCTCCGGAGCAGACTAAGCTTAACCCTGATATTTACGTCATTGGCAATGTGGTATCACGCGGTAACCCGCTGATGGAAGAAATTCTGAATCGCGGTTTGCCTTATATTTCAGGCCCGCAGTGGCTGGCCGAGAATGTACTGCAGGGTAAGTGGGTGCTGGCTGTTGCCGGTACGCATGGCAAGACTACGACCAGCTCGATGCTGGCATGGATATTGGAATATGCAGGCCTGGCACCGGGTTTCTTGATTGGCGGTGTGCCGGAGAATTTTGGCGTATCGGCAAGGCTGCCACAAACGCCGATACAAGATGCAAACAGCACTTCACCGTTTTTTGTGATTGAGGCGGACGAATACGACACCGCCTTTTTCGACAAACGTTCCAAGTTTGTTCATTACCGCCCACGCACAGCCGTGCTGAATAATCTTGAATTTGATCATGCGGATATCTTTGAAGACTTGGCTGCGATCGAAAAGCAGTTTCACCATTTGGTACGCACCGTGCCCCAGCAAGGGCTGGTGGTGGTCAATGGTAAAGAGGTGAGTCTGCAACGCGTGATCGATAAAGGCTGCTGGACGCCGGTAGAAAAATTCGGCACCGATGATGATTGGCAAGCTGACAATGCGCATGGTGATGGCAGTTTTGATGTTATGTATTTTGATGATAAAGGTCAGGGTAAGCTGCAAGGCCGAGTAGCATGGGGCCTACTAGGTGAGCATAACCGCATGAATGCACTGGCCAGTATAGCCGCGGCGCGTCATGCCGGTGTTGCAGTTGATGTCAGTATTGCCGCATTAAGCGAGTTTCGTAATGTAAAGCGCCGCATGGAGCTGCGCGGTGTGGTGAATGGTATCAGCGTGTACGATGATTTTGCCCACCATCCCACAGCAATTGAAACTACAGTGGCGGGTTTGCGTGGCAAAGTAGGCACGGCGAGAATCCTGGCGGTACTGGAACCGCGTTCCAATACAATGAAATTGGGTGTCATGAAGAGTGCATTGCCGGCAAGTTTAAAGGATGCTGACCTGGTGTTTTGTTACCAGGCAAATCTGGGCTGGGATGCAATAGAGGCACTGGCACCGATAAGTACCAGGACCCAGGTGCATGATGACTTGAATCAGCTGGTAACAGCAATTGTGCAGGCAGCAAAAACCGGTGACCATGTACTGGTAATGAGCAATGGCGGTTTCGGCGGTATTCATCAAAAGCTGCTCGACGCATTAAAATCTGCTGTGTAAAGTAGCGGAATTTGACATCAGTGCGTATCGGGACCGGACTAAAACAGATGAGATCACTCATATCCAAACTTAAATCCATGAGCGGGTTAAGTATTGCGCTATGGTTTTCGGTCTTGTTTCATATTGTTCTGCTGAGTATCCATTTTGAGCCGCAGCTCAATAAATTCAAGGATAACCTGGCGATACTCAATGTAGTGCTGGTTAATGCAAAAACACAGTCCAGGCCTGATAACACCGAAGTTTATGCGCAAGCTAATCTAGACCGCGGTGGTAATACAGAGCTGGACCGCAAGATGAAAACCGCGCTGCCTGTATTGAAGTCGCAGAAATCCCAGCCCACGCCTAAACCGGTTGCAAATAGCAAGCAGGCCGCGCAGGCCACTATCCAGAAGGCTAGTGAAGCACGCGAACAGAAACGTGTTGCCCAGCTGGAAAAACAGGCGCAGGAGTTAATGACGCAAATCAAGGCTACCAAAGTCGTAAAGTCACAGCAGGTGCAGAAAGCGGCTGCCAAGGAAGTGCAAGCCGAAGATCAGCCAGTGCCAGAGAGAAAAATTGATCTGCAAAAAATTGCAACTGCAGCACTGGAAATGGAAAAGCTGGAGGCCATTATTTCCAAGCAACAGGATGAATACCAAAAACGGCCGAAACGTAAATTTGTAGGTGGACGCACTAAAGAATATAAATATGCACTTTATGTGGAAGCCTGGCGGCAGAAAGTAGAGAAGATCGGCAAACTGAATTATCCGGAAGCAGCGCGTGACCAGAAACTTTACGGTCAGTTGCAGCTGACTGTATCAATCAAGTCTGATGGCAGTGTGGAATCCATAGAAATTAATCGCAGTTCCGGGCATAAGGTGCTGGATGCAGCTGCCAGACATATTGTTGAGCTAGGGGAGCCATATGCGCAGTTCCCGGAAGATATACGCAAGGAAGTCGATATATTAAGTATTACCAGAACTTGGACGTTTACCAAAGAAGATAGCCTGGCCACTGAATAATTTTCTGAAAATCTAAATATCCTGCGTTGGCTTCGGTTCGCCGTATTATACGTACTGTTTTCACCTAGCCGTCTTGACTCTTTAGATTTTGAGAAAATTGTATTGTTTGTATTCGAATACCTATTAATTTGTAATGACGCCTGCAGCACTGTATTGCCACGGCCTGTGTGGCCTCGCAATGACGTCATTGCGAGCGAAGCGCGGCAATCCAGCCTGTCAGGGTGTGTGGATTTCTGTCCACGCAGATAATTTAATAAATGATGTTGATAAAGATTATTGTGAGAACCTTATGACAAACTACTTCGAGCATCACGTATTTTTCTGCCTGAATCAGCGTGAAGACGGCTCCGCCTGTTGCATGGATAAGGGCGCAGGAGCGGCATTCGATTACATGAAGGCGCAGGTAAAAAAACTTAAGCTGAATGGCAAAGGTAAGGTGCGTGTTAACCGTGCCGGTTGTTTTGACCGTTGCGGTGAGGGGCCGCTGTTAGTCATTTACCCGCAAGCGGTTTGGTATGCCTTTGTCGATAATGAAGATATCGATGAGATCATTGAAAGCCATCTGCAAAACGGCAAAATCGTTGAGCGGCTTGTGGTTGCTTAATGTGGTCACCTAGTGTAGTTGTCTAGTGTAGCTGTTTAGGCCAGTTTTTTAAGGATGGGTTCTTAAGAAACTGCAGGACTCTAATCTGTGTTAAGCGCGCATGTAATATGCGCGTTTATTTTGTGTGCCAGCAGTTCAATGCTCGCGGCATCAAGTGCTGACGGGTTGCTCGCCCGCACCGCTTCACCCCAATGTGAATTAGGAAAGTGTCTGTCATTAGTAAAGCGTGGAATCACATGCCAGTGGATATGCGGGGTTTTGTTGCCGAGGCTGGCCAAGTTGATTTTGTCAGGGTTAAACATTTCCCTGAGC
This sequence comes from Methylotenera sp., assembly GCA_023259635.1. GTDB lineage: Bacteria > Pseudomonadota > Gammaproteobacteria > Burkholderiales > Methylophilaceae > Methylotenera. Next base: position 52,041 of record JALRGX010000095.1, on the reverse strand, counting down.
GTAAGTTCTACTGCAAAAACGGTTTTCATCATGCGCGCACGTTCGACCGGTACCAGATCGGTCATTTCCTTGATATGTGCCAGCAGTTCTATCCGGCAATATGCCGGGTAATCAGCATCATTTAACAGCACGACACGGCAGAAGTCATCCTGCCAGAGAATCGGGTGTGGGCAGGGCTGGCATAGCGTGCAAGTCATTATGATGCCGCCAGCATGCGATCTAGTGTGAGTTTGGCCAATTTGGCTTCATGCTCAGGCACTTTGATCTGGTTAACGACATTGCCCTCGGCCAGGTTTTCCAGCACCCACGCCAGATGTTGCGGGTCAATTCTGGCCATGGTGGAGCATTCGCAAACGACGTGGCTCATGAACTGCACCAGTTTTCCTTGTGGCTTCATTTGTTCAGCCAGGCGGTTTACCAGGTTGAGTTCCGTGCCAACCAGCCACTTGGTATTTGGCGGTGCTTCGCTCACGGTCTTAAGTATGTACTCAGTAGAGCCTACATAGTCAGAATGCTGGCACACTTCGAAAGGGGCTTCGGGATGCGAGATCACAAAACCATCCGGATGTTCATTGCGGAACTGGGTGATGTTCTGCAAACGGAACATCTGGTGTACAGCACAGTGACCTTTCCATAACAGGATTTTTGCGTTCCTGATTTGTTCTTCTGTCAAGCCACCCATAGGCAGGTCAGGATCCCATACCGGCATCTGCTCAAGTGGAATACCCATTTTGTAACCGCTCCAACGTCCCAGGTTCTGGTCGGGGAAGAACAATACTTTTTCACGCTGTGCAAAGCCCCATTCCAGAATCTTTGGCGCGTTGGTGCTCGTGCAAACAATGCCGCCATGCTCGCCGCAGAATGCTTTCAGGTCGGCGGCTGAATTGATGTAGGTGATCGGTGTGATTTTTTCGTCAAAATTCAGAACTTTATTCAGCTCGCGGTAGCTGCGCTCGACTTTGGCAAGGTTCGCCATATCCGCCATCGAGCAACCGGCGGCGAGGTCAGGAAGGATCGCGATCTGTCCAGGGCGGCTCAGAATGTCGGCAACTTCCGCCATGAAATGCACACCCAGGAATACGATATATTCGGCATCCACCTCGGCGGCATGGCGCGAAAGTTTGAGTGAGTCGCCGGTGTAGTCCGCATGGCGGTAAACGCTCTCATGCTGGTAGTGGTGACCTAGAATCACCAGGCGTTTGCCGAGTTTTTCTTTAGCGGCAATAATGCGGCGCTGACATTCAGCATCTTCTGCTGCTTGAAACTTCTCAAATTTAATCGGTGAAATCTGCATATATTTTTAAGTGATGAATAAAGCGTAAGTGTTAAAAATGCTTATTTTATAACGGAAACGCAAAATAAGTGCCTACGCGAGCAAATTGCTGCGTTGCGCGGTACTCGCAACCTCGCTGTATGCTAAATACTATCTCGGCTCCCGTTCCGTGCGCCTTGCACTTTATCTCGCTCAGCGACTTATTCCATGTTTCCTAACGTTAATTGATGTCGTTCACCTAATCTTTTCAGGGCGTCGACATTTGTCCACGAAAAAACCCGTTTTGCCGCTTCGCGCCAATCTACCCATTCATAGCGCACATGTTCGTCCGGCGCGAGTTTTACAGGTAGCGGGCCTGGCAAGGTCAGGCCAAACAGGTGCTCGCGATTTTCAGTCACGCCAGGTGCATAGCGGTGACGCCAGTGCGGGTAAATCTCATATACATTGGATGCGTTCCAATCCTGTAAATTATATTGTGTTGCATCCAGGCCGGTTTCCTCACGTACTTCACGGATTGCGGCCTGTAGCGGAGTTTCCTCTCCTTCTAAGCTGCCGGTGACAGATTGCCAGAAACCTGCCTTATCGGCACGCTCCATAATCAGCACCTGTAAATCTGGCGTGTGGATCAATACCAGGGCGGAAATGGGAGTTTTGTAGCTTTTCATTATAACTTTGTAGTGGTGCCGGAGAAGAGAATCGAACCCAAGACCTTTTCATTACGAATGAAACGCTCTACCAACTGAGCTACACCGGTTTTATTCAGCATGCAAAACATTACGAGATTTGCTGTTTAGCAATTGCAGCAGTCAGGTTTTTAGGCAGTTGGAACACTACATGCTCTACAACGCCATGCAGTTCCTCTACATTATTCGCACCTAGTTCCTGCAATTTTGTAATAACTTCCTGCACCAGCACTTCAGGAGCAGAAGCGCCTGCGGAAACACCGATTTTCTGTTTATTTATCAGCCATTCCGCTTTAAGGTAGCTGGCGTTATCTACCATATAAGCTTCTACGCCCTGATTTTGGGCAACTTCACGCAAACGGTTAGAGTTGGAGCTATTAGGCGAGCCAACAATAATGACCAAGTCGCAATCTTTTGCCATGATTTTGACTGCATCCTGACGGTTCTGCGTGGCATAGCAGATGCTATCGCTTTTGGGGGCTCTGATATTGGGGAAGCGTTTTCGCAGCGCTTCAACTACCAGGGCGGCATCATCCAGTGATAGCGTGGTTTGTGTGACATAGGCTAGCTGGTCAGGGTTCTGCACCTGTAGGATTGTTACATCTTCAGGTGTTTCCACCAGATACATTCCGGCTGCCTTATTACTTCCATCGGCTTGCGCTTGTTCAATCTGCCCCATCGTGCCTTCAACCTCAGGGTGGCCTTTGTGGCCAATCATAATGATTTCCAAACCGGCTTTGCGCATTTTTTCAACTTCGATATGCACTTTGGTTACCAGCGGGCAAGTGGCGTCGAAAGTGGTCAGGCCGCGCGCATCGGCTTCTGTGCGTATTGCTTTTGAAACGCCGTGTGCACTGAAAATAACTGTACTGCCGCTTGGAATCTCATCCAGCTCCTCAACAAAAATCGCGCCTTTGGCACGGAGCTGATCTACAACAAATTTATTGTGGACTACTTCATGGCGTACATAAATCGGCGCTCCGAATTTCTCTAATGCCTGTTCCACGATGATAATCGCGCGATCTACCCCGGCGCAGAATCCGCGAGGGTTAGCAAGTACAATGCTCGTATCTTTGTTCATTTGTATGTATCTTTTATTTGTAGCTTTGCTTTAATTGAATGCGTAATCATGCGCCTTAGAGTTAACTGATTTTTCAGGTGGCAGGCGCATCGGGTATAATCTCATAAGTTTTAATTAATGATTAATAAAGTCTCACTATGAAAAAAGTCTCACTATGAAAAACACCGCAACCTTACTGATTACCTGCCCGGATGCCAGAGGCATTGTGGCGGCAATTGCTGATTTTCTACATCAGCACAATGCCAACATTTTACACGCAGACCAGCATCAGGATGCAGAAAATAATCTATTCCTCATGCGCGTGGAGTGGGATTTGGCCGGTTTTAATCTGGATGTAAGCGGCTTTAATCAGGCATTTGCAGTTATTGCCAACAAATTCAGCATGCAATGGCAGCTAAAGTTATCCCAAACCAAGGCGCGAGTTGCAATCATGGTGTCACAATATGACCACTGCCTGGCGGATTTGTTGCACAGGCATAAAAGCGGTGAACTCGCCTGCGAGATTCCGCTGGTAATCAGTAATCACCGTGATACCGAAAAGCTGGTGCAGTTCTATGGCGTGGATTTTCATTACATTTCTATCAGTAAAGAAAATAAGGCAGAAGCTGAAGCGGCGCAGTTCAGATTGTTTGATGAGTACAATATTGACCTGATTGTGCTGGCGCGCTACATGCAAATCCTGTCACCGGATTTTGTGGCACGCTACCCGCAGCGTATCATCAATATTCATCACTCATTCCTGCCGGCATTTATCGGCGCCCGTCCATATCACCGTGCGTTTGAACGCGGTGTGAAACTGATTGGTGCCACCAGTCATTATGTGACCGAGGTGCTGGATGAAGGCCCGATCATTGAGCAGGGTATCGAGCGCATTTCACACCGCGACCAAGTGGAAGACCTGATTCAAAAAGGACGTGACCTGGAGCGAGTAGTGTTGTCAAAAGCGGTACGCTGGCATATTGAAAACCGTATTCTGCTTTATGCGAACAAAACCGTAATTTTCGATTAATTCCAAATTCATTTCATCGGTGACACGGCGTTAACTTCCTCGTACGTTCCTTGTCGTACTATTTGTACTGCCTGCGTCACGTACTCGTCGTTGCCTTGTTTCACCTTCGAACTGAAATTGGAATTGGGTGATGTTGAGTAATAAAAAAAGCGAAGATTGGTCTTCGCTTTTTTATTGCCTAGTTATGTAATTATTTGATGATAGTTTCCAGTGCAAATAAGTCCTGCACTTTTTCACGTTGACGAATCACAGTTAATTTGTCGCCGTCGACCATGATTTCTGCAGCGCGCGGGCGAGTGTTGTAATTGCTGGCCATGCTCATGCCATAAGCGCCTGCAGACATTACTGCGAGTAGATCGCCTTCAGCTAAAGCCAACTCCCGGTCATGACCCAAGAAGTCGCCGCTTTCGCATACCGGGCCTACAATTTCGTAATTGCGGGTATTTGCATCGCGTGGCTGCACAGCTTCAATCGCATGGTAAGCATCGTATAACGCTGGGCGCATCAGGTCATTCATGGCGGCATCAACAATTGCAAAATTCTTGGTCTCGGTATGTTTAAGATATTCAACTTTAGTGAGTAATACCCCAGCATTGCCTACCAGTGCGCGGCCTGGTTCAAATACCAGTTTGATGTCACGTTTGCCCAGCTTGGCTAACATTGCTTTTGCATAGTCGCTGAATTCAGGAGGCGTTTCGTCGCTGTAGCAGATGCCGATACCGCCGCCCAGGTCGATGTGCTGAATGCGGATGTTGTTCTGCTCTAGCGCATCTACCAGCGCCAGTACGCGGTCGAATGCATCCATAAATGGTGATAATTCGGTGATCTGTGAGCCGATATGGCAGTCTACGCCATGGATTGCAATGTTGGGCATCGCTGCTGCCTGCAGGTAAATATCCAGTGCATCTTCATAAGCGACGCCGAATTTATTGTTTTTCAGGCCGGTAGAAATGTAAGGGTGTGTTTTTGCATCCACATTCGGGTTTACGCGTAGTGAAACCGGGGCGATTTTACCCATGTAACCGGCAATATCGTTCAGGCGTGTGAGTTCGCTGGCAGACTCTACATTAAAGCAAAAAATACCTGCTTCCAGAGCGGCGCGCATTTCATCGGCGGTTTTGCCTACGCCGGAAAATACTACTTTTGATGGGTCACCGCCAGCAGCAATTACTCTGGCCAGTTCGCCACCTGAAACAATATCAAAGCCAGCCCCCAGTTTTGCGAACAGGTTCAGGATAGCAAGGCTGGGGTTGGATTTAACCGCAAAGCATACCAGGTGGTTTGTATCTTTAAATCCGGCGTTGAAGCGTTCAAATGCCTTGGTGAGTGCCGATTTGGAATACACGTAGCAAGGTGTGCCAAAGTTTTCTGCGATTTTGTTAAGGGCTACATCTTCAGCATGTAGCGTATTATTTTTGAAATTAAATGCGTTCACGGTAATGACTTAATAAATTAAAAGGTGGGGCTAGATTATTGGGTTTTCTCAGTAGGCTGAGGATATTGCTGCTCAGGAATGTATAGCGGGCCCTTGGTGCCGCAAGCGTTAAGTACAAAGCAGGCAGCCAGTAACAGTATGATTTTCTTAGTGAGTTTTTGCATAGGTGGCGATGTGGTAATTTTTTAATAAAACAATTAGCCAAATTGAGAACAATCTAAGCATTCTAGCATTTTTTAATGTAATTCACTTTTCTACATAATTTTAGATTTAGGAATTAATAATGTGTTTTGCAAAAAAAGCTGGGCGCAGCGCTGTGACCGCTCATTGAGGAAATTTTACCGACTGTCAGTTACCAATAGACATTGTAAATGCCCGCATGCATGATATATGACGTTTAAAAGGGTCTGAAAATCGATATGTTGCTTACATCAAAAATTAAATGTCGTCATCCGGAAAGATCATTGTTGAGGCAAGTGGGCTTTACTTTGGTGGAGTTGATGGTGGCAGTGGCGATACTTGGTATATTGGCTTCGATTGCGCTGCCCAATTATCTTGAGCATTTGAAAAAAGGCAGGCGGGCAGCAGCACAGGCGGTAATGATGGATGCCGCACAGAAGCAGCAGCAATATTTTCTCGATGCACGCAGTTATGCATCAGATCTGGCTACGTTGGATGTGACAACGCCAGCAGATGTTTCAGTTTATTACACAATTACAATTGAGGCTGCAGATGGTCCTCCACCTACCTTTAAGGTAACAGCAACTCCAGTTTCCGGAAGTGCGCAAGCGGGTGATGGTGAGCTGACATTGGATAATGTCGGCGTTAAAACACCAGTCAGCAAATGGTAATTCAATGTCATGAATAGTCTAGGCCCCCAAAGTTTTTATCCATCCAGGTTCGTGTCTCATAAGTCATGGAAGCTGAGCCAAGGGTTTAATCTTATTGAAATGGTCGTGGTGGTTACCATTATAGGAATGCTAGCAATGATTGCTGTGCCTGCATATACCGGGCTGATAACCAGAATGAAGGCAAAGTCTACAGCTACAGACTTGTACATGGCCCTGATCAAGACGCGCAGTGAAGCGATTAAACGTAATGCAAACGTAACATTGTCGGTTGGTAGCAGTGGTTGGCAGATTTACCCATCAGCCGCGGAAGATAAGGTTTTGGAAGATCATACTATTAATGGTGACGTTACTCTTAGTGGGACCGCTTCGGTGGAATATAACAGTTCCGGCCGTATTGCCGGGATTGTATCTTTTGGTGTTAAGGCTGTAATGGGGTCTGAATCTTCCGAACGCTGTGTATCGACCAGTTTAAGCGGCTTACCTAAAGTGAAAAGTTCGGCATGTTAAATCAATATTCATTTCAGCATAAATACCAGGCTGGCACTACTCTGATAGAAGTGCTGGTGACCATTATTATCCTTACCTTTGGTTTGCTTGGATTGGCCGGGCTTCAGGCGAAGGTTCAATTAGCCGAGATTGAGTCTTATCAGCGCGCGCAGGCGATTGCATTGCTGTCTGATATGGCGGAACGGATCAATACCAATCGTGCCCAGGCGGCTTCCTATGTTGTTGACAGCATTGGCGATCAGGCTTGTGCTGATGCGGATGGAACACTTGTTGGCAATGATCTGAGTCAGTGGTGTAATGCCTTAAGGGGCGCTGCCGAAAAAATGGGTGGTAATGATGTTGGCGCGATGGCAGGCGCACGCGGATGTATTACTGAAATTCGGGCGGCAGATGCTACTGCGGGTATCTGTACTCCAGCAATATACCAAGTAAGTGTTGCATGGCAGGGTATGAATAAAACTGCTGCTCCTGCCGTTTCCTGTGGAGAAGGGGCGTATGGGGTTGATAGTTATCGTCGTGCTATATCTACCCGGGTTGTTTTAGGTTTGCCGGGGTGTGTCTGATGATATTAGGTGCAAATATGAAGCTAATTGATAGCAGCCGTGGTTTCTCGCTTATTGAGCTTATGGTTTCTGTCGCGCTGGGGCTAATTGTGCTTACGGCACTTTTTGTGATTTTTGTAGGAAACTTACGTACGCGTAGTGAAATAGAAAAATCCAATCAGCAGATCGAGAACGGCCGCTATGCTATACAACTGCTTACCGATGATCTTAGGTTGGCAGGCTACTTTTCCGAGTTTGCCCCAAGCCTGATGCCATCACCGGCAGCATTGCCCGATGTATGTGCTACGGCAGTTGATGATCTAAAAAGTAACTTTATGCTGCATGTGCAAGGTTATGATAATGGGGCAGTAACGCCGGGATGTATTAATGATTTGAAAGCGGGCACAGATATTATTGCGGTGCGTCGTGTAAGCACATGTGAGGCCGGGGCGGCAGGTTGTGATGATGTTATTGCAGGTGCGCCATACTTTCAGGCATCGCTGTGCAGTAATCCTGCCGAGCTCGAAAGCCTTACTTATCCGGACCATCACTTCAAGTTAAGTGCCGATGCCGCCAGCTTAACGCTTACTAAGCGCAACTGTACAAGTACTGCTGCTCTTCACCGTTACCTGACCCATATTTATTTTATCGCTAATAATAATGAGAGCGGTGATGGTATTCCTACACTCAAGCGTGCTGAATTAGGTAAGGATGGGTTTAGCGTGGTGCCGATGGTAGAGGGGATCGAAGATCTGCAGATCGAATACGGGCTTGATACCCCTACCGCCGATGGCGCTCCGGACTCATATACAGCTAGTCCTGCCAGCATAGATGATTGGCGCTCGGTAGTCTCTGTGAAAATTGGGTTGTTAGCGCGCAATACAGAAGAAACCACAGGTTACACGGATAGCAAGAGTTATGCCTTGTTATCAAATGATGCGACTAGCTATAACGACAGTTATAAACGCCATGCCTTCCAATCAACGGTGAGGTTGAATAATCCAGCTGGCAGGAGGGTGCCATGAGAATAAATGCATCGCAGCAACGAGGTGCTACTTTGCTGGTTAGTTTGATTATATTGGTGTTGATGACATTGTTAGGTGTGAGCAGTTTCTTGCTGGGTAAAAGCAACTTACAGACGGTGGGTAATATGCAGCAGCGGAATGAAGCGATGGCTGCAGCGCAGGAAACTATTGAGGAAACCGTAAGTAAAACCCAGTTCTTTGAAACTCCAGCAAATGCTGTTCCGAATGGGTGTGCCGCCAATACAAAATGTGTTGATGTCAATAATGATGGCAAGACTGATGTGACAGTTACACTGGCGACCCCGAAATGTACACAGGCAAAAGTAGTGCTGAACAGTGCCTTGAATTTTGAGAGTGAGGAGGATCAAGGTTGCACTGTAAGTCCTACGCAAAACCAGTTTGGGCAAAAGAATGTGGCTACAGGCAATTCTATTTGCGCTGATAGTATATGGGAGCTTAGTGCTACAGCGGTCGATGATGTAACTGAGGCCGAGGTTACCGTAACGGAGGGTGCAGGTGTACGAGTGTCAACAGACAATATAGCAACGTCATGTCCGCTCTAAGTGACAGGAATCATTATGAAAACATATTTTAGATCATTATTTTTTATCGTATCTGTCTGTTTAGCTGCGGCTGGTACCATATTGCCTGCTTATGCAGAAGATATTGATATTTTTATAGGGGACTCATCTGGCGGTGCTGATAATCCCAATGTGCTGGTTATACTTGATAATAGCTCGAACTGGTCGGCTGCGAACCAGGGCTGGCCTACAGATGCCAATCCTCCAGTAGCTTGTGGTAACGATTGCAATAAACAGGGTTATTACGAACTGAAGTCATTGCGCAAAGTAGTTAATTCTTTGCCGGTTGACGCTTCAGGCAATGGCAAGGTTAACCTTGGCTTGATGATGTTCAATAATTCCAATGCGCCGCGCGATGGCGGTTATATGCGTTCAGCAATCAAGGAAATGAGCGCGACAAATAAGGCTGCATTTATTGCCGAGTTAGATAAAATCATCCTGAATTTTAATACAGAAACAGCTGCATCCTCAGTGCAGTATTCAGCAGCCCTGTTTGATGCTTTCAAATACTTTGGCGGGTATACCGATGTGGCGCATGCTACGGCAAATAGCAGGCCTGCAGTAGCGCCTGATTTTAACGGTGTTCGCATCTTCAGCAGAAGATACTGGGGTTCAAATAATGTAGATATTAATCCGGATGGTTCTCTTAAGCGAGATAGAAATGCTTATGATGACTTTTCTGATGAATTCCCAAATGGGCTCAGATATAACTCGCCAACACAGACAACCTGCGGCAAGAATTATATTATTTTTATTGGTAATGGGTTCCCTGCTAGCGAGAACTCAAACTTAGATATGCGTGAAGCCCTTAAGTATCTGAATGATGCTGCGAATCCGCTCACTACGATTATAGAATATCCTGTTGCCAATTATTCCTGTGCCGGTACATGGACAGATACAGGCTCATGCTACACTAACCTTGATGCATGTAATACTGCAAAGCCTGGAGATTCTCCTACAACATTGTATCAATGTGTTAAATCTTCCTGCACTGGTAACCAGAGAATTGTTCAGCAGTGTACATCAGTCACCGCAACATACACCGAACCGTCTGCAAATGCAGCAAACCGTTTTGCCGATGAATTTACTGATTTCTTGTATAAGACCGATGTCAATGAAACTACAGGAAAGCAGAATGTTTATACTTATACAATCGATGTATATAAGAATCAACCTAGTCTAGACCAGTCAGCCTTGTTGAGGAATATGGCCAAGTTCGGTAACGGTCAATATTATAGCGCAACAGATGAGGCCAAAATTTTTAATGCAATGCAGGAAATTTTTGCCGAGATTACTTCAGTGAACTCCACATTTGCATCTGCCAGCTTGCCGGTGAACGCGACTAACCGTACACAAAATGAGAATCAGGTATTTATTGCCATGTTCCGCCCGGATTCGCAAGCAAAACCGCGCTGGTTTGGTAATCTTAAACGTTACCAGTTGATTGATGATGCGGGTAATATCGAGCTAGGTGATCTGAATGGGAATGTGGCTGTAAATACGCAGACCGGCTTTATTAAGGATTGTGCTACCAGTTACTGGACTTCAGATTCCGGGGAATACTGGAAGGATTATGTGGTCCCGGAAAGCACCCTGAATGCCTGTACAAATATTGGTGTTGGCAAGTATTCTGATCTGCCTGATGGTCCGCGCGTTGAGGCTGGATCAGTTGCTGAGGTAATTCGTAAGGGGAATAATCCCACAGCTACCGATATCTCTCCAACTTGGGATGTGAATCGTAACATTTTTGCTACATCAAGTGTGGCATCAACAACTATGGAACGTCTTGAAACGCTTGCTACATTGCCAACTATTGTACCCAACCTGAAACAGTGGGTGTTAGGCTACGATGTAGGCTCAGACTTGGCGTTGGGCTATGCTAAAGAAAACGCTATCGGTGACAAGGAAACACGCGCCTCGATACATGGAGATGTGGTGCATTCACGGCCATTTCCGGTTAACTACGGTGATGGGAATGTGGTGGTGTATTATGGTGCAAATGACGGTATGTTCAGGGCTGTAGATGCGAATACCGGTAAAGAAAAATGGGCGTTTCTGCCTTATGAGTTCAATGCGCGTATGCAAAGGTTACAAGATAATCAACCCAAGATCAGTTATCCGAATGTATCGACTTCGTTAATACCGACGCCAATACCTAAAGATTATTTCTGGGATGGTACGGTGGGCTTATACCAGGAAGCCGATAGCTCCAGTGTGACGATTTATCCTACTATGCGACGTGGCGGTAGAATGATATACGCATTGGATGTAACTGACGCTAACACACCTGCTATCAAGTGGAAAATTGGCTGCCCGAACCTGAATGATGATGCTGGCTGTATTGGCGGCCATCCAGAAATCGGCCAGACTTGGTCAACGCCCAATGTTGCATTTATTAAAGGTTATTCAACATCTACTCCAGTATTGGTTGTAGGTGGCGGCTATGATAAATGTGAAGATGAAAATACTACTACCCCAGCCTGCAGCGGCGCCAAAGGTAAAGGGATATATGTATTGGATGGAGAGACTGGTGCAGTGTTGGCAAAGTTTGATACTTTGCGTAGCGTTGCGGCAGATATTTCACTCATTGATGTTGATAATGACACTTACGTGGACTTTGCCTACGCTGTAGATACGGGCGGCAATATTTATCGTATTAATTTTATTGATCCTGCTACGAAAGCTGTGCTAAGTAGCGGTTCATGGGCAAGTAATAGAATTGCATATACTAATGGAGGTGGCCGTAAATTTCTATTCCCTCCTGCACTTTTGCAGGCTAGTGGCGGTAAAGTATATCTGGCACTCGGTTCAGGTGATCGCGAACATCCATTAATAAGTGACTATCCATACCAAGATGTTGTTAATCGCTTTTACGTGTTTATGGATGATATCAGTGATACGGCTGCATATAATCTGGATGATAGCGGCTCAATGTTTGATTACACATCTTCATCAACATGTAGTTCAGAAAAAGTATTGCCTAGTTCGGGTATGAAGGGCTGGTTTATGAACCTAAACCAGAATGGCCGGGGTGAGCAGGCAGTTGGTACGGCGCTTATCGTGAGTGGCATGGTTACTTTTGGTACCAATCGACCTGTTCCGACAACTGATGGTAGTTGTAGCACTGTATTAGGTGAAGCTCGAGGCTACTGGGTGAATTTATTCAATGGTTCCGGTGCTATAGGCGTGGACGGATCATGTGGTGGTGACCGATCTTCAATATTCTTGGGCGGTGGCTTGCCGGTTTCACCTGTTATGGCTACGGTGCCAATTAATGGCGTCATCACTACAGTGGTTATTGCTGCGCCGGATAAAGCGGGAACAGGATCTGGATCTGGCACAGGAAGTGGCGTGTCGGCAACGAGCTCACAGTATGACCCACAGAAGGTTAAGCCTTTAATTAGCTCAAAACGCAAGATCAAGTATTGGAAATCTTCGGGTGATAAATAACGAGAGCTAGATTAGGAATATGACGTGATAAGAGGATGCTTTTACATTGAAAAAACATCCTCTTTTTTTATACGGCTAGCTCATTCACGTCAGGTTATTTAATTTGGAGTCTTAGTGTGGATATTGGCTGTGACTTGTTCAATCACCGTACCGTCTTTTTCTGTTTTGCGGATTTTAACCGGTAAGTGCTGATAGTCACTGGCAAGCCATATTTCTGTTTTTTCTTCATCATTACCGCTTTTCAGCAAGTGCAGGGTTTTTATATCTCCCAGTTTCGTAACAATAACTTCTTCACCTTCAAAGCTAAAGGTGTAGGTACGTAATCGCTTGCCATTGGTCATGGTGAATTGCATACCGCTTAGCGGTGGCGTGAACATGAACTGATACATAAAGCTCAAGTAGTCTTGTGTGCCGGCAACGAGATTTGCTGTGCTGTCACCTTTCACAGTGTGCATATGCAAAACATTAGTCGTCCAGTCGAAGCTGGCAGTTTGTGATTTTTTTGCGTCATTACCGTATTGGTAAGAATAAAAGTCTGGTTTCAAGCCATTTTCGGTGACGGTGCCTTCACTTTTTTGTACTAGATCGCCAAAAAAGAGTGATGCCAGTCCTTTGGCCTGTGTGCTGCTGGTAATCGAATACCGACCATTTGCATCAATATTAAAAACAATTTTTGTAATACCTGCAGCAGGGGTGTTAATACCGCGCATGACCTCAAACTCTGTTTCTACATGCGTATAGGCAGCCGCTTTAGGTGCTTCTTCAGGGAAAATGTATTCCGGTGTTTCATCAAGGCTTTCCATCTCTGTTGCTGGCGTTTCTTCAGGTACAGCTTGCATGGTATCCGTATGAGTGGCAGATCGTGCATTTTCAGTAAGGTTTACTGGAGCACTTGAAGGTACGATCTCATTCGACGGAGCCGGTATGGTTGTGGAATCGCGTTTGAGCAGTTTTTGCCTGGGAATTGAATTTTTCTTTATGACGGGGGCAGGTTTGGGAATAGGCTTAGATTGTAGTTTAACCAGCCGCATTTCCAGTATTTGTTCATTTCCGGCTAATTGCGGCAAATTAATGCTGAAGCCGCTTAAAAACAGCATGTGTAAAAGTATGGAGCAAAGTATCGCAAGCAACAGCACCTTGTGCCGCATTAACTGCAATTTAAGCTTGTTAGGCATTTTTAAAAGGGTAGGTTGTAGTTGCATGCTAGCCTGGCTTGGGTTCTGTAATATCCGGCTCTGGCTTCTGTGCCTTGTTGTAAAGAAGTCTTGCAGTGATCAGCCCATTGATTAGCCCGAAGAATAGCGCAGCTACAGAAAAGATTGGTATCAGGTAGGCAACGCTGGCATGCGGGATAAGCCATAAACGTACCATGATAAGCTGCCCTGCAATGTGGGCAAACGCGGCCAGGATGCTTAAAGTAATAACGCTGAAATACCGTTTTGGCAGATACTGCGCTACCCAAAGTACGCTTAAGCTAACGAGCGCTCCGCTGAGGCTGAGTGCAAACGTTGGCGACATGAACAGTCCCATGAGCAGGCTGCTGGCAAATACGCGTAATATACTGACCCAGGCCGCGGTAGCAAAGTCATATTGCAGCAGCACATATAATGTAACAATGTTGGCGATACCGGGTTTAACGCCAGGTAACGGCGATGGCACAACCGCTTCTACCATATGCAGTGCAATGGCAAAAGCTGCCAGTTTTGCTATGCGGTGATCGTCAATATTGGTTTGAATCTGCATGTGCGATTAAAGCACTACTTTAGTAATTAAGAGAATCATAAGGTTTCTGCTTACCTATCAGTTCCAAGCTGATCTGATTAGGCAGGCAAATCGCTACCTGCCCGCTGTGTACCAGCCAGCCTTGATGTACGCAGTACTGATTATGACACGGTGATTTAACAAAGCGAACTTTTCCCTGCTCAATATGAATGACGGCATCGCCGATGGGGCCGTGAAGAATGATGTCGCGCTGCTGGTTAAGATCGTAGGCAGCATAGATCTTGTCGCCGATACGGATTTGCACCTTAGCGGCATGTTCATGCGACCATAGTGTCTGGAACAGGAAAACGATAATAATGGCGCAGGAAATAATCGTGAACCAGTCACCGATCAGCAGATGCCTGAATGTGGGTTTAGGGGAGTGTAACAAGCTTAACATGACTGTTATTTTTCACTTCCGGGTCTAACCAGTCGAGTTTATCCATAAGTGCTTTACTCACGAATATGTTGGAATGTGCATCAATCATCATGAAATATTGTATACCCAGCATGGCAGCGGTTTTTGCTTTATCTTGAGCTGCGGCAATGAAAATAGGTTTAGATGCAACATCAGACAGTACGCCGGCATTTTTCTGTGGAGGGATCAGCACTGTGACTGCCTGGGTATGCTGTACCGGGTAACCGTCACGCGGGTCTATGATATGGCAGTAGCGTTTGCTATCCAGCATGAAGTAACGTTGATAATCACCAGAAGTACCGATTGCCCAGCCATCCGCCAAATCCAGTGTAGCAATGGCAGCCGGTTTGCGCGGATGCTGTATACCGACTCGCCATGGCATATCGCCATGCTTGCCGATGGCAATGATATTGCCACCTATATTAATCAGTGCATTTTTAACTTTTTGCTCACGTAAATAGGTCGCTGCAATATCCAGGGCGTAGCCTTTGGCGTAGCCACCTAAATCAAGCTTTACTTCAGGATTATTACTGTAGGCGGTATTGTCTTTAATAACGATGTCGGTCATGCGCGGGTTGGCTTTGACCAGTGCTTTTATCTTAGTGTCATCAATGTTTATGGCACTAAATTCATCGCGCTGGAAGCCCCAGGTGCCGATTAAGTGGCCAATAGCAGGATTGAATAAGCCTTGTGATCTGACCGATAAAGCAGTTGCATCGGTCAGCATGTTAGCCAGTTGCGGGCTGATTTCTATAGGTTTCTTGCCATTTGCAAATGCTGCATTGAGTACGCCCAGTTCGCTGGGTTGATTGTTGCTGGCCGGCTTCCAGGCATGTAGCTGGTTGTGCAGGTTCTGAAAGTCCTGCAGTATCTTATTGGCAAAGAATTTTGCACGGTCTTCAGTCTCACCATAGATGCTGATGTCGACCAGTGTGCCGAATACATAACTCTGGCTGTGGTAAAGCGGCTCTTGCTTGAGTGTGCGCATGCCAAAGACACCAACCACAATGATGGCAATAATCACCAGGAGGCGGAGAGGCCATTTGTGCATCGATATCGCCATTACTGTGCGAGATGTTGTGCTAACGCATCAAGCATCATACTTGCCGGATTGCAGTCGGTTTGTGCAGCGATCTCCACCATCCCCGTAGGACTGGTGACGTTAATTTCAGTTAAATGACCACCAATAACATCCAGACCCACCAGGAACAGTCCTTCCTGTTTCAGGGTTTTGCCTACGGTGCTGGCGATTTCATAGTCACGTGTACTAAGTGGCTGGGCAAAACCGGTGCCGCCTGCTGCCAGATTGCCGCGTGTCTCACCCGTGAGCGGTATGCGCGCCAAGGCATAGGGCAAGGGTTCGCCATTGATCACTATAATCCGTTTATCCCCCTGCAGGATTTCCGGTAAATAGCGTTGTGCCATGATCGTGCGGCTGCCATGCTGGGTAATGGTTTCCAGAATCACACTGATATTCGGGTCGTTAAGTTTCAGCCTGAAAATACTGCTGCCACCCATGCCATCCAGCGGTTTTACTACAATATCCTGATGCGTGTTTAAAAATTCGCGGATAAGTACATTATTGGCCGTGACCAGAAATTCCGGTGCAAACTGTGCGAAACGTGTCACTGATAATTTTTCATTCCAGCCACGAATTGCCGCCGGATCATTAAACACTTTGGCACCCTGATTTACGGCGATTTCGAGCAGGTAGGTGCTGTACAGGTATTCGTTATCAAATGGCGGATCCTTGCGCATGATAATGGCATCAAAATCCTCCGGATTACCTTCACTGGCCACGCACGATTCAAAGCCATCAGCAGTAAACTTAAACGGCTGTGTTCTGATTCTGGCCTGACTACCGCGCAGGAAAAGATCATGCTGCATGCTGACAAAAAGTTGATGGCCATGTTGGCTGGCTTCACGCATGATAGCCATGCTCGTATCTTTGTAGATTTTGAGGCTGGCCAGTGGATCTAGAATAAATACGAGTTTCATAAGTGTGAGAGAGTTTAATAATTGAGCGGGTTCAGTTCTTGCAGCTCAATCGCCGCCGCCAGCAATGCCAGGCGTGCTACCACACCATAGGCATAGAAGCGGTTAGGCGCTGCATCCGGCGCACCGGCACGATCCGGCAGGGTGCAGGGTTTTTCAAAAGCCAGTGGCACAAAATGTGAGCCCGGTGCATTCAGGTTTTCATCCACGCCGCGGCCTGTATGCACACGGTAAAAGCCACCGATTACATAGTGATCTATCATGTACACGACAGGTTCGGCTACTGCTTCATTAATACTTTCAAAGGTATATACGCCTTCCTGGATAATGACTTCAGAGACCTGCAGGCCTTCTTTCACTACAGCCATTTTGTTGCGGGTTTTGCGGTTGAGGCCACGCACCTCATCTGGTGATTTTACTGTCATGATGCCCATGCCATAGGTGCCGGCATCGGCTTTAACAATTACAAATGGCTCCTGTGTTACGCCGTATTCGGCATATTTCAGTTTTATTTTTTCCAGTAGTTGTTCCACTTTGCCGGCAAGGCATTCTTCACCGGTGCGCGCATTGAAATCAATCTCGCCGCAGGTATCGAAATACGGATTAATCAGCCATTCGTCTATGCCGATGAGCTGTGCAAATTCCGTCGTCACGCGGTTATAGGCCGAAAAATGCTGGGATTTTCGGCGTGTACTCCAGCCCGCATAGAGTGGCGGGATTAAATCCTGCTCAAGGTTTTTGAGTATTTCCGGAATGCCGGCGGACAGGTCGTTATTCAGTAAAATGGCACAGCTATCAAATTCTTCCAGTGTTTCGCCATCAATAGTGGATTGTGGTAGTTTGATGCGGTTGCCAACGCGCACTACAGGTTCCAGCAGCAATGTCTGGCAGCCCTGGGTTTCGAGCCTGGTGGGCACGGTAATTTCAGGTGAAATGCTGCCGACTCTGATGTGCATGCCTGCCTGTTTCAGGATATTGGCTAATTCAAGCACATTTTGCAGGTAATAGGTGTTACGGGTATGGTTTTCCGGGATGATCAGCAGGCGATGTGCCTCCGGGCAGACCTTTTCAACAGCTACCATTGCGGCTTGTACGCACAGGTGCAGGAATTCCGGATTGAGGTTGTTAAAGCCGGCCGGGAACAGGTTGGTGTCGACTGGTGCCAGCTTAAAGCCTGCATTGCGTAAATCGACCGAAGCATAAAATGGTGCGGCATGTTCCAGCCATTGCGAGCGGAACCAGTGTTCGATTTTTGGCATGGCATCGAGCATGTTTTTTTCTAAACTCAGCAGCGGGCCGTTCAGTGCCGTTGTCAGGTGAGGAACCATAAGTACCCTTTTAAAAAAGTATCGCGTTTACCCAGTCATATTACAGGTGTGTGGGGTTTAATCAAACTGCATGCTGTGCCTGCAGGTCAGCATGGTAGCTGCTTCTTACCATGGGGCCACTGGCGGTATTATTAAAGCCCATTGCTTCAGCTTTTTGTTTTAGTGTTTCAAATACATGTGGCTCCACGTAGCGCATTACCGGCAAATGGTGCACGCTGGGCTGTAGGTATTGGCCAAGGGTTAGCATGCTTACGTTGTGTGCGCGCAAGTCGTGCATGACTTCCAGAATTTCTTCGTCAGTTTCGCCCAGGCCTAACATCAGGCCAGACTTGGTGGGGATATGCGGATACAGTTCACCAAATTTCTTTAGCAATGCCAGCGAGTTATGGTAGTCAGAACCTGGTCTGGCCTGTTTATATAATCTGGGGATGGTCTCCAGGTTGTGGTTCATGACATCCGGCGGTGCTTCACTCAGGATTTTCATTGCAACATCGAGGCGGCCGCGGAAATCAGGCACTAGAATCTCGATCTTGATATCGGGCGATTGTGCGCGTACTGCCTTGATGCAATCTACAAAGTGCTGTGCGCCCCCATCCAGCAGGTCATCGCGGTCTACACTGGTGATAACGACATATTTGAGTTTCATCTGGGCAATGGTGCGTGCCAGATTTTCCGGTTCATCTACATCCGGCGGCAATGGTTTGCCATGCGCTACATCGCAGAATGGGCAGCGGCGTGTACAGATATCACCGAGAATCATGAATGTTGCCGTGCCGCCGCTAAAGCATTCACCGATATTGGGGCAGCTGGCTTCCTCGCATACGGTATGCAGTTTGTTATCACGCAGTACACGCTTGATTTCCTGGTAGCGTGCTGAATCCGGTGCTTTCATGCGTATCCATTCCGGCTTGCGTTGCGCTGGTTGTGGAATGATCTTAATCGGGATGCGCGAGGTTTTTGCCGCGTCGATTTCCTTAACGCCGGCAATTTTTTTCATGGGTGTTTTATTGTCGGATGTATCAGTCATGCTTTTCCATCTCATCAGTCATAGCTGAGTTTTGTAGCTGTTCAAAATTGGCACTGAGCTTTTGCAGCAGGTGTTCACTGATTGCCTGCATGTCCGCATCAATACCTAAGTCCTTGGTCTGTACCACCTTTAATCCGGCGTAGCCGCAAGGGTCGATTGCCTCAAATGGGCTTAGGTCCATATCGACGTTGAGACTCAGGCCGTGATAACAGCAATTGTTTTTTACACGTAATCCTAGTGATGCAATTTTAGCCTCCTGGGAATTATCAAGCTGCACATAAACGCCGGGGGCATCTTTTCTGGACACGGCAATTACGCCGTAATCTGCCAGTAATTCGATGACTGTGTTTTCCAGCAGGCTTACCAAGCTGCGTATATTTAAGCGGCGGCGTTCCAGGTCTGCCAGTATATAAATGACAATTTGTCCCGGGCCGTGATAAGTGATTTTGCCGCCGCGGTCTGTAAATACGGTCGGGATATCATCGCGCTGTGGCAACCTGACCTGGCGCCGATTGAGGCCCAATGAATATACCGGCGGGTGTTCAGTAAGCCATAGCTCATCTAGCATATCAGGCGTGCGCTCTGTATTGAAACGCTGCATTGCCTGACATGTGCTTTCGAATTCAGTAAGGCCTAAACGCCGGATGACCAGGGGCTGCTGCATTGCTATTGATTAGAGTGTAAATTTCACCAGAGGGTGCGCACTTAACAAGCGGTAAACATCATCAAGCTGGTTTTGAGATGTCACATAGACATTGCAGGTCAGGCTGATGTATTTCCCAGCAGAACTGGCACGCATTTCCACATGCTCAGCAGTAAATGCAGGCACCAGTGTTTGAATCAGGTCAACGATGGTTGCTGAAAACGTATCTTGTGTTTCTCCCACCACCTTAATTGCAAAGTTGCATGGGAACTCGATTAAAGGTGGTGCGGTGTGGGGTTCTATTTCACGCATGGCCATTACCTGTTTATTGCAGCAGTAATTTTATCGAGTCCCAGGCGCGGCCTAGAATGCCGGCAGCGCTGACTGCTTCTGCAGCAATGATAGGGCGCTGCTCAACAACCTTGTCATTCAGCAGGAATTTAACAGTACCGATTACTTGCCCTTTTTTAATAGGAGCGATTAATGGCTGTGTGCTTGAAATTAATGCTTTAACGTTGGCGTACTCTCCCTTAGGCAGGGTCAAGTATAAATCGTTAGCTACAGTTGATGTGACTGTATTTTCTCTGCCTTTCCATACTTTGAGTTGATTGATGTTTTGCCCTTGTTTGTATATCTGTGTGGAATCAAAAAACTGGAAACCGTAATTGAGCAGTTTCTGGCTTTCGGTTGCGCGTGCTGCATCCGAAGGTGCGCCCAGTACTACAGAAATACGGCGTATGTTATTACGCTGGGCAGAAGCAATCAGGCAGTAGCCGGCAGATTCGGTATGGCCGGTTTTCATGCCATCTACATTTGGGTCCAGCCATAGCAGGCGGTTACGGTTTGGCTGCTTGATATTGTTATAGGTGTATTCCTTAACAGAATACAAACGCTTGTAATCGTCCGGAAAGTCACGGATTAACGCTGTAGCCAGAATCGACAAGTCTTCTGCCGTAGTATAGTGCTGCGGATCCGGCAGGCCGGTGGCATTTACATAATGCGTGTTTTTCATGCCCAGGCGTTGCGCTTCCTTGTTCATCATGCTTGCAAACAGTTCCTCTGAACTTGCAATGCCTTCTGCGAGTGCAATTGAAGCGTCGTTACCTGATTGAATAATCATGCCATGCAATAGTTCATCAACGGTAACGGGTTTGTTTGGCTCGATAAACATTTTAGAGCCTTCAGCTTTCCAGGCAGTTTCACTCACAGGTAATGTTTGTGTGAGCTGCAGATGGCCATTTTTCAGTGCTTTGAAGCTCATGTAGGCAGTCATGATTTTAGTCAGTGATGCTGGTTCAATACGCGTGTTGGCATTCTGGGAGGCAATCACTCTGCCGCTATTGAAGTCTTTAAGCAAGTAAGCTTTTACAGCCAGGCTGGGTGGAGGGGCAATTTGTTCACTGTCAGCATGCGCCAGCTGGCTAAGACTTAAGGCTACGCATAAAGCGGTTGCAGAAACAATACGGAGACTACGCGTTAATAATGAATGTTTGATCATGTGACTTTACTAATGATTACTGATTGGTAACGATTGCTGATAAGTTTAATTGCTTGCGAACTTTGTCGGCAGAGGCATTGGCTTCCTTTTTGGTAGCGAAAGGGCCGAGCTTTACGCGGTAAATGCCATTATTATACACGTTAGTGACAGCTGCATCTCCGGCAAGATCCAGCCCCAGAATTTTATTCTGTAATTGGTTACCATTTGCTTCATTTTTAAATGCCCCCACCTGAACATAGTAACTTGTTGCAGGGGTTTCTATATTATCTTTTGGCGTTGGCGTGGTTGTAGCTGGAGGTGTCTCTTTATAAGTTACAGGTATCGATTCTGCCGTACTGGCTGACGTAGCCACTTGGGTAGTATTCATTTTTTGCAGTGCTTCAGGGCTGGTATCAATCCATTCGACTTGCACCAGGCCGCTACCCTGTGAAATTAAACGTAATTTATAGGCGGCCGCATAGGATAAATCAATCAGGCGATCATTCTTGAATGGCCCCCTGTCGTTGATGCGGACTATGACTGAGCGCTTGTTAGCAGGATTGGTTACCCGGACATAGCTGGGTATCGGTAATGTGGTATGTGCACCGCTCATGCCATACATATCATAAATTTCCCCGCTGGAAGTTTTTTTGCCGTGATAGCGTTTGCCATACCAGGAAGCTATGCCTTGCTGGGCATAGGGTGCATAACTGGTCATTGGAACATATTTCTTGCCGAGTGCCATGTATGGCTGATTCGGACGTGACAAAGGCGTTTCAGTCTTAAGTTGTGCATCGGGAATGCTATCAATGTCTGCTGGAGCATTATCGCCTGGACCATCATCCAGATAATAACCACCGCCTTTGCTGCCAGCTGGTTTTGCTGTGGAAGCAGTGTCCGGTTTTACCGATGAATGACCGCCACATGCTGTAACCATGGCAATGCACAGAATGACAATAAATCGTTGAAAGTTAAACATTCAATTACCTCTATTTCAATGTATCTATACATCTTTGATACAGGTTATGACGCTTCTGGAAATGCAGAGTCTGGGGTGTTGTAACCTGTAATGTACCCAAAGAAAGTATTTATAGAAGTGCCAGTTAGTTTGCAACTAGATTCTTGTGTGTATGTATGCTCATTAAAATACCAAAACCCAGGCACAGTGTCACCATTGAAGTGCCCCCGTAACTGATTAGGGGTAATGGTACACCTACCACAGGCAGAATGCCGCTTACCATACCCATGTTGACAAAAGCATAAGAAAAGAAGTTGAGCGTGATGCTGCCGGCCAGTAGCCTGGAGAAAGTGCTTTTTGCCTGGGAAGCGATCATCAGGCCGCGCAGGATGATGAGAGTGAAAAGGCTAAGTAACAGCATGTTGCCTAAAAAACCGAACTCTTCACTGAATACTGCAAAAATAAAATCGGTAGTACGTTCCGGTAGAAAATCCAGCTGTGTCTGGGTGCCGTTCAGCCATCCCTTACCGGTTGCGCCGCCGGAGCCGATGGCAATGATGGCTTGGATCGTGTGATAGCCGGCGCCTAACGGGTCTTGTGTCGGGTCGAATAGAATTTCAATGCGTTTGCGCTGGTAGTCATGTAGCATGGACCAGAAAACAGGCATGAGGCCTAGTAGGGAGACTGCGGCTCCCGCTAAAAATTTCCAGCTCAATCCGGCTAGAAACAGCACATAAAATCCGGATGATGCGATAAGCAGGGACGTGCCTAAATCAGGCTGTTTCATGATAAGGGCAACGGGTACAGCCAGTAACAAACCAGCAACGATAAAGTTGGCTGTGCCCGGTTTGCCATCGCGTGTGGCAAAGTACCATGCCAGCATCATTGGCATGGCGATTCTCATCAGTTCCGAGGGTTGTATTTGCGTAAAACCAATGTTCAACCAGCGTCGCGCCCCGTGGCTAATGGAACCAAATAATGCGACGGCAATGAGCAGCAAAACTCCAAGTACATATAGCGCCAGTGCTACACGCTCCAGTTTCTGCGGCGGGATATTGGCAGCTACCCATAGCACAGTTAATGCCACTACCATGTTAATTGCTTGTGCAGATACACGGTCAAGACTTTGTCCTGATGCGCTATACAGCACGAATAGGCTGGTTAATAAGGCAAAAAACAGGCATGCCATTAAGAAGGCATCAATATGCTTGAATAAGTTTTGGAATAGTTTGCTAATCATGTAGCTCTTCTTCGGGTATAGGTGTTGCCGGGTTTAATATTTTATTTTCTTTGGCGGCATCGGGTGCAGGCTGTTTGCCCAGTAAATAGTAATCCATGACTTTCCTGGCGATTGGGCCTGCGGCAGAGCCGCCATGACCGCCATTCTCGACAATGACTGCCAGTGCAATTTTAGGGTCTTCCGCAGGGGCAAAGGCAATGAATAGCGCATGGTCACGGTGGCGTTCGTCAATAGCATGCTCATTGTATTTTTCATTTTGCTTAATGCCGATTACCTGCGCAGTACCGGTTTTGGCCGCTATCGTATAACCGGCATTAGCGCCTACGCTTGCGGCTGTGCCGCCGGGCATGGTGACATCGACCATGCCGCGTTTAACTATTTCTATGTGGTTCGGGTTGAGCGTAAGCTTATCCTGAATAATAGGTGTTATGGCTGTGTTTTTCCCGGATTGTGCATTCTGGATATGGCTGACCAGGTGCGGCCTCATGGCAACGCCGTTGTTGGCCAGTATCGCAGTAGCTTGCGCTAATTGTAGAGGGGTTACTAAAGTATAACCTTGCCCGATGCCGACAATGACGGTTTCACCTGGGTACCAGGGTTGCTTGAAGCGTCGGTTTTTCCACTCAGGTGTTGGCAGTAGACCTTCAATTTCACCTTTGATATCAAAATCTGACTTTCTGCCAAAACCAAAATGGCGCACAAATGAAGTCAGGTTGTCTATTCCCAATTCCATTGCCAGGCCATAAAAAAACGTGTCACAAGATATCGTGATTGCTTTTTGTATGTCAACAGTACCATGTCCGCCCGGTTTCCAGTCGCGGTAGCGATGACTGCTGCCGGGCAAGGTGTAAAAGCCGGGATCATTAATGGAGTATGGCGGCTCGCGTTTACCTGCTTCAAGTCCGGCAAGTGCAACGAATGGTTTGAAGGTGGATCCTGGCGGGTATATGCCGCGTAGTGGCCGGTTGATTAAGGGTTTATCCAGCGATTCATTAAGTGCTTTCCAGCTTTCGCTATCAATGCCATCTACGAACAGGTTAGGGTCAAAAGTCGGCTGGCTGACATAACTTAATACTTCACCGGTTTTTGGGTTAATCGCAACCATGGCTCCGCGACGGTCGCCAAATGCCGTTTCTGCAATCTCCTGCAGTTTGCTGTCAGCAGATAAAATAATGTTATTGCCTGGAATTGGCGCGTTGCTTGATAATACGCGAACCGCATGTCCATCAGCATCGATTTCAACCTGCTGGAAACCGGTAGTGCCATGCAGGTATTTTTCATAAAACTGTTCCAGGCCGCTTTTGCCGATATGGTCGGAGCCTTTGTAGTTGGAAAGGTCACCGGATTCTTCCAGGTTTTTGATGTCTTTGTCGTTGATGCGGCCAATGTAGCCAACCATATGCGAACCAAGTTTACCTAAGGGGTAATGTCTGAATAAGCGAGATTTGATTTCCACCCCGGGAAAGCGATAGTGATTGACCGCAAACCTGGCTGCTTCGATTTCATTAAGATGGGTGCGTATGGGAACGCTCTCAAAATTGTGGCTTTGGTCGCGAAGCTTTTTAAAACGTTTGCGGTCAAGTGAGCTGACTTCAACCAGCTTGCTTATTTCGGCAATGGTGGCTTCCACATCATTAATTTTTGATGGAGTAATCTCAAGGGTATAGGCAAAAAAGTTATGTGCGAGCACGGTACCATTTTTATCCAGAATCAAACCCCGGTTCGGAACAATAGGAACCAGTGAGATGCGGTTGTTTTCGGCAAGTGTTTGATAGTGGTTGTACTGCTTAAGCTGCAGATAAGAGAATCTGAAAGCCAATACTGCAAACAGGCTCAATACAACAAATGCAGCAACACCCAGCCGGAGCCTGAAATAATGCTGTTCATGCAGGTGATTTTTTAATTCTGCCCCCATGTTATGATCAGTTGCCGTGAGCATGCCTGCCGGTATTTAGGCCGAGGCTTACTGCGAGTTGCCATAACAGAACGCCAGTGACACTTGGCAAGAAATAAGACCAGCCTAAAAACTCTTTACCGGCAAATGCCTTGAGTATGAGTAATATGAGTTGCGACAGGAAAAGTAATGAAAAAACATAAACCAGCTGCTGGGTGCTGCTAAACAGAACCAGTCGGCGTTGGTAAATGACCGCAAAAAAAGTTGTAATGGTATAGGCGAGTGCGTATTGACCAAAGGTGCCGCCGGTCGCCAGATCTACCCATAAACCCATGAACCATGCAGTGCCAACGCTGCATTGATTGGGCGCACGCAATAGCCAGAATAAAATCACTAACAGCATAAAGTCCGGACGCAGCGATAGTGCAGCGCCTGACCATGGAATCAGCATGCAGATAAATGCCAAGAAAAGGGATAGGTAAATTGATCTGAGCTTATTGTTGCGCATGTGAGCGATTCTCAATATTAGCTAAAGGTTTCTGCGCAGGTTTTTCGGCGGATACCGGATTGGTAAGTTTGGTATTTGGAACAGGCTCTGTGTTAGAGTTGGTGTCTGCAGCCGTCTTAGCCATGACAGGTTTGGCACTGTGAGTGTTTGCCGCTTTTTCTGGCTCGACTTTAGGCATGCTCACGAGCAGGACTTGCCTGTTATTTTCAACACCTCCGGCCGGGGTGCAAACAATGTGTGCAAATGGGGAGTCTTGTGTGGTTTTCATTTCAGTAACCGTGGCTACGGCCAGCCCAGCCGGATAGACACCGTCAATTCCAGAGGTAATCAGCTTGTCACCCTGCTTAATGTCAACGTTGGCTGGTAAATAGGGTAAATCAAGTGTGTTATCGCGGCCCCGGCCAAATGCAATTGCGCGCAAACCGTTACGTTCAACCTGCACGGGAATAGCAAGTGATTTGTCTGTAATCAGTGTAATTTCACTGCTGGATGGGTAGGTGCGGGTGATCTGGCCGATGACTCCCTTTGCATCAACTGCAGCGGCACCTATGACAACATTGTGATTCCTGCCACGGTTAACGATGATCTTTTTTGTAAAAGTGTCACGCCCGACATACAGGATTTCAGCCAGAGTGCTAATCTCAGTCAGCGACTGTTTAGCATCCAGCATATTGCGTAAATTGGCATTTTCAATATTGAGGCGGTCCAGGCGCTGCAAAGCAATGTCCTGAGTTAGCGCCTGTTTCTTTAAGCGAGCATTTTCTGCCAGTAGGTAATGGTGGGTCGAGAAATATTCATCAGTAGCCCGGTAGAGCTCTGAAGGTGTATTAGCGATAATTTGCAAGGGATGTAACAGAGTCATCAGATTCTGACGAATATTTGCCAGATATTGCAGGCGTGAGTCGGTGGCCATCAGGGCTAATGACAGCGTCGTGAAAAATGCCAGGCGGGCAAAGGGGCTGGGGCCACGGACAAAGAAAGCCGGGGCTGGTTGTTGCTCAAAATTTTGATGAATTCCGCGCATCATTTAGCGAATTTATAAAATCTCATTTTTTCTGTTGGTGTATAAACTTTAGGCCGTATGCGTACGGCCTAAAGTTTGATAATCAAATAATATAAAGATTACTTGAATTATTCGTATGCAAATACGCTACCTAATTTGTCCATTTCATCCAATGCGCGTCCACAGCCGCGAGCAACACAGGTAAGAGGGTCTTCTGCAACGATTACCGGTAGGCCAGTTTCTTCAATCAGCAATCTATCCAGGTCACGCAGTAATGCACCACCACCTGTTAATACCATGCCTTTTTCTGCAATGTCGGCACCGAGTTCTGGCGGCGTTTGTTCCAGTGCTGATTTTACTGCGCCAACAATCGCATTGAGTGGTTCGGTAAGTGCTTCCAGAATTTCATTGCTGGAGATTGTAAATTTGCGCGGCAAACCTTCTGCCAGGTTGCGACCGGTAACTTCCATTTCCAGCACGGTAGAACCCGGGAATGCGGAGCCGATTTTTTTCTTGATGGCTTCCGCGGTCGGCTCTGAAATCTGCATGCCATAGTTGCGGCGGATGTAATCAATGATGGCCTGGTCAAATTTGTCGCCACCTACGCGCTCTGATTTGGCGTAAACAATGCCGCCCAGTGAAATTACGCCAACTTCAGTCGTGCCGCCACCGATATCCACTACCATTGAACCAGTTGCCTCTGCAACTGGCATGCCTGCACCGATTGCTGCAGCCATTGGCTCTTCAATCAGAAATACTTGCTTGGCACCAGCGCGCTCAGCCGACTCCTTAATTGCGCGGCGTTCAACCTGGGTAGAGCCAACCGGCACGCAGATAATGATGCGAGGGCTGGGTGCAAACCAGCGTGAGTCGTGTACGCGGCGGATAAAATATTTGAGCATTTGCTCGGTAATGGTGAAGTCGGCAATCACGCCATCTTTCATAGGACGAATTGCCTGAATGTTTGCTGGCGAGCGTCCGAGCATACCTTTAGCTTCCGCACCGACTGCCAGTAGAATTTTTTTACCGTTCGGGCCGCCTTCAAGGCGAATCGCAACTACTGACGGCTCGTCCAGAACAATGCCTTTGCCACGGGAGTAAATAAGGGTGTTTGCTGTACCTAGATCGATGGCAAGGTCATTAGAGAGGTAACTGCGGATAGAGCCGAACATTGTGATTTTCCTGATGTTAATACTTTGAGTAATAGCTAGCTGCCAGCTTAATCTGTTTAGCGATTAAGGCTCAGCTGAAATAAGTTATAATACCGCATATCCTGTTGAAAATTAAGATGCATTGGAAAAATTAAGGTGAATTTTTACTTAAGTTTATCCGTAAAGGTTTTTAACAAAATTTATTTAAATTGAATAATTTGGTTTTGACATAATCAAATTGCTCTTACTATCTTTCGGATGATTGAAGCATGGCACTCAGTATTGAAGATGTAAAAAAAATAGCGCACCTTGCGCGCATTGAAATCAGCGAGGATGAAGCCGCGGCAACACTTACCAAACTTACTGGAATTTTAGGTTTAATCGAACAGATGCAAGCCGTAAATACCGAAGGTATTGTTCCGATGTCACACTCGCAGGATCTAGTGCAGCGCCTGCGTGACGATGTGGTAACTAAAACCAACCAGCGTGAAGCGTTTCAGGGAATTGCACCGGTTCTCGGTAATGGTTCGACAGAGCGCGCCGTTGATGGCGGTCTTTATCTTGTTCCTAAAGTAATTGAGTAACCGTACATGATTAACAGTAGCTTAAAAACACTAAGCCAGATGCTGGCTAAAAAAGAAATTTCCAGCGTTGAGCTGGCGCAGGCTTTTCTAAATCGCATTGATGCATTCAATCCGGAAATTAACGCTTATATCGCATTGGATCAGGATAAAACGCTGGCGCAGGCGAAGGCGGCCGATGCCCGAATTGCTGCCGGTAATGCTGAGCCGCTGACCGGTATTCCGATTGCGCAGAAAGATATTTTCTGTGCCAACGGCTGGAAGACTACCTGCAGCTCTAAAATGCTGGAGAATTTTGTTGCACCGTATGATGCGCATGTCATCTCCCGGTTTGATGCAGCTGGTGCGGTGAATCTGGGTAAAACCAATATGGATGAATTCGCGATGGGTTCATCCAACGAGACCAGTTATTTTGGCGGCGTGAAAAATCCATGGGATTTCACTCGTGTGCCAGGCGGTAGCAGTGGTGGTAGCGCGGCAGCGGTTGCTGCACGTTTATGTGCAGCTGCGACCGGCACTGATACCGGTGGTTCGATTCGTCAGCCTGCATCTTTGTGCGGCTTTACCGGTTTAAAACCAACCTACGGCGTAGTGTCGCGCTATGGCATGATCGCCTTTGCATCCAGCCTGGACCAAGCTGGCCCGATGGCTAAATCGGCTGAAGATTGTGCGCTCATGATGAATGTGATGGCTGGGTTTGATGAGCGTGACTCCACCAGCCTTAACCGTGAAAAAGAAGATTACACCCGCGATCTGAATAAACCGCTGCAAGGGTTAAGAATCGGCTTGCCTAAAGAGTATTTTGCTGAAGGCCTGGATGCCAATGTCGCTAAAGTGGTCATGGATGCGGTTACTGAATACAAAAAACTGGGCGCGGAGATTGTAGATATTTCATTGCCAAATACCGGCCTGTCTATCCCGGTGTACTACGTATTGGCACCGGCTGAAGCCTCCAGCAATCTGTCACGTTATGATGGCGTACGTTACGGTTACCGTACCCCTGAATATACCGATCTGATGGATATGTACTGCAAAACCCGTGCTGAGGGTTTTGGCGAAGAAGTTAAACGCCGTATCCTGATTGGTACTTATGTATTGAGCGCGGGTTATTATGATGCCTATTATTTGAAAGCACAGCAGATTCGTCGCCTGATTGCACAGGATTTTGAAGAGGCTTTCAAGCATTGTGATGTGATCATGGGCCCGGCTGCACCGTCAACAGCATTTAAGGCTGGCGAAAAAGTAGATGACCCGGTTGCGATGTATTTAGAGGATTTATACACCATCGCCGTTAACTTGGCAGGCTTGCCCGGCATGAGTATCCCTGCCGGATTCAGTAATAGCTTGCCGGTAGGTCTGCAAATTATCGGTAATTATTTTGATGAAGCACGCATGCTTAATGTGGCGCACCAATATCAACAAGTAACAGATTGGCATACACGCATGCCAGAAGGTCTAGCATAATGGAATGGGAAGTCGTTATCGGGCTGGAAACTCATGCCCAGCTGCAAACAAAAACAAAAATATTTTCAGGCGCTTCTACGGCGTTCGGTGCGGAGCCTAACACCCAGGCTTGTGAAGTGAGCATTGCCTTGCCAGGTGTGTTGCCGGTACTGAATAAAGAAGCTGTGAACTGTGCGATTAAATTCGGCTTGGCTGTCAATGCGCAGATTACACCGCGTTCTGTGTTTGCGCGTAAAAACTATTTTTACCCGGATTTGCCAAAAGGTTACCAAATTAGTCAGTATGAGCTGCCTGTCGTAGGTAAGGGTGCGGTTACGATTCAAGTCCCGGCTGTAGGTAAAAATCCGGCCTATGAAAAAGTCATTAATATTACGCGCGCACATTTGGAAGAAGACGCAGGCAAATCAGTGCATGGCGCTGTGGAAGGTATGAGTGGTATTGACCTTAACCGTGCAGGTACACCATTGCTGGAAATTGTGACCGAGCCAGATATGCGCTCGGCGGCTGAGGCGGTTGCCTACGCCAAGAAACTGCATGAGCTGGTACAGTGGATCGGTATCTGTGACGGTAATATGCAGGAAGGTAGCTTCCGTTGTGACGTTAACGTTTCAGTACGTCCTAAAGGCAGCGATAAGCTCGGCACTCGCCGTGAAATCAAAAACCTGAACTCGTTCAAATTCATGCAACAGGCAATTGAGTTTGAAACGCGCTGGCAGATTGAAACCCTGGAAGATGGCGGCGCGATCCAGCAGGCAACCGTGCTATTCAACCCGGATACTGGCGAAACACGTGCAATGCGTACCAAGGAAGAGGCCAATGATTATCGTTATTTCCCAGATCCTGATTTGCTGCCGCTTGAAATCACCGAAGCTGATAAGGCGCGTGTAAGTGCAGAAATGCCCGAATTGCCGGAGGCGATGAAAGCACGCTTTGAATCAGAATATGGTTTAACCGGCTATGATGCGGCAACGCTTACAGCGAGCCGGGATGTTGCAGATTATTTTGTGGCTGCCGTCAAGGCCGGAGCTGATGCAAAACCTGCCGCAAACTGGGTAATGGGCGCAGTTTCAGCAAAACTGAATGCAGAAGAGAAAGCTATTACAGAGTCGCCTGTTACTGCTGAGCAATTAGCAAACCTGATTAAACGTATTATGGATAACACCATTTCTAATAATGCTGCGAAACAGGTGTTTGAAGTAATGTGGAATGGTGACGGTGAAGTAGATGCCATCATCGAGAAAAAAGGTCTGAAGCAGGTTTCTGATGCTGGTGCGATAGAGGCGATTATCGATGAAGTGTTGGCGGCTAATGCTGCTATGGTCGAAGAGTTTAAAGCTGGCAAGGAGAAAGCGTTTAATGCATTGGTAGGCCAGGCTATGAAGGCTTCTAAGGGCAAGGCTAATCCGGCGCAAGTGAATGAGATGCTGAAGAAAAAACTTGAGGCTTAATTTCTAGCGTGCTCTTTGGTCCGGGTTACTGAATATGTGATCCAGGTCTAATGGGGCCGTAAACATGAGCTTAATGATTGATAGGGTCGGCAATCTTGCCGACCCTAATTTATTGGGGTTTATCAGTAGGTGTGGCTGTGCTCTGGCCGCGCAGTATGAGATAGCGTCTTTTATCTTCT
Source organism: Methylotenera sp. (assembly GCA_023259635.1). Taxonomy (GTDB): domain Bacteria; phylum Pseudomonadota; class Gammaproteobacteria; order Burkholderiales; family Methylophilaceae; genus Methylotenera. The sequence goes on along the minus strand of JALRGX010000095.1, from coordinate 20,529 downwards.
TCAAAGCGATTGCGTATGTTGTCAATTGCCTGTTGCCGTATATTGATGCGCTGGTCAATTTTTGCCAGAGCATCTTTATTTGCCTTAAGCTCATCGCTGATATTTGCCGGAACCGGTTTTCTGGTTCTGTTAAAGGCGTTTGCTTTTGCGTTTGATTGGTCAACTTTACCTTGTGCGACAGCTCTATCCTGCTGCAGGTTTTTAAGTATAAGTAACTCGGGCTCCAGATTGCGGTCGCGTGTCAGGTCAATTTCCTCTGCATTCGTGAATGTGCCAAGCAGTGCCCGGTCTTTTTTCTCCTGTTCCAGTTTAGCCAATTCCGCTTCTTTGTCTTGAGGGGCTTGGGGTTTGTTTTGCTGTACGGTGATACCTTGTTTGTTCATTAACGAATTTTCACGATTCGTGTACTGAGGTGGAATTTGATCTCCATAGTGAGTTACACCATTTTCATCTTTCCATTTAACAATGCGGCTGGCGCCTCCTGCGTAAACGGGATGCATGTAACATAGCGTTAAACATAACAAAGCTGATATTCCTAATTGCATAGCAATAAAATAATCCGGCTTTCTAAGTGTTAATTTCTGTAATTGCAACATGGTGATTCGAGAGACCTTATTTATTGGTGTGGCGCACCTGCGCCTCAGTATTAAATTACGCCGTATTTTTGGCGATATGCTTCAACCGCATGCAAGTTTTGGACCATATCTTGATGTGCACTCAGGAAGCTTAGCAGGTCGTCCAGATTTGCAATGGCACATACAGGAATCTGGTTGGATTTCACAACCTCTTGCACGGCAGACAGCTTGCCTAAACCTTTCTCTTGCCTATCAATCGCAATAGCTACACCACAGGCTTTGGCGCCGCTGGCGTTGATAAGTTCTACTGATTCTCGCACTGAGGTTCCTGCCGAAATTACGTCATCTATGATGAGAACTTTGCCTTTGAGCGGGCTACCTACTATTACACCACCTTCACCATGATCTTTAGCTTCTTTGCGGTTGTAGGCATAAGGAATATTGCGACCATTTTTGGCAAAAGCAATGGCAATACTTGCCGCTAATGTAATGCCTTTGTAAGCAGGGCCGAACAGCATGTCAAATTCAATACCGGAATTTTTAATCGCTTCGGCATAGAATTCACCTAGTTTCATCAGGCTTTCACCATCGTTAAATAAGCCGGCATTGAAAAAATATGGGCTTAAGCGGCCGGCTTTGGTTTTGAACTCACCAAAACGTAAAACCTCTTTTTTGATCGCAAATGCGATAAACTCTTGTCTGAATTGGTCTGTTTGTTGGGTCATGTTATCTATCTGTTGTTAATCGGGAAGTTATAGTTTTGAAGATTATATCGTTAAATTTAAATGGCATCCGCTCTGCTGCCAATAAAGGCCTATATGCTTGGCTGAAAAAACAGGATGCAGACATTATCTGCATGCAGGAAATTAAGGCGCAAGTGACAGATTTGACTAAAGAAATGCTTAATCCGGAAGGGTATTATGGTTATTTCCATTATGCTGAGAAAAAGGGATATAGCGGTGTTGGGATTTATTCAAAAAAACAGCCTGATGCTGTGATAGAAGGTTTAGGCATTGTCGATATAGATAGTGAAGGCCGCTATATTGAAGCAAGGTTCGGTAATTTAAGCGTGGTTTCCCTGTATTTGCCGTCCGGGTCCAGCGGTGAGGAGCGACAGGCTTTTAAATTCAGTGTGATGGATCGATTTATGCCGCAGTTGCAAACGCTAATCGCAAGCGGACGTGATGTGGTGATCTGTGGCGACTGGAATATTGCGCACAAAGAGGCTGACCTGAAAAATTGGAAAGGCAATAAAAAGAACTCCGGTTTCTTGCCGGAAGAGCGCGCCTGGCTGACGGGGTTATTTGATGAAATTGGCTGGGTGGATGTTTATCGTAGGTTGTATCCGGATACTACGGATGAATGTTATACCTGGTGGAGCAATCGCGGTCAGGCATGGGCAAAAAATGTAGGTTGGCGTATCGACTATCAGATTGCTACGCCTGGCATGGCAGAAAAAGCCGTGGCAAGCAGTGTGTATAAAGATGAGCGTTTTAGCGATCATGCGCCACTTATTATAGATTATGTGTTTTAATGTATGTGTGTAAATCTCCAGAATATTTTTTATTTCAATAAGTTAAACACTTGAGCATTCGTTATTCATATTGGGTTATTTGCCTGGCAGCAGGCTTGTGTGCGCCTTCGGCTTTTGCCGGTTCGAATCAGACTGTGCCGGGATCTGGCACGATTGTTCCTGGCAAGGATCCAATCGAAGGCATCAGCTACGCCTATTCAGATATTGATATGCGTTTGCGTCTTGCTGCCAAACCTGACGGAAAATCCTGTAGCGGGGATGCTTGCAAGGAAAATGCGGCTTTTGACCTGCAAGTGCAGGAGCTAGGGCGGCGCCTGGCGCAATTAGCCTATGAAATATACCCGGAACTCAAAAAAAGGACTCCCGGTTTCGAGTTCGCGGTGACCGATAAAAAAGGTATAGGATGTGCCTCTAGTGCCAATGGAAAGGTTGTTGTTTTTCGCAGCGTCCAAAACCTGGACTTGGGTGAAGAAGCGATGGCTTTCCTGATCGCGCGTGAAATGGGGCATGTGATTGCACGCCACCACAATGACAATGCCATGACTAAAATACTGTTTAGTGTGCTATCTGGCGTTTTGTTTCCTGCTGTAAGTTTACTGAGCGCTTCCAGTGCGGCCGCGCAGGCTACAACGGCAACGAGTGTGATGACCAGTGCTGCTTCTACCGTGACTTCTTATGTAGGCTCTGAAGTGGCGTTGTCCAGGATCAAGCCGAGCCAGTTAACGGAGGCGGATGATATATCGATTAACCTGCTGATGGAGTTAGGCTATACAAAGGCGGAAATGGCGCAATCCTTGGAGTTTATCGTAGAAAAAGAGCAGGCTGATGGTTGGGAGAAAGACTTGTATCAGTCCATACATTACACCCGCAAGCTTGCTGGGCCACCTATGCAAATTGTAGAAAATTTAGGGCCAATGGTAACGGATTCTTCAGTTGTTTCCGGCACGGGGGTGGAAGCTGGATTACTAGGTAATATGGATCAGCCAAGGATTGATATTGCGCATATTTCTGCTCCATAAACTTTGCGTGTCTTTTTATTTGATTCTAAAGGCATAACGGTAGTTTCAGGCTTTGCAACACACTGCCGGTGAAGCGACTCTGTACAAACATTGCAGCGCCGGCATTGCGTCCTTTCCATTCCGGTTTTAAGGTGATGGTTTTTGCAAATGCATTATTACGATCGAACTGATAAGGTCCTAGAAATTCGCGTACTACATAATCATGCTGCAGTTCGTGGCCACTGTTCTCACCGGTATTGACTTGGCTGGTTAGTTTATTTTCATAAATGGCAATGAAAATATCAGCCTGCCTGGCATCATCAGGGTAGTTGCTGTGTGCAGAGGTTTTTAGCAGAATTTCGCCTTTGCCTTCATTACTCAGGTTCAGCGCCAGGCTCGCGTGTGCAATTTGGTTGTTGCTGTTCTCTATGCCTAGTTTAAGGCGAGCATCATTCCAACTCCTGAAGTCCCTCCCATTAAAAGTGAATTGCGGTGTGTAAACAAATCTGGCACCACCCAATGCTGCAAGTTTTCGTTGTCGTTCGCTATAGGCGGTTCTTGCAAACCGGTCTTTCCAGCCTATGTAATCCCAATAATCCACGTGAAAAGCAAGAGGCGTCAATTTGCTTGCACCCAGATCGAGGCTGCTCAGCCATTGTTCAGCAGGCGGACAGCTGCTGCAGCCTTCGGAAGTGTAGAGTTCAAGCAGGGGCACTACAGTTTTGCCGCTAGCCGCGTTACATTGAGCAGCATAGGCCTCTGGTATTGTGAGGCTGATGAGCATAAATGTGAATAAAAGCTTGGGGTTTGGTAACATGGTGAATCTCCTTGAGTGTTGAGATTCGTCGCGCTAATTTGCCAAAACTTACAGTGCCTTGGCTTTAATTCTGTTTTGTTGAGGTTTCATTCCATGGCGCGATTTTGATTAATAACAGCATTCCAGGTATTGCCAGTACAAAGCATAGTATGAAAAATTTGAGCCAACCCAGGTTTTCTACCATGTAGCCAGTTGCGGCATTGGCAAATGTGCGCGGTACGGCGGCAAGGCTGGTAAAAAGTGCGAACTGTGTTGCCGTGTAAAGCGGGTGCGTGGTGTGCGCGATGTAAGCCACAAAAGCTGCGGTTCCTAAACCGACGCCAAAAGCCTCAATGCCGATCACCAAGCCTAATAGCGGTATATTATGTGATGCTGTTGACAGCCAGGCAAACCCCAGAATGGCGATCATCTGTACGGCACCAAATATCCAGAGTGAGCGGTTAATGCCGAGTTTAACCATCCATGCACCACCTAATAAGCCCCCAATCACGCTGGGCCATAAGCCGGCGTTTTTTGCTATCAGGCCAATTTCAGTCTTGCTGTAACCCATATCAAGGTAGAACGGTGTTGCTAAAGCCGTTGCCATGCTGTCGCCCAGTTTGTATAGAAAGATAAACGCTAAAATAAGCAGTGCCGATTTGATACCGTTGCGGCTGATGAATTCTTTAAACGGTTCCACTACGGCTGCGCGCAGAGTTTTGGGTGTGCCGCTAAGCAGCAAGGGTTCTGATATAAGCAGGGTCATTATCAGTCCAGGCAGCATGAAAAGTGCTGTAATGATGAAGACGCTGCTCCAGTCCATGTGATCAGCCAGAATCAACGATAGTGAGCCTGGTATGAGTCCGGCCACTTTGTAGGCGTTTACATGTACGGCATTGCCCAAGCCCAGTTCTGCGTCTAGCAAGAGTTCGCGGCGATATGCATCTATCACAATGTCCTGGCAGGCGCTGAAAAATGCAACGACGGTAGCCAGGTAGGCGATTGTCCAGATATCCAGCCCGGGCTTGAAGCTGCCAAATATGGGAATGGAAATGAGCAATGAAAGCTGTGTGATGATTAGCCATCCGCGCCTTCTGCCCAAGGGTGGAGTGTAACGGTCAAATAGAGGTGCCCACAAAAATTTCCAGGTAAAGGGCAGGTTAATGAAGGCGAACAGGCCAATCGCCTTAAGATTGACGCCCTCGGAACGTAGCCAGGCCGGCAATAAGCTAATCAGTATAAATAACGGCAGGCCCGAGCTGAAGCCGGTAAATACGCAGATGAGCATCTTTTTGCTCATGATCGATTGCCGGATGCTGGGTTGCGGGATTGACTGCAAAACTGTTACTTGGTTTTCAGGCGGTACATGGCAAGGTTGCCAAGCAGATTGGGCATCAGGTTGATTTCTTTGCCATCGGTAATGACCCTGCGTTCCAGAATATCAATATTGTGTTTTTTGCAGAATATATCGAAATCACTGATAGTACAGAGATGCACATTGGGCGTATCGTACCACTGGTAAGGTAATGTTCTTGAGACCGGCATCTGCCCCATTGTGATTTGTATGCGGTTGCGCCAGTAACCAAAGTTGGGAAAAGTGACAATGATTTCCTGGCCTACACGCAGCATTTCCAGCACAATTGCTTCGGTGTGATGCATCGCCTGCAGGGTTTGCGAGAGAATTACAGTATTGAAAGACTGATCCTCAAAACCGGACAGGCCGTCTTCAAGATCCATCTGGATTACATTAGTGCCATTTTTCACACAGGCCAGCACGTTGGCGTCATCTTTTTCTACTCCGTAGCCTTTAATTTCAAGTGAACTGCGCAGAAAATTTAGTAATTCGCCATTACCGCAGCCCAAATCCAGCACTTTAGAACCAAACTTAACCCAATTTGCAATAATTGCAAAATCTTGCCTGAAATTTGTGATATCAACATTATTTTGCATGGTTGCTGCCAATCTGTATGTTGCTTAAGTAACTGCGCAAAATCGCGTGGTAATGTTTATCCGGCATTAGGAATGCATCATGGCCGTGCGCAGCAGTCACTTCTGCATAGCTGACGGTACTTTCGTTATCCAGCAGCGCTTTAACGATTTCGCGTGAGCGTGCCGGGGAAAAGCGCCAGTCGCTAGTGAAAGACACTACCAGAAATTCAGATTTAGCCTTGCTTAAGGCTTTGCTCAAATCGCCGTCATATGCGAGTGCAGGATCGTAATAATCCAGAGCACGTGTCATACGTAAATAGGTGTTCGCATCAAAAGAGCCAGCAAACTTGTCGCCTTGATAGCGCAAGTAGGACTCCATCTCAAACTCAACATCAAAACTGTATTTGATGGTGTCTTTAACTTTACGGCCGAATTTCTCTCCCATTGCATCATCGCTTAAGTAGGTAATATGGCCTAACATACGTGCGATACGGAGCCCGCGGCGTGGCACTACACCGTGTTCGTAATAATCGCCATTGTGGAATTCGGGATCAGTAATAATCGCCTGACGGGCAACTTCATTGAACGCCATGTTCTGTGCGGTCAGGTTGGGTGCAGAAGCAATAATCAATGCATGGCGCACGCGGTCAGGGTGAGCGATTGTCCACTGTAGACCCTGCATGCCACCCAGGCTGCCACCGATCACCGCTGCTAGTTGTTCAATGCCAAGATGGTCAAGCAGGCGTGCCTGAGAGTTAACCCAGTCTTCTACAGTGAGAATCGGGAAGGCGGAGCCCCATTGTTTGCCGGTAGCTGGATTGATGTTGGATGGGCCTGACGAACCATGGCAGCCGCCGAGGTTGTTGAGGCCGACCACAAAGAACTTATTCGTATCCAGTGGCTTGTCCGGGCCAATCAGGTTGTCCCACCAGCCAGGGTATTTGTCGTCCGCGCTATACTTGCCGGCAACATGATGGTTTCCGGATAAGGCATGGCAGATCAGTACAGCGTTGGATTTATCAGCATTTAACGTGCCATAGGTCTCATAAACCAGGTCATATTGTGGCAATACCTCGCCGCTTTTAAGTGTAAGCGGCTCGCTAAAGTGTGCAGTTTGTGGGGCAACAATGCCGACGGAGTTATTTTCAGACATAATATGATTATACTATGGCAATCAGAAACAAGTTTATAGAAAAAAGCGATTTGAAAAGAGGTTTTTGTAACAAATGCCTGCGCAAAACATACAACGTTTTTTGAAGCATTTTCCGCAAATTGCCAGTGGCGTTTATGTGCATACTGCCGCAACGGTTATCGGTGATGTCGTAATCGGGGAGGATAGCTCTGTTTGGCCTGGCGCTGTGATTCGCGGTGATGTGAATTATATTCACATCGGCAAGAATACCAATGTGCAGGATTTGAGCATGCTGCATGTAAATCATAAGTCCAGCAGTGATCCGGCTGGCGCACCGCTTATTATTGGTGACAATGTAACCATAGGCCATTCGGTCATATTGCATGGCTGTACGATAGAAGATGAAGTGCTGATTGGTATGGGCAGTATCGTCATGGATAAGGCATTAGTGCAGAAGCATGTACTGCTGGCGGCTGGCAGCCTGGTTCCGGAAGGGAAGGTGCTTGAAAGCGGTTACCTGTATGTAGGCCGACCGGCAAAAAAGGTACGTGCTCTAACGGCTGATGAGATCGCAAATTTCATGTATTCGGCGAATAACTATGTGCTGTTGAAAACACAGTATCAGGCAGGGTTTTAAATTAGTCCCAATGGGCGCTGACAATGAGCGGATTCCTACCTATCGTGACGCGGTCATTGCTGCCATAATCCTTGAAGGTTTCGATGTCGACCAATCCTGCCTGTGCCATCAGGTCAGCAACAGGCTTGGCCTGATTATAGCCATGCTCGAGCATTAACCAGCCCTGTGGTTCCAGGTGGATTAAACAATCGTCAATAATGCGGCGAATGTCATCAAGTCCATCCTCACCGGAAGCTAATGCGGATATGGGCTCAAAGCGCAAATCGCCTTGTGATAGATGGGCATCGTTTTGCTCGATATAGGGCGGGTTGCTGACGATGACATCAAATTTTTTCTGGCTTAAAGCGGAAAACCAGTCACTGAGAAAGAAATGGACATTCGCAATGTTATGTTGCCGGCCATTGCTGATGGCAACGTCTAAAGCGGCCTGGGAGGCATCTACCGCGGTGACTTGTGCCTGTGGCCGTTGCTGTGCGATTGCAAGTGCAATTGCCCCTGTACCAGTGCCTAAATCAAGTACCTGCATGCTTTGATTTTCTGAAATCTTTTCTAGCGCAGCATCCACCAGTATTTCTGTGTCCGGCCTCGGGATGAGCGCTGCTGGCGTTACAGCAAGATCCAACCCATAAAACTCACGCTTGCCTAGAATATAGGCCATAGGTTCACCATTACAGCGGCGTTGCAGTAAAGCTGCAAACCTGCCCTGGTTGGCAGGTTGCAGAACATCATTCTCGTGCGCAATCAGCCACGCACGGTTTGCGTTCAGTATGTGTTGTAACAGCAACTGTGATTCGTATCTGGCATCAATTACATCTAGCTCAGTTGCATTGTTAAGTTGCGCCTGGGCTTGCAAAAGAGCAGAGCGGATTGTGTGCATTGTGAATCGGCTTTTAGCCGTGAGAATTAGTTATCTTCACCCAGGCTAGCCAGCAGGTCGGCCTGATGTTCTGCAGACAACGCGCCAATCAACTCATCCATATCACCTTCGGTAATCGCATCAATTTTGTATAAGGTTAAATTAATGCGGTGGTCGGTAATACGGCCTTGCGGGTAGTTGTAGGTGCGAATGCGTTCACTGCGGTCGCCACTGCCGATCAGGCTCTTACGCTCGCTTGCAATTTTGGATTGCTGCTCATCGACCTGTTTGGCTTTGATGCGTGCTGCCAATACCGCCATCGCCTGTGCTTTGTTAGCGTGCTGGCTTCGGCCTTCCTGGCATTCCACCACGATTCCGGTAGGTGCGTGGGTAATACGCACTGCAGAGTCGGTTTTATTAATATGTTGGCCGCCGGCACCGCTGGCACGGAAAGTGTCGATGCGAATGTCCGCAGGGTTGATTACGACGTTAGAAACTTCATCTGCTTCAGGCAATACGGCTACAGTACAGGCGCTAGTGTGAATGCGCCCCTGGGTTTCTGTGTCTGGCACACGTTGTACACGGTGGCCGCCGGATTCAAATTTAAGTTTGGAATAAGCGCCATAACCTTCAATTTTGGCGATAATTTCCTTATAACCGCCAACTTCGGATTCATTGGCAGACATGACTTCCACTTTCCAGCCTTGACGTTCAGCATAGCGTGAGTACATGCGGAATAAATCGCCTGCGAATAAGCTCGATTCATCACCGCCAGTGCCAGCGCGAATTTCAAGAAAGATGTTTTTTTCATCATTCGGGTCTTTAGGCAGTAAAAGTTTCTGCAAGTCGGCTTCAACCGTTTCCAGCTTTTCTTTGCCGGCGTCAATTTCTTCCTGCGCAAACTCTTTCATTTCAGGGTCACTGAGCATTTTCTGTGCTTCGGCAATGTCAGACTCGGTTTGTACAAAAGTGCGGTATTGCTCAACGATAGGCGTAATCTCCGCATGCTCACGCGTGAGTTTGCGGTAGTTATCCATATTGGCAGTAATATCTTCACTGCTTAAAAGACGGTTTACTTCGTCCAGGCGCTCGCTTAAATTGGCGAGCTTGGTAATCATGCTGGGTTTCATAGGGTGCTTCTTTAACTTTTAATTTGGTAAAGTTGTTTCAATGTGTCTTCAAGCTTTGCGTGCTCTTCACCATGTGACTGGTTCAGTGCATGGCTGGGCGCGTGTAAAAATTTGTTGGTAAGGGCGATACTTAAAGTTTCCAGGATCTTTTCCGGATTCTCACCTTTTTGCAACTGTTTAAGCGCTTTTTCCATTTCGGCTTTGCGCATGGTTTCAGCCTGGTCGCGTAATGCTTTGATAGTTGGTACGGCATCGCGCTTTTTGAGCCATTGCATGAAGTTCGCAACGCGATTGGCAACAATCGTTTCTGCCTCTATTGCGGCAAGCTGGCGGTTCTCAATACCGTCAGAAACTACCTGCGCCAAGTCATCTACGGTGTACAAAAACACATCGTCCAGCTCGGCAACTTCATGCTCGATGTCGCGAGGTACTGCAAGGTCTACCATAAATACCGGGCGGTGACGGCGTGCCTTGATCGCCGTTTCAACCATACCCAGGCCGATAATGGGCAATTGGCTTGCGGTTGAAGTGACGACAATATCAAACTCTGCAAAGTGCATTGGCAGGTCGTTGAGCAGGATTGCCTGCGACTGAATACCTTGAGCAGTAATCTTTTGTGCCAGATTGGAACCGCGTTCAATGGTGCGGTTGGCAATCGTCATGCTTTTCGGTTTCTGTGCGGCAAAGTGATCTGCGCAAAGTTCTATCATTTCGCCAGCACCAATAAACAATACTTTCTGTTCGCTGATGTCGCCAAAAATACGTTGTGCGAGCTTAACCGCGGCAGCGGCCATGGAGATTGAATTGGCGCCAATATCGGTATTGGTGCGCACTTCTTTCGCTACTTCAAAGGTACGCTGGAACAGCTTGTGCAGCAACGTGCCCAGTGTGCCGGCATCCTGCGCGATTTTGACGGACTGTTTGAATTGCCCAAGAATCTGGGGTTCGCCCAATACCATGCTATCAAGACCGGAGGCTACCCGGAATGCGTGCTTGACAGCCTCATCATCGGGCAGGGTGTATATATAAGGTGCAATGGCCTCTTTTTCAAGGTGGTGGTATTGCGATAGCCAGTCGAGTGCTTTTTGCGGGTCATCTGTGCTGCAATAAAGCTCGGTGCGATTGCAGGTAGATAAAATCGCTGCTTCAGTTGCGCCGTTAAGAGTGAGTTCATGCAAGGCATTGCCAAGATGGTCGCTATTAAAAGCGACGTGTTCACGGATTTGAAGGGGGGCGGTCGTGTGGTTCACGCCTATAACGTATAACTGCATGAAAATTTTATCGGTTCATTGCCGGTGTTTTGATATTTGAGTATTTTACTGCCATTGTGCTAATTTGCCTGCATATTGATTTGTTTTAGAAATATGTTGATGAATTTTCCATGCGTAATTTTGAGGGATAGACTTATGTTAAGCAAGAAGCTTCATCTTATTATTGAAAAATAAGGTTAAAATAACGGTTTATGTAGATAAATTATTTTAGATGGACATAGCCATGGATAAAACTTTTAGAATTGCCCCTAGTATTCTTTCTGCAAACTTTGCCAAACTTGGCCAAGAGATTGAGGATGTGATTACCTCCGGTACAGATATTGTGCACTTTGACGTAATGGATAATCACTACGTGCCTAATCTGACTATCGGCCCATTGGTATGTGATGCGATTCGTGAAACATCAAAAAAAGTAGGTGCGTTGATTGACGTACATCTGATGGTAAAACCGGTAGATCGCATTATTCCTGATTTTGCCAAGGCGGGCGCAAACATTATTACTTTCCATCCGGAAGCTTCTGAGCATATTGACCGCAGTTTGAGCCTGGTGCGCGAATTGGGTTGTAAATCCGGTCTGGTATTTAACCCTGCTACGCCGTTGAGCTACCTTGATTATGTAATGGATAAAGTCGATATGATTTTGCTGATGTCAGTGAACCCAGGCTTTGGTGGTCAGAAATTTATCCCAAGCACACTGGATAAGCTGAAAGAAGCCCGTGCACGCATTGATGCTTACTATGAGAAAACAGGCCGTCAAATCTGGCTTGAGGTGGATGGTGGCGTGAATGTACAGAACATTGCAGAAATCGCGCGCGCCGGTGCTGATACTTTTGTTGCCGGATCAGCAATTTTTGGTGCAGGTAAAGATACAGATGCTAACCGTTACAATACTGTTGTGAGTGAAATGCGCGCTTCACTTGCTACTGTTTAATCATTAAAAGCATAATTAGGCGCCACTTGTTGGCGCCTAATTGTTTATGCGACACCTTTGTACAAATGACTGTGCTTGTGAATACGGTGTTAAAAATTGATTCAAAATCCTCATTTATATTGAATAAGCTCCGGTTTTTCATCAATTTTAGCCTTGTCTTCACTGCGCTCGCCTATTTGGATAAAGGTCTCTATATGCGTTAAAAATTAAAGAGTCATGGCTTTCTACGTCAAAGCCGTCATGTTCGATCTTGACGGTACACTTGTTCACACCGCACCTGAAATCGCAGCTTCTATCAATAAGATGCTTGCCGAATTGGGCTTTCCTGTTATGCCTCAAAATCAGATAGAAAGCTATATTGGCGAAGGTGCGCAAGCGCTCATCATGCGCTGCCTGGCGGCAAATATCCAAGGTGAACCTGATGGGGCCTTATTTGAGCGGGCGCAGGCACTGTTTTTTGCGCACTACGCTGATAATGTCACGCAGAGTAAACCGTATGATGGGGTAGTTCAGGCGTTATCTACTTTACAGAATAAGGGCTTGAGGCTGGCATGTGTGACTAATAAACCCGAAAGGTTCACCATCCCTTTGCTTGATAAATGCGGCTTGCTTGATTTCTTCGAGGTGGTGGTTTCTGGGGATACTTTACCGAAAAAGAAGCCAGACCCTATACAACTGCGATACATTTGTGCAAAATTCAACGTATTGGAAGCAGAGGCCATGCTCGTTGGTGATTCGTTGATAGATGTCAAAACCGCACATGCTGCCGGATGCTACATTGTGACGGTTCCCTATGGGTATAATCAGGGTAAGCCGATTGATCATAACCTGGTTGATGAAACGATTCCCAGCTTGACCGATTTGGCAGGCTTATTAACTTAAAAATTTTTTAAAACAAAACTTCAATATGAAAGTATCAGGTCATAATTTTCACGGTAATTTTTGCAGTGAAGTCTTGCGTTGGCGTGGCTCTTGGCGAATTTAATTGAAAAGACACGTAATAATAAGCCGGTAGCTATCGCTGACCGATTGAAGAAAATTATGATGAGAAAGTTGTAGGAAGTTTATGTTAAATACAATCAACCAAGCAGAATTCAACGCCTTGGCAGCACAGGGTTATAACCGCATTCCACTGGTGCTGGAAACATTCGCGGATCTTGATACCCCGTTGTCTTTATACTTGAAGTTGGCCAATCAGCCATTTTCTTACTTGTTGGAATCTGTGCAAGGTGGCGAGCGTTTTGGCCGTTATTCGATTATCGGCTTGCCGGCAAAAACACGCATTGTGGCGCACGGTAGAAAAGTTGAGGTCGTTCAAGGCGACACGGTTGTGGAAACGGTAGAGGATACGAATCCTCTGGATTTTGTGAAAGCATATCAGGCCCGTTTCAAGACCCCACCATATGAAGGACTGCCGCGGTTTACTGGCGGTTTAGCCGGTTATTTTGGCTATGAAACCATACGTTATATTGAAAAGCGTCTGGCAAATACAAATAAGCCTGACACGATTGGTAATCCCGATGTGTTGCTGATGGTTTCAGAGCAGTTGGCTGTGGTGGATAATTTGAGTGGCAAGCTTTATTTTATTGTGTATGCCGACACCAGTGAAGAGAATGCTTACGAAAGTGCGCATGCTACCCTCGGTGATTTGCTGAAAATGCTTAAAAAAGCAGTCACTATCCCAGAAACACCGCCCACAAACAAAACTGTAGCGATCTCAGAGTTCGGCGAAGATAATTTCAAGGCTGCGGTCAAGCGCGCACAGCAGTATATTCTGGATGGCGATATTATGCAGGTTGTACTGTCGCAGCGTATGTCTCAGTCATTTTCCGCCTCACCACTTTCGCTGTATCGCGTGCTGCGCAGCCTGAATCCGTCACCTTACATGTTTTACTACGATATGGGCGATCATCATGTAGTAGGCGCCTCACCAGAAATTCTTGTTCGTCTGGAAAACGGTACGGTTACCGCACGTCCAATTGCCGGTACACGTCCGCGCGGTAAAACGCGAGAGCAGGATATCGCGCTGGCGGAAGAGTTGCTGGCTGATCCGAAAGAGCGTGCTGAGCATGTGCAGCTCATGGATTTGGGCCGCAACGATGTAGGCCGGGTGGCAGTGACTGGTTCGGTAAAAGTCACTGACAACATGATGATTGAACGTTATTCGCATGTGATGCATATTGTGAGTAACGTTGAAGGCAAGTTAAAACCAGGGATGGATGCGATAGATGTTCTGAAAGCCACTTTCCCTGCCGGTACGGTAAGCGGGGCACCCAAGGTGCGTGCGATGGAAATTATTGACGAACTGGAACCTAGCAAGCGCGGTATTTACGCCGGTGCAGTCGGCTATTTGGGTTTTAATGGCGACATGGATGTTGCGATCGCAATCAGGACTGGTGTGATTAAAAATAATATGCTGCACGTTCAGGCCGGGGCAGGCATTGTGGCGGATTCTATCCCGCAGAGTGAATGGATAGAGACCCAGAACAAGGCGCGGGCAGTATTGCGCGCGGCAGAACTGGTGCAGGCAGGGCTTGATGTGAATAGTAAGTGATGTGATGCAAAGCCGCGCTGCGATAAATCAACTGAAAACGCTGGAATCACTGGTGTTTAAATTTATTCTGGTTGGTTTAGCTTACTTTCTGTCAGCGAAGCTTGGGCTTATGGGTCCTTATAAGGAGTCCATCGTCACATTGCTTTGGTTGCCAACCGGCATCGCGGTTGGTGCCATCATCCGCTGGGGTTACGTTAGTCTGCCAGCCGTTTTTGTCGCAGCTACTTTTGTTGAGTTATCTCTGGGCCTGCCTACCAGTACTTCGCTGGGCATGGCTTGCGGTAATACTTTGGCGCCCCTGCTCACCGCGCACCTTCTGAAAAAATCTAATTTTAATCAAGATCTTACCAGGCAGCGCGATATTTTTCTGATGATTTCATCCGCGTTGTTGGGTATGCTGGTTTCCTCAACAGGCGGTACACTAAGCCTGTATCTTAGCAATCAAATTACTCCTGATGATGTGTTTAGAATCTGGTTTATCTGGTGGATGGGCGATAGCGTGGGTGTGCTGTTGGCATTGCCATTGGTTTTGAATGTAAGTAGAAGAAAACTTATTACCAATCTACATCAAAGCCTTCAACTAATCGCGTGGCTGTTGTTTTTCGCTTGTTGTGAATATGTGATTGTTAATATGGTGCACGACCTCAATAAACAGTTCTTATTAACCGCATTTTTGATTCTGCCGGTTTTGATTTGGGCCTCGATGGCTTTAGGTGTTGTTGGCGGATCCATCGTTGTGATTAGCTTGTGTGCTTTAGCTGTATGGTTTACATCACAGGGCTATGGTACGTTTTATAGTGTGGATATCGGTGAGGGATTGTTCTCATTGTGGACATTCATGGTAACGTTGGTCGTGGCGATGCTGCTGATATCAACTTTACAATCAGGTAGAAATGCTGCTGAAAGGATATCGCGTGAGAATGAAAAGAAATTACGAGCAGTAATCGATGGTGCACTGGATGCAATCCTAACGATAAATGATGCCGGAGATCTGGTAGAGTTTAATCCGGCGGCTGAACGTATGTTCGGCTATAAAAGTGAGGAGGTTCTAGGCAGATCTATGTCAGAACTTATTATTCCTCCACGCTTGAGAAAAGCACATGAAGAAGGTTATAAACAATTTGTTTTAACCAATGTGAAGCATATTTTTAATCAGCGCGTTGAACTTTTTGCAATGCGCTCTGACGGTACAGAGTTTCCAGTTGAGTTGACGCTGACAGCCCTGAACGAAGGCGGTTTATCTTTGGTAACGGGCTTTGTGAGAGATATTTCCGAGCAGAAAAAAGCACGTCAGGAAATAGAAAATTTTGCTTACTATGATGCGCTTACGGGTTTGCCAAACCGACGTTTGCTGGTAGATCGTTTTCAGCATGCGGTTCTTTTAAGTCAGCGCGCCAATACTTATTGCGCACTGATGTTTGTAGACTTGGATCATTTCAAAATGTTGAATGACAGTAAGGGCCACGATATCGGTGATCAATTACTCGTTGAAGTTGCAAAAAGAATTAAGCACACGCTTAGAGCCGGTGATACTGTTGCCAGGCTTAGCGGAGATGAGTTCGTAGTAATTCTCGAAGGCTTGGGCAATAATATTGACAGGGCTTACCAGCAGGCAAGCGAGGTGGCACAGAAGCTGTTGGATGGACTTGGCACTAGTTACCATTTAGGCCTGTTTGAATTTAATACTAGTGTGAGTCTTGGCGTTACATTGTTTATAGATGACCAGCTTAATAGTTTTGATGTGCATTTGAGGCATGCAGATGCGGCCATGTATCAGGCTAAGGCAGCGGGGCGCAATACTTATCGCTTCTACGATGAATTAATGCAGGAAGGACTGGATAAGTGCTTTACGCTGGAATCTGCATTATCTACAGCTATTAAAAATAACGAATTACATCTTAACTACCAGAGTATTGTAGATATAAATCAAAATGTCGTCGGGGCTGAGGTGTTGCTACGATGGGAGCACCCGCAGCTGGGTGAAGTTTGTCCTGCAGAGTTTATAGCGATAGCCGAAAAGAGCCACGAAATTATTAAGATTGGTCACTGGGTATTGCAGCAGGCCTGCGAGCAGCTTAAAGCATGGGCAGAGCATCCGCGGTTTGGAAATATCAGGCTTTCAGTCAACATCAGTGCCAAGCAGTTTTTATATATTAATTTCATAACAGAACTGCGCGAGATTATTACTGCTACGGGTATAAATCCTGATTTGCTTAAGCTGGAACTTACTGAAACTGCAGTAGTTGATAATATCGATGATGTTATTAACAAAATGAAAATACTTAAAAAAATGGGTGTTAAGGTCTCGCTGGATGATTTTGGTATTGGCCATTCATCATTGGTTTATTTGAAAAAACTACCTGTTACCCAAATCAAGATTGACCAATCATTTGTACATGATGTTCTTACCGACTCTAACGATGCCGCCATCATTAAAATGGTGCTTGCAGTAGGCAAGACAATTCACTGTGATATCGTAGCAGAGGGTATTGAGTTGGTAGAGCAGTTTGAGGTGCTGAAGAGTTTCGGTTGTCATTATTTCCAAGGCTATTATTTTAGCAAGCCGGTTTCAGCCGCTGATTTCGAGCAGCTGGTAATGAACAGTCGGGTACCTGTATCAGGTTCTATCTAATCAATAGTTACTGGCGACGGTTTTATATGCCACTAACCCAGTCGCCAGATTTTCCACCACGCTTCTCTGCTAATCGAATGTTGCTGATAACCATGCCGCGGTCCGCAGCTTTGCACATGTCGTAAATGGTCAGTAGCCCTGTACTCACGGCAGTAAGCGCTTCCATTTCCACCCCGGTTTTTCCGTAAGTTTCGGTAGTTACTGTGCATAGAATGCTTGCACTGGCATCATCGATATTGAAGCTGACCGAAACGTGCGTAAGGGGAATTGGATGGCATAATGGAATCAAATCAGAGGTTTTTTTGCTGGCCTGAATGGCCGCAATACGCGCGATGCCAAGCACATCACCTTTTTTACTGTTGCCTTGTTTAATAAGTTCCAGTGTCGCAGGCTGCATGCTGATTACTCCTGTGGCAATTGCGATGCGATGGGTTTCTGATTTTTTCCCTACATCTACCATATGCGCCTGGCCGCTGGCATCAAAATGCGTTAGAGGCTGCTGATCAGATTTCATTTGCAAGTTAAGCTCGCTATAGTGAGTGCTGATGTAATATTCTGAAACATTTTTTCATGAACCGAATGACCATAAACGTTATCATAGCAACAATGAAATCAAAGTTCACAATTATTATTTTCACGTTAGTATCAGCGCTGTCTCTTTCCTATGCGTCTGCAAATGAGCTGCCGGATTTGGGTGATGTGTCCGCAACAGTCATGTCACCGTTACAGGAACAGGCTATTGCCGAGCAAATTTTGCGTGAGGTTGCTGTAAGCGATGATGTGCTGCAAGATGTCGAAGTGACAGATTACTTGCAGGCTTTAGGTGCAAGGCTGGTGGCGAATGGGCCGGATAAGCGGCAGAAATTCACTTTTTTTGTGGTGAAGGATAATACGATCAATGCCTTTGCGATGCCAGGGGGTGTTATCGGCGTGCATACCGGGCTAATATTGGCGGCTAATAGCGAGTCTGAGGTGGCTAGTGTATTGGGCCATGAAATTGGTCACGTAACACAGCACCATCTGGCGCGCATGCTCGCTTCGCAGAAATATGACACTTTAAAAAATATCGCAGGGCTCGCGCTGGCATTACTGGTAGCGCGTTCAAATCCGCAGTTGGCTTCCGGTGCAATGACTACGGTAGGCGCAGCAGGTGTGCAGAACCAGCTTGATTACACGCGAGAGCATGAGCGCGAGGCAGATCGTATCGGTTTACAGATTTTGAATAGCGGCGGTTTTGACGTGCGTGCAATGCCGGCATTTTTTAACACATTACAGCGTGGCTCGCGTTTTTCTGAAGGCAGTGCCCCCAGTTTCTTGCGCACCCATCCGCTGACATCTGAGCGTATAGCCGACGTGACTAACCGGGTAGAGCAAATGCCATACCGCCAGGTTGCAGATAGTGTAGAGTTTCAGTATGTACGTGCAAAACTTCGTGCGACATATGGTGTGCCGGAGACGGTGATAGCTGTTTTTGAGCAGAATATACGAGAACACCGTTATAGCAATGAGGCTGCAGAACATTATGGACTGGCGGTGGCTCTGCTGCGCAAAGGTGCATTTCCGCAGCTTGAGCAAGAGTTGGCATGGTTGAAGAAAAATGCGCCACCGCATGCAATGATTGAGAGCCTGTCGGCAAGGGTAGAAGTTGCCAGAAACAATCCGCAGCAGGCGGCCAAGAAATACGCCGCCGCATTGGAGCGCTATCCGGACAATCGGGCATTGATTTATGGTTATGCTGAGCATTTTCTAGCAATGAATCAGACAAAAGATGCTGTACGCCTGATTTTAGGAAAGCAGAGCCTGTATCCTGACGATCCGTATTTTTATGATTTACTCGCTAAAGCCTATACTATGCAGAATCAGGTACTGCTGAGTCATCAGGCGCAGAGTGAAGCGTATTATAGGAAGTATGACCTTGCACGTGCTGTTGAACAGATGGACCTAGCAGCAAAAGCGAATGACGGTGATTTTTATCAGAAATCCATTGTAGAAGCGCGCCTGAAGCAGTTAAGGCAAATGTTGGGTGATGAGAAAAAACCGAAATCTTAATGACTGATAATAAGGATCAATAAAATGCGGCGTAGAGAATTTCTATTAGGTTTTGCAGCATTTGTAGCGCTGCTGCCAACCAAGGTGCTCGCAGCACTGTGGAATAAAGCTGCGTTTGAATCGGTGCAGTTAAAAGATGCCAGCAAGTACCTGAATGTCGATGCAGAAATCCCTAGTGCAGATATTCAGATCGTAGCGCCTGATCGCGCCGAAAATGGCGCGATTGTACAGGTAGAGGTGAAAAGTAATATTGCCAATACTGAAGCGATTGCGATATTTGTTGATAAAAATCCGACGCCGCTGATTGCTAATTTTGTATTCAGCAATGGAGCGGAGCCTTTTGTCGTGACGCGTATCAAGATGGCAGAAACTTCAGATGTAAAAATAGTGGTAAAGGCAGATGGCCGTTATTTTACGAACTCAAAAAATGTTGAAGTGCTCGAAAATGGCTGTGGTTAATTGATCGAGGCATGACTATGGATAACATGAAAATGCGTGCCCAGCTTAAGGGCGATTTTGTTGAAGTAAAAGTGCTGATGAGCCACCCTATGGAAACTGGCCGCAGGAAAGATGACTTTGGCCAGCTGATACCCGCACACTTTGTGCAATTGCTGACGGCTACCCTCAATGGTAAAACAGTACTGGAAGCGCAGTGGGGTACCGGTATTTCTAAAAATCCTTATCTAACCTTTAGGCTGAAAGGTGCCAAGGTGGGGGATATTGTGGCAGTGACCTGGCACGATAATCATGGTGCAACTGCAACGCAGGATATTGTTGTTACGCAGGCTTAACAGTTTTGCAATAAAAATGGCATAAGATTCAGCACGAAATGATTAGAGGTTATTTGTTTCTGTGCATACCTATATTTATACCGTAGCAATCCTGCTTATTTACAGTCTGTCGTTTAATAAGTTTAATTTATCATTATCATTAAAATGATATATTGGATTTAATTGTATAACCTTTCTATAATTCAAGTCTCGAATTTATAGAATTTTTCAACAGCAGTAATTTTTTCATTAAAAGATAGGAAAAAATATGTCATTAATTAATACACAAGTACAACCATTCAAAGCACAGGCATTTCATAACGGTAACTTTATTGAAGTTACAGATGAAAGCCTGAAAGGTAAATGGTCAGTGGTGATTTTCATGCCAGCAGCATTTACATTCAATTGCCCAACAGAAGTTGAAGATGCTGCCGATAACTATGCAGAGTTTCAAAAAGCCGGTGCAGAAGTTTATATTGTGACAACTGATACACACTTCTCACACAAAGTTTGGCATGAAACTTCACCAGCTGTAGGCAAGGCAAAATTCCCGCTCCTTGGTGATCCTACACATCAATTAACACGTGCATTTGATGTGCATATTGATGAGGAAGGTCTGGCATTGCGCGGTACGTTCATTATTAATCCAGAAGGTGTGATTAAAACAATGGAAGTGCATGACAATGCGATTGCACGTGATGTGAAAGAAACATTACGTAAGCTTAAAGCTGCGCA
>JALRGX010000111.1 GCA_023259635.1 Methylotenera sp. | reverse complement strand
TGGTGCATCTACCCGATGTACACGTTTGCCCACCCGATTGAAGATGCGCTGGAACGCATCACTCACTCTATCTGCACATTGGAGTTTGAAGACCAGCGCCCATTCTACGATTGGCTGCTGGAACGCCTGGCTGAAGCAGGTTTGCTTGCGCACCCATTGCCAAAACAATATGAATTCGCGCGCTTGAACCTCACTTACGTGGTGCTCTCAAAACGCAAACTGATTCAACTGGTAGAAGAAAAACACGTATCTGGCTGGGATGACCCACGCCTGCCAACATTGGCGGGTGCGCGCCGCCGTGGCTGCACGGCTGCCGGTTTCAAGCTGTTTACTGACCGTATCGGTGTCAGCAAGGCAGATTCATGGATTGAATACACGATTCTGGAAGACTGCATGCGCGAAGTGCTCAATATGGATGCAGAGCGCCGCATTGCCGTGCTGGACCCGATCAAGTTGGTGATTGATAATTACCCTGAAGACCAAAGTGAAGACTGCTTTGCGCCTAACCATCCACTAAAACCGGAACTGAGAAAACGCACTGTACAGCTATCAAAAGAACTGTGGATAGAGCGTGAAGACTTTATGGAAGAGCCAACTAAAGGCTACTTCCGCCTGTTCCCGGGCAACATGGTGCGCCTGCGTTACGGCTATGTAGTGAAATGCACCGGCTGCGAAAAAGATGCTAACGGCAACGTGACTGTCGTGCACTGTGAATACCTGCCAGAAACCAAGTCAGGCACACCCGGCTCAGACAGCGTGAAAGTGAAAGGCAATATCCACTGGGTATCTGCCGCGCACGCTTACGAGTGCGAAGTGCGCTTGTATGACCGCCTGTTTAAAGAAGCCAATCCAGGTAGTGGCGACCGCGACTTTTTAGATGACATTAACCCGAACTCGGTGCAAGTGATCACTGCGCAGCTCGAGCAAAGCCTGCAAGGTGCCAAGCCGGAAGAAAGCTTCCAATTCGAGCGCCACGGCTACTTTGTTGCGGATAGAAAAGACAGCATAGCGGGTAAGCCGGTGTTTAACCGTACCGTTACTTTGCGGGATGCTTGGCAGAAGTAAAAACGTTAGTATTGTTATTCCTTGCTTTGGCGTGTGAATGAATATGATTTATCATATTCATTCACACGGACAAGACCTTTTATACCTTGCTTGCCAGTTTGCCTGCTTGCAGGCTGACACGGAATCCAGCTAAGAATAAGGTGTGTTTTGTACGCAACTTTAGAGGTTAGTTATATGAAAACAGCCGATATTATTACTGAGTTAGCTAATTTGCCGGTAGAGGAGCGTGTTTTGATTGCAGATAATTTGCTTAAAACACTGAATGCTCCACAACCCGAGATTGAGCAGGCGTGGGTTCGTGTTGCACAGCAACGCCTGGCGGAAATCAGTAGTGGCCAGGTGGTTACTATTCCAGCACAGGAAGTATTTGATCGACTCAGCAAGAAACTTGGCGCATGAGTGTTGAGTTTCACCCGCAAGCTGCGCTGGAGCTTGAAGATGCAGTGCTGTATTACAACGAGCGCCAACCCGGCCTAGGCAAACAGCTCATGCAAGAAGTCTACACTGCCATAGACCGTATTATTGCCTACCCCACTGCTTGGACATTGCTCGAAGGCAATATCCGCCGAGCATTAGTGCATCGTTTTCCTTATGGTTTACTTTATGTAGCCAATCAAGATGAAATTAAAATCCTGGCAGTCATGCATTTGAATCGAAAACCTGATTATTGGAAAGATCGGGGGAAACAATGATGCCTAAAAAGCAGAAAGACGAATCACAAACATTAGTCAAGTTGACGTTTTAGCCGCCGTGAGTAGGGCTGCAGTTAATGCAAAGCGGCTCGCAGAATTCCATTGTACGCCTTATGTTGTGCGTGAGATGGGTGATGTGAAATTTAGTGCTACGGCTAATTTATCGCAGATAGAAAAGAAAGGCAGCTTAGAAATAGTTATTTAGCAAAACTTTTGTAGCTATATATAACTTAGAAAGCCACTTTTAAGATTGGAAAAAACATATACTCGTAATATCCCTTTAGCAAAAGCCTACCGCCTGCTAAATCATGGTCCTACTATCCTTGTGACTTCCAGCCACGCTGGCAAGCAGAACATCATGGCGGCGGCATGGAATGTGCCGCTGGATTTTGACCCGCCCAAGATCATTGTGGTGATCGATAAAAAGACTTATACCCGTGAGCTGATTGAAGCTTCCGGCACCTTTGCCATTAACATTCCATGTGTGGCGCAGCTTGAGCAGGTATATAAGGTGGGCACCAGTTCTGGGCGTGATTTGAAAGATACTGATAAATTTGCCCTGCATGGGCTGGAGACTTTCCCCGCCAGGGAAATAGATGTGCCGCTGCTCAAGGGCTGTGTAGGCTGGCTGGAGTGCAGGATTATCCCCGAGCCGCATAACCAGGATACTTATGATTTATTCATTGCTGAAGTGGTAGCAGCTTACGCTGATGAGCGTGTGTTCTCACAGGATGACAATGGACAGTATCATTGGCATTTTGAAGGGTATGACCAAGAAATGTATGACAAGCTGCGTACTATTCACCATGTAGCGGGTGGCAGCTTTTTTGCAACCGGTGAAGTGCATCAGGCTGGTCATACTGCTTAAATTTTGTTACGGTAGCTGTATTTCGTTGCAGGATTCACCTCATGAAAAAACCGCGTTTGCATAGACATAAAAAGCATCGTGCCAAGAAGGTCGGCTTGCCGCCCGGGTCTTTGGTTTATGTAGGGCAGGGGGATGAGGATATCACGCAGCTGGAATCTCCCAAGCTGACGCTGATTAGCTATGATGCCGCTGACCTGCAGGAGAACGCAATTAATGTTGCTGATCTCGCAGCGCTGGATCTGGGCGCTTCAAAAAAACTCTGGCTGAATGTGCACGGCGTGCACGATGTCGGCCTGATTAAGCAGATTGGCCTTGTTTTCGGGCTGCATCCATTGGTGCTGGAAGATATCCTGAATACCGAACAGCGCCCCAAGGTAGATGAATACAGCAATTACGTGTTTCTGGAAACGCGGCATTTCTATTACGAAAAAGAAACCCTGTCAGTCAGCTCCGAGCAGATCAGTATGGTGCTCGGGCGCAACTTTTTGCTGACTTTCCAGGAGCGTTCTACCGGTGCATTTGCGCCGGTACGTGAGCGCTTGCGTGCCTCGCACTCGCCGATGCGCGGGCTGGGTGTCGATTACCTTGCCTACTCATTGCTGGATAGCATTGTTGATAAGTATTTCAATGTGCTCGAAGCCATGAGCGATGATAGTGAGTCGCTTGAAGATGCGCTGCTGGCTG
>JALRGX010000110.1 GCA_023259635.1 Methylotenera sp. | reverse complement strand
AGCTAGTGTGTAATCTTTACATGTCCTTTTAATGCTTGTATTCATTTGACGCTCCTTGATTTAATTCAAAAAGTGTCAAGCTATTTCAGGACGGAACATACCTAACTTGAAACTGTCTACAGGTACTTAACAACCATCGCATTGCTTAAATCTCCCGCTGCGATTGGCAGGCGTACAAAATAGCCACTACCGGATGCCTCCTGAATCGGCTCTCCTTTTTTATTAAACATGGTTTCAACTACCACATCCTGGTTGCCGGTTGGGTGTATTACCTGCAAACGGTCACCCACACCAAATTTGTTACGTGCCTCAATATCAGCCAGCCCTTTTTCCGCATCATAAGCCACTACATCACCAACATACAGGCTGCGGTTCGAACTTGAATAACCTTGTTTGTAATTCTGGTGCTCTGCTGTGTGATGGCGCTGATAGAAACCATCAGTGTAGCCACGGTTAGCAAGATTTTCCAGGTCACCTAACAAGCTCCAGTCAAATGGGCGGCCAGCCAAGGCATCATCAATCGCCTTACGGTAATTCTGGCAGGTACGTGCCACGTAGTAGCGTGATTTGGTACGACCTTCAATCTTCAGTGAATCCACACCCATCTTGATCAGGCGCTCCACATGCTCAATCGCACGCAGATCTTTACTATTCATGATGTAAGTGCCGTGCTCGTCTTCTTCAATCGGCAGCAATTCGCCCGGACGGCCTTTTTCTTCAATCAGGTAGACTTTGTCGGCCAACGGATGGCGTGGCAGGCTACCGCAGCCGGATAAGCTGGATTTTTCCATCTCCGCCTTGAAATCAAACTCATCGAGGCGAATCACGCCTGCCGCATCCTCGGATGCATCATGCACTTTATAATCCCAACGGCAGCTATTGGTACAAGTGCCCTGGTTAGGGTCGCGCTGGTTAAAGTAACCAGACAGCAGGCAACGGCCGGAATAAGCAATACATAAAGCACCATGGACGAATACTTCCAGCTCCATGTCAGGGCACTGCTGGCGGATTTCTTCGATTTCATCCAGTGATAATTCACGTGACAGAATCACGCGGGTCAAACCTAAACTCTGCCAAAACTTAACCGTAGCGTAGTTCACGGTATTTGCCTGTACAGAAAGGTGAACCGGCATCTCCGGCCACTTTTCGCGCACCATCATAATAAGGCCAGGGTCAGACATGATCAGCGCGTCCGGACGCATCGCAATCACCGGCTCCATGTCTCCCATGTAAGTTTTCACTTTGGCGTTATGTGGCGCGATATTGCTCGCGACAAAAAACTTCTTGCCGCGCGCATGTGCTTCATTAATGCCAATCTCAAGATTAGCCATTGAGAAATCATTATTACGCGCGCGCAAACTATAACGCGGCTGACCGGCATAGATCGCGTCCGCACCATAATCGAATGCGGTACGCATACGGTCCAGATCACCCGCAGGGGCCAATAATTCAGGTATTTTCAATTTATTACTCACCAATAATCTTTACTAAAACACGTTTCTTTCTGCGCCCATCAAATTCACCATAGAATATTTGTTCCCACGGTCCAAAATCAAGCTCACCATTGGTAATTGCCACCACTACCTCACGGCCCATCACCTGACGCTTCATATGCGCATCGGCATTATCCTCGCCAGTATCATTGTGGCGATAGCTGCTAACCGGCTCATGCGGTGCCAGACGCTCCAGCCATTGCGTGTAATCATGATGCAAACCGCGCTCGTCATCATTGATAAATACACTGGCAGTAATATGCATTGCATTCACAAGCACAAAACCTTCGCGCACACCGCTCTCGCGCAGGCATTCACGCACCTGTTCAGTAATGCGGATAAACGCTACACGGGTTGGCGGGTTAAACCAAAGCTCTTTACGATAACTTTTCATCAAATTACTCCAAAATATCAATGTGTTAATTTTAGCACTGCATTGCAAACTAACAAAAAATGGCCTCACATGGAGGCCATTTTCACAAAATATATTACTCTAACCCTTAACTTCCAACTGATGTGTAAAAGTTTTACCTTCATTATCTGTAGCAGTCACTTCCAAAGTACCTGGCGCATCAGGAATAAAGTTAAACTTCATATAAGGGTCTTCACTAGTCCCCACCCCTACATCTACGGTCATCACAGGTTTCCCATTATAAGTAAATGCAGTTTTCTTGATGTAAAAGGCTGGTACGTAACCTTGTGATACCAAGTCACGCTGCAGGCCAGTGCGCATCACATGGCGAATATTAAATGTTGCCAGCGCAGGACTACCAAACTGTACCGGGTCATCGACATGCAATTTAATTTTACCTGCAGCAGCGCGCACTGCGGATTCATCATTATCTACCGTACCGCCGCAACCGCCAGCCGCGCGAATTTCACGTTTTGCCATATACAACTTACCATCGGCAGATTCGCCCACCAAGCGTACGAATGAATCGGTTTCCATACGGATGCGTGTAGAAAT
>JALRGX010000090.1 GCA_023259635.1 Methylotenera sp. | reverse complement strand
TATTTGATGAGCATTTCCGGCCTGCATATCACGATGCTGTCCGGATTGGCATTTGTTTGCGTCGGGTTTGTCTGGCGGCGTATCCCTGCATTGGCGATACGCTTGCCGGCACGCAAGGTTTCGGTGCTTGCGGGTATGCTGGCTGCCCTGATTTATGCGTTGATTGCCGGTTTCTCGGTGCCTACGCAGCGTACTTTGTACATGTTAATGATATTCGGACTTGCGTTATGGTCCGGTCGGCAGCTGGTTATTTCCCAGGTGCTTGCCTTGGCGTTGTTTGTGGTCGTGCTGTTTGACCCGTGGGCTGTCATTTCCGCCGGGTTCTGGCTGTCATTTGGTGCTGTTGCAATATTAAGCTTTGCTTTGGGCGCCCGTATTGGCCAAACGCACTGGTTAAAAGCTTTTATACAGACGCAGTGGGCAGTGACTATCGGCATGGTGCCATTGCTGTTGATAATGTTCAACCAGGTATCGCTGGTTTCGCCGTTGGCCAATGCGTTTGCGATTCCAATAATCAGTTTTATTGTTACACCGCTGGCACTACTGGGCAGCTTTTTATCTTTGAATGCAGTATTGCAGCTTTCCTATCATGCGCTTGATGTCTGTATGTGGCTGCTTAACTGGTCTAACCGGTTGCCGGATGCTGTCTGGCAGCAGCATGCCCCGCCGGTATGGACATTGCTGCCGGCGATAATTGGCGTGTTGTGGTTATTGCTGCCGCGTGGAGTCCCTGCGCGATGGCTTGGCTATCTTGGATTGTTGCCTATGCTGTTGATTGCACCGCAGCGCCCGGCTGCGGGAGATATGAAAGTAACTGTGCTGGATGTAGGGCAGGGGCTCAGCGTGGTCATACAGACGGCAGCACATACCCTGTTATATGATGCGGGCGGTAAGTACAGTGAGCAGGCAGATGCAGGTGTGCGTATCGTACTGCCATTTTTGCGCGGTGAAGGAATTAGTAAGCTGGATGGTTTTGTGGTTAGCCATGATGATACCGACCATAGCGGCGGCATGTCCGCGATATTAGCGCAAATGCCGGTAGATTGGTTGGCGAGTTCATTGCCGGAATCTGTAGAACTGAATAGCAATGTTCGTTATATGAAATGTTTTTCGGGGCAACATTGGGGCTGGGACGGTGTGGATTTTCAGCTAATGCATCCCCAGCTTGAAAGTTATAAGGATGCCTCATTGACAGATAATAATCGCAGCTGCGTACTCAAAATTACCAGTGTGGCAGGCAGTCTGCTGCTAACGGGGGATATAGAAAAAGAGAGTGAGTCAGCATTAATTGAATGGCAACGAAGCGGGCAATACCCGATTTCCTTGAGGAGTGACGTCATGATTGCCCCTCATCATGGCAGCAAGACTTCCTCCAGTGTTGAATTTATAAAGATAGTGCAGCCTGCGCTAACTATTTTTACTGTCGGGTATTTAAATCGGTTCAGGCATCCAAGGCCGGAAATTGTTAAGCGCTATGAAAATGCGTTAAGTGAAATACTGCGTTCTGACTATCATGGGGCTGTAACTCTGGATTTTTCTGTAAATAATGCGGAAGGGGGTGTTAAGGTGAATAGCTGGCGTGGAGATAGCAGGCGGTATTGGCATGATGTTTATTAGAAAAAGCTAGGCTGCATCTACATTGAATGCAGAACAATTGCAGTAGAAGCTTGCCCAAAAGCGGACTACAAGCTAAAGTATCGCACGGATTTAATTTATCTGTTTGTTTCGGGTTTTTGTTTGCTTATTGAATTTAGGGAGTTCCACTGTGTGGCAAATTATTTTAGCAGCCGGTTGGCCTATCTGGCCGCTTATCATCGCATCAGTTGTTGCTGTGGCAATTATAGGTGAACGTCTTTTTGCGTTGCGTGAAGGTGTTATTTCTCCAAAAAACCTGTTACCCGAAGTGCAGAAATGGCTTGCGGCCGGTGGTATCAATAAAGAAATGATTGAGCGTTTGGAGCAGAACTCTCAGCTGGGCCGAGTGTTTGCCACCGCGCTTGCAACTGCTAAACAATCGCGTGATATCACTAAAGAGTCT
Source organism: Methylotenera sp. (assembly GCA_023259635.1). Taxonomy (GTDB): domain Bacteria; phylum Pseudomonadota; class Gammaproteobacteria; order Burkholderiales; family Methylophilaceae; genus Methylotenera. Next base: position 597 of record JALRGX010000090.1, on the reverse strand, counting down.
ATTGAAGAAACAGCACGTGCAGTTGCACATGAGCTGGAAAAATATCTTGCTACATTAGGTACAATCGCTACGGTAGCACCATTGCTTGGTTTGTTGGGTACCGTGATTGGTATGGTGGAATTGTTTGGCGCGTTTACAACTACCGGGCATGATGTTGCACAGTTTGCCCGCGGTATTTCAGTGGCGCTTTATAACACGGCGGCAGGTATTGTTGTTGCGGTGCCAGCCATGATTGCTTATCGCTATTTCCGAACAAAAGTAGATGCGATCTTGATTGACATGGAGCAGCAGGCAATTAAGCTTGTTGAAATTCTCCATGGTGAACGTTAATCCTGGCGTTAAGTAAATACTGGTTCGTATAATAGTTGGGTCAATTATTTGACCTTTGGCAAAAGGAATAACAAATGAATTTCCAACGTGGGAAAAAACACGAAGAACTTGAAATCAACTTCATTCCATTGATTGATGTGTTGCTGGTTATTATTATTTTTGACCTTGTTAATTGTAGGCTTGACCGCCAATGCACAATTTTCACCTTCAAATAACTTAAATTACATAAAGCTTTTAAAAGTACCGCCTGTTGGCTCTGTAGAGGAC
>JALRGX010000034.1 GCA_023259635.1 Methylotenera sp. | reverse complement strand
CCCATTGTCCAAAATTCCCCACTGCTGCCTCCCGTAGGAGTCTGGACCGTGTCTCAGTTCCAGTGTGGCTGGTCGTCCTCTCAGACCAGCTACTGATCGTCGCCTTGGTGGGCCTTTACCCCACCAACTAGCTAATCAGATATCGGCCGCTCCATTAACGCCAGGCCCGAAGGTCCCTAGCTTTCCCCCGTAGGGCGTATGCGGTATTAGCGAATCTTTCGACTCGTTATCCCCCATTATTGGATACGTTCCGATATATTACTCACCCGTTCGCCACTCGCCACCAGGTGCAAGCACCCGTGCTGCCGTTCGACTTGCATGTGTAAAGCATTCCGCCAGCGTTCAATCTGAGCCAGGATCAAACTCTTCAGTTTAATTCCTAACTATTACTTTTTTCCTCTTGCGAGGTGGTATTTCGCTTTTGCTTTATCACTTAATAAATTAAGTAATGACTCAAATTCATTTCAAGGTATGTGTTGCTATAAAAGCACATGTACATACTTGTCATAAATCTAAGTGTAAGCACTTGTATTTTCTGAGTCTGAGCTTGATTCAAATCAGTTAAATAAATTTAACCGCAACCAAGTCAGCTGCCTTTTCCACAAGCACCCACACTTATCAGTTGTTATATTTTTAAAGAGCTTTTTTACTTCCGTCGTTACGCTTTGCGTTAACGAGGTGCGCATTATACAGAGCTTTCAGTGCTCGTCAATCATAATTTTGAAATATTTCTAAATTAAAATTAACCGTACTTTTTACTGCGCCTTTACTACCCGTCACCAACAACATTTGTCAGCGAAGGCGCGCATTTTACAGCGCTTTTAACTTTGGTCAAGTACCTTTTCCATATGTTACATAATTGTTACATTTGCGAATTTACGCTTACCCACTTGGGCAATCACAGTAACTCCTTTATTGAGCGTTACTGTTTTATCAGAAACTTTCTCACCATCCAGTTTAATACCACCCTGCTCTATAGATCTGAATGCTTCCGATGTGCTGGCAACTAATCCAGCAAGTTTCAACAACTGCGCGATACCAACAGTATCACCTTCTATCGTTACAGTAACCTCCGGGATGTCATCAGGAATGCCGCCTTTTGAGCGCGTCTGGAAATCAGCCAGCGCTTTCTCTGCATCTGCCTGGCTATGGAAGCGCGCCACAATCTCTTGCGCGAACCGCACTTTAATATCACGAGGATTGGCACCCGCATTAACATCTGATTTCCATTTGGCAATGGTTTCCAACGATTCAAATGACAGCAGCTCTATATAACGCCACATCAATTCATCTGAAATAGACATGATTTTTGCAAAAATCACTTCCGGCGCCTCTGCGATACCGATATAGTTACCGAGCGACTTGGACATTTTATTTACGCCATCCAGACCCTCGAGCAATGGCATCGTCAGCACACACTGCTGGCTTTTACCGGCTTGCTTCTGCAACTCACGCCCCATCAACAAGTTGAATTTTTGATCCGTTCCACCCAGCTCAACATCGGCTTCAAGCGCTACTGAATCGTAACCTTGCAATAATGGATAGAGAAATTCGTGAATCGCAATCGGCTGGTTAGCTTTGTATCGTTTAGTGAAATCATCTCGCTCCAGCATCCTGGCTACAGTATGGCTAGCCGCCAACTTGAGCATACCCGCCGCGCCCAGCTCGATTAACCATTTTGAATTAAACACGACCTCAGTTTGCTCGGGCTTCAAAATCTTGAAGACTTGCGCAGCATAAGATTTAGCATTTTCCTGTACTTGCTCAGCCGTCAATGGCGGGCGTGTTGCACTTTTCCCTGTTGGGTCACCAATCATGCCAGTGAAATCACCGATCAGAAACAATATATGATGCCCCAGATCCTGGAACTGGCGTAACTTATTAATCAATACAGTATGACCCAAATGCAGGTCAGGCGCTGTAGGATCGAAGCCCGCTTTAATTCTTAGCGGGGTTCCTTTTTTTAGCTTCTCGACCAATTCAGCTTCGATCAAGAGCTCATCTGCACCGCGTTTGATTACTGCAAGCTGTTGGTTAATGTCTATATTCACGTTGTTACACCTTTAAACTATAATATTTTGCAGCGCATTTACTTGTTTTAACTAAGTTTTCTGTTAGTATTCGTGACATATTAAAATTTCGAAGGTAAGCCCGTGGATATTAACGAGCTCAGTCAAAACAATTCAATTCAAACGCCTATTTTAGCGCAAAATACCCACAAAGCTGAACGTAAGCTTAAATTACGCTGGATTTTAGCAATTTCATGTTTACCGTTATTTGGCATCTATGCCGCGTTTGGTATTGCGCCTCAAACTTCAATAGAAAACATTCCAACCGCAACTGTGCTGGAAGAAATCACCCTGCCTGTTGAAGATGCCGCAGATTCCATTAAAAATACAGCACAGAATTTTTGGTACAAGGATTCTGTACGTCGCGACGATACGCTACAAAGCATATTGTCACGCCTCAATATTCGTAATCGTGACGCATTTGATTTCATACGTAACGATCAAACTGCCGCTGAAATCGCAAGATCACTTATTCCAGGTAAACAAATTGAAGTAGAGACAGATAGTGACGGCAATTTAATCAGTTTTGAATATCAATTAAATGCCGAACAATATATCGCCATTCAAAAAACTGCTGATGGATACGGCGCTGAAAAACAGCTACGTCAACTTGAAATACACCCTATATTAAAATCAGCAATCATTAATAGCTCTTTATTTGGTGCCACTGATGCTGCCAACATTCCGGACAGCATCGCCATTCAACTTGCCGATATTTTTGAAAGTGATATCGACTTCCACACGGACTTGCGGCGCGGTGACCACTTTAATGTAATTTACGAGGGCAGTTATAACGAAGGGGAATTAGTTAAAACCGGTAACGTGCTGGCTGCTGAATTTGTCAACAACGGCAAAACCTACCGTGCTGTAGGCTACCGTGGTCAAGATAATCAGATGCAATATTACACACCTGATGGTAAAAGCCTGCATAAATCTTTCTTACGCTCACCACTGGAGTTTACTCGCATCAGCTCAGGCTTCAGCGTAGCACGCTTTCATCCGGTTCTGCAGCGAATCAGGGCACATAAAGGTGTCGACATGGCCGCACCTACCGGCACCCGTGTCAAAGCTTCCGGCGATGCTGTAGTTGACTTTGTCGGCAAAAAGGGCGGCTACGGTAACGTAATCGTGCTTAAACATAATAATGGCATTAGCACTGTATACGGACATTTATCACGTTTTGCTGCTGGACTGCATCGCGGTACTAAAGTCACGCAAGGTGAGATTATCGGCTTTGTTGGTATGACAGGTGTAGCAACCGGTCCACATTTACATTATGAATTCTTAATGAATGGTAAACACTACGACCCCATGAAGGTTGCCTTACCAAAAGCCAACTCGATTGAGGCACGCAATAAAACCGAGTTTGATCGCATCAGCAATCAACTTTCAGCTCAACTCAGGCTGCTAGATTCTAGCAATATAGCTGCTCTAGAATAACATCCTCATCAACGGCAACATCATTATGGCTGGCGAGCTTTTCATCGGGCTGATGTCTGGTACCAGCCTGGATGGTGTTGATGCTGCACTTGTTGAGTTTAAAGACGGTCAGCAACTCCATGTTTTACATACGCACTTTTTAAGCTATCCAGCTTCCATTCGTACTGAAATTCTGGCACTGCAACATCCCACCGCTAATGAGCTTGAAGCTACAGCCTTGATGTCTAATACATTAGCCAGGTTATATGCAGACACAATCATCCAGCTGCTGGACAAGACTGACATTAAACCAGATGCCATCACCGCTATCGGTTGCCATGGGCAAACCATCAGGCATAGACCCGAACTTGGATTTACTGTGCAAATTGGCAACGCTGCACTATTGGCCGAGCTTACCGGGATCACAGTGGTATCAGATTTTCGAAGTCGAGACATTGCAGCTGGCGGTCAAGGCGCACCATTGGTACCGGCTTTTCACAAGGCGATTTTTTCCGATAGCAAATTAAACCGCGCCATCATCAACATCGGCGGTATTGCGAACATTACCTACCTCGCACACTCGGGCCAAACCTTCGGCTTTGATTCTGGCCCAGGTAATATGCTGCTGGACGCTTGGATCAAACAGCATCTTGATCTTGATTTTGATGCCAATGGCGATTGGGCCAGAACCGGTAATATTATTGAGCCGCTATTAGCCGAGATGCTTGCTGATACTTATTTCTCGCTAACGCCTCCCAAGAGTACAGGTCGAGATTTATTCAATACCCATTGGCTTAAGCATCATCTAAATAGTAAAAGCTTTCAGGCTAATGATATAGCATGCACATTGGTAGCGCTGACTGCCCACTCAATCCATAATGCGCTTGAGAAATATTGCAGTGATGTTGATGAAATCTATTTATGCGGTGGCGGTGCTAAAAATAGTTTATTGGTCCATCAGCTAAAGTCTCTGCAAGGCAACAAAAAACTGGCCAACATTGACGAATTGGGTATTGGCATAGATTGGGCCGAAGCAATAGCGTTTGCGTGGCTTGCCAGGCAATGCCTGAACCAGCAAACGTCCAATTTGCCGGAAGTCACTGGTGCAAGCGGCACCCGTATCCTGGGTGCAATCTATCAGGCGTAAAATTACCGGCACCGTTCATGAGTGGGCGCCAATAAAGTATAATCGCGACAACTAACAATTTTTACAGTAGAAATACTATGGAACACAAACCTACCAAAGCAATGCTTCATTTCGATAACGGCACAACCCCCATTGAGTTGCCAATACTTTCTGGCACCTTGGGTAATGACGTTATTGATATTCGTAGTTTAGGCAAGCATGGCGTATTTACCTATGACCCAGGCTTTATGTCTACAGCGGCCTGTAACTCAAACATCACCTTTATAGATGGTGAAAAGGGCCTGCTTTACTACCGCGGCTATCCGATTGAAGATCTTGCTGAACACTGTGATTACCTGGAAGTTGCCTACTTATTAATGCATGGCGAACTGCCAAATGCTTTTGAAAAACAGGAGTT
>JALRGX010000021.1 GCA_023259635.1 Methylotenera sp. | reverse complement strand
CTGGCTGGCCTGAGATCAACGTGATTGATCTACCAAGCTGGCTGCATGACGCAGATCAGTTTTAATAAAAGCCAAAAGGAGATACAAAATGGCTCGTGAAGACTTCAAATCCGTAATGGTTCGCAATGTGACGTTTAAATACCCACGTCTCAACCAAACATACCGCTACAACACAGCGGAAAAGCGCAGCGAACCTTGCGCACCAACAGCAGGAAACGCCTGCAAAAGGCCTTCGATGAATTTCACGATATCCGTCAGCTTTCAGAAATTGATGCTGCAAAAAAAATTCACGCCTGCGGCATTGATATATTGGTAGACCTAACCGGGTTTACGCAAAACAGCCGCTGCGGCATTGTGGCCTTGCGCCCTGCCCCGACCAGTATCAGCTGGCTGGGCTTCCCCGGCACTATGGGTAGTTTTTTGGGGGGCAGTTTTATTGGCGGCGGCATTGATGGCATGCAATTATTTGATTACCTGCTCACCGATAACTTCATTACCCCGCCCGAGGCCGCCCATAATTATGCTGAACGCCTGCTGCCATTGCCGCACAGCTACCAGCCTAACGACCGCAAACGCCCGGTAGCAGATACCCCCACTCGCGCCAGTTGCGCCCTGCCGGAGAATGCCTTCGTATTCTGCTGCTTTAACCAGACATTCAAGATCACCGCTGATTTCTTTAATGTCTGGATGCGCCTGCTCAAGGCAACGCCCAATAGCGTGTTATGGCTGCTGGACTGCAACCGCTGGGCCAAGCAAAACTTGATTAAACAAGCAGCATTACATGGCATCACCAGCGAACGCCTGATCTTTGCACCGCGTGTTTCCATTGCCGAACACCTGGCACGGCATGCCCATGCAGATTTATTCCTCGACACGCTACCCTACAATGCACACACCACCTGCAGCGACGCCTTATGGATGGGGCTGCCAGTATTGACCTGCGTGGGCGATACTTTTGCTTCCCGTGTCGCCGGCAGCCTGATTAAAGCCGCAGGCCTGGATGAGCTGATTACCTACACACTTGCAGACTATGAAAACAAGGCACTGTTTCTAGGTGCAAACCCGCAGGTACTCAATAGCATGAAGCAAAAATTAATGAGTGAAAAAATGACTTCTGCTTTGTTTGATACCGACAGTTTCACGAAAGCGCTAGAGGCTATTTACAAAAACATTTTGGAAAAACATCTTAACCAAACCAGAAGCGTCTAAAGGACACTTCCTATAAATTGATTTGAAAAGTGAAATTTCTATAAATTCCTCTTAATCTCGTCATTGCGAATGATGTGAAGCAATCCAGAGTGTCATAATTCAAATATGTTATGGATCGCCCCGTCGTTACACTCCTCGCGATGACGGAATTAATTAGCACCCTTGAGCAAAAATCAAAATTTCAACGCTATTGCCGTATTCAATACAGAATATTTTAGGTTGCACTAAAAAATATTTAATATATTGATATTATTGAGTATTTTGTTGCAATAAACAATAAAAACTCTACTTTGACGAAAAGTTTCCCATTAATATAGGATATCTACTTTACGTCACCAGTGATATCGCAACCGAACTGTTTTTAGCCTTGACGGCAACAATTCCAGAAGCATCCGAGATATTCCTGAATGTGCCCGAGCCGAACAAATCCGCGATTCAGCTTGTCGAGAAATTCGGCATGACGCCTGTGTTTGAGACTACACGCATGTATACCAAAAGCTTTCCCAACCTGCGGCTGGAAAAGATATTTGGCATTACATCGTTTGAGCTGGGTTAGACTTTTGTGTGCAGTAAAGTGCTGCGTAGCTCATAAAATCTATGCTAAAGTCATACTCACTTAACACGCAGCTAATACCTTAATGACCGAGGCTGTGATTAAAACAATAATACTTAAGGGAATACTGATTAATTTATAACCAGTCATTGCGAACGAAATAAAACAATCCATGCGTTGATACAAACCAACTTCTTATGGATTGCCACGTCGCTTTGCTCCTCGCAATGACGCAATAAATCGGTATCTCCTTAAAAAAGTTTCAGGATACTTAAAATATGGCAGCTATTGATATTTCCCCAGTTTTAAAATTCATGTTGGACAAAGGTGGCTCAGACCTGTTTTTCAGTACCGGCGCCAGCATTCATATTGAAATTGAAGGCGATACTATCCCTATCAATAATCAACCTATGGCACCAGGCATGATTAAGGAAATTGCCTATTCGCTGATGAGTGCAGATCAGATCAAGGAGTTTGAATCCACACTGGAATGCAACTTTGCCATCAGTAAAAATGATATTGGCCGCTTCCGCGTTAATGTATTTAAGCAGCGCGGTGAAGTTGGTATGGTGATTCGCCATATTAAAACCGAAATCCCATCGATTGACACATTAGGTTTGCCGCCGATTCTCAAAGACCTGGTATCCAGGAAACGCGGACTGCTGCTGGTAGTAGGCGCCACCGGCTCAGGCAAATCCACCACGCTGGCCTCGATGATCGATTACCGCAACGAAACTACCAATGGCCATATCCTCACCCTTGAAGATCCGATTGAATTCGTTCATCCACACAAAAAATCGGTGGTTGACCAGCGTGAGGTCGGCATTGATACCCTGTCATTTGAAAATGGCCTGAAAAATGCAATGCGTCAGGCGCCGGACGTGATCCTGATCGGTGAGGTGCGCGATATGGATGGTATGAAGAATGCGCTCGCTTATGCCGAAACCGGCCACCTTTGTTTAGCAACCCTGCACGCAAACAATGCCAGCCAGGCACTTGAGCGCGTTATTTCATTCTTTCCTGAAGATGGCAGGGCCGGACTACTGCTGGGCATGTCCATGAACCTGGTTGGCATTATTTCGCAGCGCCTGGTTCCAGGAAAGCAAAGCAAACGTGTCGCCGCCACAGAAGTGATGATCAATACACCTTACATGGCTGAATTGATACAGAAACAAAAAATGGGTGAAATCAAGGAAATCATGAGTGAAAACGAAGATATCGGCATGCAGACCTTTGACCAGTCTTTATTCAAGCTTTTTGCCAATGGAAAAATCGACGAAGACAATGCGCTTGCCAATGCAGACTCCCGCAATGACTTGTCACTGAAAATCCGTTTTGCAAATGAAGGCAATCGTAGCAGTAGCGGCAGCAGTATGTTTAGTGCATAAATATAAGGGCGCTTCTATAAATACATTTTTTGGGAGTAATTTCGCATTATTTCCAAACCACGTCATTCCCGCCCCGCGGGAATGACGAAATCGAGAAATTCTTTATCGTAATTGTTATCAGAACTCAATTTATAGAAGTGTTCACAAACACAAATCCAGGGCTATTCCGCAGAAGCCAAACTTCTGCGGAATAGCGCTAACGACATAGCAAAAAATACAAGCGCAATTACAAATACCGCAATAAAACTCAGCCATACCACATTAAAACCGGCACCACGATAAAGTATCGCTTGTGCCATACTCACAAAATGCGTCGTAGGCGCAATCTGCATAATAAGCTGCACAAACTCCGGCATACTTTCCTTAGGGGTAACACCGCCGGACAGCATTTGCAGTGGCAACACAATCAATATCATCAGCAAGCCCAGCTGTGGCATATTGCGTGCAACAGTCCCCATAAAAACACCGATCGAGGTCGTTGCCAGCAGGTGCAGCAAAGTGCCGCACATAAAGAGCGAAACGGAGCCCTGCACCGGCACTTGCAATACGATTTTCACCATCAGCTGTAGTGAAAGCCATGAAGCAATCAGCACCACTAGCCCCATAGACCAGACCTTGGCCAATATAATTTCCGGTACATTCAGCGGCATAACCATCAGGTGCTCCAGCGTTCCATGCTCGCGTTCACGTATCAAGGCCGCCCCCGTGAGGATAATCGAGAGCACGGTAATGTTATTGATGAGTTCCATAATGCTGGCGAACCATGTACTCTCCAGATTGGGGTTAAATTTAACATGTGGTACCAGGCTAATCAGGGGCTCACTCTCCGGCCTTGAGCCTTTCAGGAATGTAGCGATTTCGCTATTGGTAATATTTTGAATATAGCTGGCACCAATAAACGCCTGTGACATTCTGGTTGCGTCAATGTTAACCTGTATATCCGGCCTGCGTCCTGCAACAACGTCACGCTCAAAATCCGGCGGGATGTTAACGACAAAGGTATAAATACCGGCATCCAGCCCCTGGTCGATTTCAGCATTGGAGATCATGACAGGCTGCTTGAAGTAAGGTCCGTAAAACGCATTGATAATACGAGATGAAAGTACGGACTGGTCCTCATCTGCAAAGGCGATAGGCGCATTGTGCAGCTCCTGCGAGGCCGCCGTAGAAACGACATAAATGGCTCCGCTAAAAGCCCAGATAATCAGTATGAATAATATCCGGTCATGCAGCAGGCTACGCAGCTCCTTGATGCCCAAACGATAGATATTCTGCAGGCGCTGCATTGCTATTTCTCCTGCTTGCTCAGAAAGATTACACTCAACATTATCAGCACCGGAATAAATGCAGCCAATGCCATAAAGTCAACATAAAGGTCTTTAAACTCAAGCGCTTTGGTAAAAATACCGCGACTGATATTTAAAAAATAAGTAGCGGGAAACAAATGCCCAATCACGGCACCTGCGCCTGATAGTGAAGACACCGGATTGGTCAGTCCGGAAAAACTCACGGTTATCAGCATTGTGGTAATTGCCGTTGCGCCCAGTGCCGCGACCTGTGTTTTTGTAAAGGCAGACATCAGCAAACCGATACCGGTAGTTGCAGTAACAAAAATAAATGCAGCAAAAGTCAGCGTAAGCAAGCTGCCTTTAAGCGGCACGCCAAATATATAAATCGACAATGCAACCAGGCCAAAATAACTAAGCATGCTTACCCCGATATAAGGCAGCTGCTTGCCCAGCAGAAACTCCAGCCGCGTTACCGGTGTTGCATAAAAATTGGTAATTGAACCCAACTCTTTTTCACGCACTACCCCTACCGCTGTCAAGATAGCAGGAATAAATACCAGCAATAACGGAATAACTGCCGGCACCATGGCATACAGGCTTTTAAAATCCTGGTTGTAGCGATAGCGCATTTCAATATTGGCGGGCGCCATACTAACGGCCTTGCCATACTTCTGTTTTGCAAGCTGCGCTAAATATCCGTAGTGCATACCCTGCACATAACCCAATATTGTTTCACCGCGAAACGGCATTGCTCCATCTACCCACACGCCGATTTCAACGGGTTTTCCGCGCTGTATATCCTTGCCAAAATCGGGCGGGATTTCCATAGCGACGCTCACCTCGCCACTCGCCATGCGCAGGTCCAGTTCACTATTGCTTTTAATATCGGGACGCATTGTGAAATAGCGTGACCCTGCAATGTTCTGGATATAATCCCGGCTTTCAGGAGTCTGGTCACGGTCCAATACTGCAAACTGCATATCGTCAACATCCATACTGATGCCATAGCCCATCATCATCATCAACAGCACGGAACCAAGCAACGAGAACACCAGCCGTACCGGATCCCGCATAACTTCGAGCAGCTCACGGTAGGCATAACCAAACAAACGACGTAAGCTGAATTTTGATGAAAGTACTGCATGGCCTGCTGAAACCGGCACACTTGCAGTACTAAGTTTAAGCACGCTGATATCTTCACTGGCAGCCTCTTCCAGATAATCAATAAAAGCATCTTCCAGAGTGGCATTACCACGCTGTTCAATAAGTTTCTGCGGGGCATCGCAGGCCAGCACGCGGCCGGCATGCATCAGGGAAATACGATCGCAGCGCTCACCCTCATTCATAAAATGCGTAGAGATAAAAATCGTAACCCCGTCATTGCGCGACAAATCAACCAGCAGCCGCCAGAATCCGTCACGCGCTATCGGATCCACACCTGAGGTCGGCTCATCCAGAATCAATATCTCTGGCTTATGAATGACCGCAACTGCCAATGACAACCTTTGGCGAATCCCCAATGGCAGATTGGATGCAACCATATTCCTGTGATCAGCAAGGCTGAAGCGATCAATCATCTCCTGAACGCGCCCGGCTATCTGCCTGGCTGGCAGATGAAACAATTGCGCATGCAACTCAAGGTTCTGCACTACCGTCAGTTCTCCATACAGGGAAAACCCCTGCGTCATGTAGCCAACGCGTTTACGCGTTTCAAGGCTATGTGCTTTGGCCGGATTGCCAAACAGCCAGGCCTGGCCATCGCTAGGCTGCAACAAGCCCGTGAGCATCTTCATGGTTGTGGTTTTACCGCAGCCGTTAGAGCCAAGAAAACCAAAAATCTCACCACGCCTGATTTCAAAATTAACGTGGTCCACCGCGGTAAAACTGCCAAATTGCATGGTCAGGTTTTCAGCGCGAATAGCAGGTGTTGCATCTATCTGAATTGGCCGTGGCGAGACAACCAGCTCCTGGTGATGCGAACGCTTTTCTTCAGGCAGCAGCTTGATAAATGCCGCATCCAGGTTATCCGTACCGGTTTTCTCCAAAAGCGCCGCAGGGCTGCCAGTTGCCAGAACCCTGCCTTCATCCATAGCGACTAACCAATCGAATTGCGAGGCTTCCTGCATGTATGCCGTAGCAACAAGCACGCTCATGCCGGGGCGCCGCTGCCGGATATGATCTATAAGCCGCCAGAACTGGCGCCTTGAAAGCGGATCAATACCTGTTGTTGGTTCATCGAGAATCAGCAGGTCTGGATCATGTATCAGCGCGCAGCACAGGCCTAGTTTTTGTTTCATGCCGCCGGAAAGCTTGCCAACAGGCCTGTCCCGAAATTCTGCAAGGCCGGTGCTTTCCAACAGCATAGCGATACGGGTCTTTCGCTCAGCTTGATCCTGGCCGAACAGGCGTCCAAAGAAATCAACATTCTCGAACACCGAAAGTGTCATATACAGATTTTTGCCCAAGCCCTGCGGCATATAAGCGATACGGGGGCAAACCGACAGCCGGTGGCCGCTGTCTTTCATATCCCCTTCCAGCACCTGGACAGTACCGGACTGAATCTTGCGCACCCCGGAGATTATCGCCAGCAGGCTGGATTTACCTACACCATCGGGGCCAATGAACCCCACCATGCAACCTGCAGGAAGTTCAAGGTTGATATTATCCAGCGCTATGGTTTTGCCATAACGCAGATTGAGTCCGGTCAGGCTGGCAACAGCATGCTCATTCATTGTGCATTTTTAGCATCAATTAACGGCGGGGAATCTTCCGGCCAGGATGCACTGGAATCAAGTCTTACATAGGCAACACCAGGCAGACCGGTTTTAACGCTTTTTGCGTAGGCTTTAAGCAAGTCTTCAGGAATTTTCACTTTAATGCGAAACATCATTTTTTCACGCTCTGTATGTGTTTCAACAGACTTGGGTGTGAACTGCGCTTCAGGTGAAACAAACGTAACCTTGGCCGGAATAGATTTGTCAGGCCGCACATCCAGTACGATGCGGGCATCACCGCCTATGCTGACCCTGCCTGCCTGTGAAGTCGGCAGGAAAATAGTCATGTAAACATCAGTAATATCAAGCAGGGTAACAATGTTGCCGCCCACCCCCAGCACCTCGCCCGGTTCAGCCAGTCGGTACAGCACACGCCCGCTAATAGGTGCCGTTACAGTCGCGTCATTGATATCGGCTTTGATCTTTTCAACTTTGGCTTCTGCCGCCTCTATCGCCGATTGCGCTGCCTCTACTGCTGCCGAGGCAGCATTAATAGCTGATTGCGCTTCACGCTGCTGCGACTTGGCCGCGCGTGCGGAAGCTGCGGCGGTACTTTTTCTGGTTTTATCTACATCCAGCTTTTGCGGTGACACAAAGCCTTTATCAATGAGCTGCTGGGTTCTTTGCAAATCCTTATCTGTTAGCGCCAGCTCACTTTCACGCTGTGCAACCAATGCACCTGTTGCGGATTTTTCGTTTTGTCGTTGCGCTACGTTTGCCTGTGCAATTTTTTTTGCACTTGCAGCCTGCTTCACTTGCGCCTCAGCCTCACGCAGGCTGGCCTCCAGCGCTGCTGTATCCATACGGGCAATCACCTGCCCCGCAACAACATCGTCGCCTTCACGCACAAGGAGCTCGTAGATACGGCCGCTCGCTTTTGTCGCCACATTGACACTGGTTGCCTCGATACGCCCATTCCCTGAAGCAAATGATTCGGGGGGCTGCGGTTGATGGTAATACTGCCAGGTAAATATTCCTGCCGCAATAATAGCCAATACAACAAAGAAGGAAATCAACCGGCTTAAGTACTTTGATGTTATGTGCATACCAATTTAATTGTTTATTAAGGCTTTAACGACAATTTACCGAATTAAATCGGGCTTGACCAGCACAAAGAAGCCAATTGTAAAGCGGTCAGGTTTAAAAACATGACAGTTTATAATGCCCTGGAATAAACACTCCCAGATAAATACATTTAAATATATTTACAGGCTCTGTACACTACCTAGTATCACCAGTGTTGAAACCATCAAGAACCCCCATGCAACTAAGCCAGCGGTCAGCACTGCACCAAATAAAAGCATGGCGTGCCCCCGCTCCTTAATACGAAAAACAGCAGGAATGCCATAATAAATAAAGCTGACTGTAAAAAATATAGCGAGCGTCAATGCCAGTAAATTAATTAACATGTCTGGAATAAGAAAAAAGACCGGCACCACCCATAGCGGTGTTGGTGCCACTGCCGCCAGTGTAAATGAATCATGGTAACTGGGATGGATCTCGGCCACTTCGGCCAATTGGCGCACAATCAATCCCATTACCGGCACTATTGCGAGTTCAACAATGAATAAAATAATCGATACCAGCAGCAATTTCGGACTGGATAAAACCGGCAAAACATCGCCCGCTACATCAGCAGCGGCGTAATAGATAAATAAAGGCGGGATAAGGGAAAGAGGTACAACATGCAGAAAATAAAGCCTGTGCATCGACAGCCTGGATTGCATCAGATGCCGCCATCCCTTGTTAGGTACTACAAACAGCCAAAATAAGTTCAACAGACTCATAACATTATCCTTTACACAAAATATGGCAATCGGGCAATGTGTGGCAGTTCAAATTAAGCACTGCTTACACTGTATTTGTCTTTCTTGATTCCGAACCTGCTTGCAAGCGTGGTTGCTTCGTTAGTATTAACGGATTTTAAAAATTTGTAAATGAAATGTTACCAAACAAGGGCAAACCAATCATCATTAACAATAAAAATGATAAAAATATTACAAACAATTTTTAATGAAACAATCGCTGCAAACCAATTCCCAAAAAGCTTAATCCATTGGTCGTATTAAAAAATTCACAAAGATGTAACCAAATTGTAAAAAAAAGTGTTGCTATTAGTTTCAATTCCAACTACATTAACTCCATTCCACAAATGTGGAGTATAAATAACATAGAGATAAGCGATTATTTTTTGTTATTTTTAATATCCTGAATGTAGTAAATTATTGGAGATTAATATGCAAATCAACAAAATCAAGTTAGCACTTGGCT
Source organism: Methylotenera sp. (assembly GCA_023259635.1). Lineage (GTDB taxonomy): Bacteria > Pseudomonadota > Gammaproteobacteria > Burkholderiales > Methylophilaceae > Methylotenera. Next base: position 1,757 of record JALRGX010000021.1, on the reverse strand, counting down.
TAGTTGCAGGTATGACAGTGGCAATGCCATTGGTAGCATCAGCAGCTGCAGATCAAGAAGCAGCAATGAAAGACGCGAACAACTGGGCACACCCACGTGGTGGCATGATGAACCAAGGTTACAGCGCTTTGTCACAAATCAACAAAGGCAACGTTAAAAACCTGAAAGCAGCTTGGACATTCGCTACTGGTGTAAACCGTGGTCACGAAGGTGCTCCATTGGTTGTTGGCAACATGATGTATGTACATACAGCATTCCCAAACAACGTATACGCACTTGACCTGAATGACAACCAAAAAATCTCATGGTCATACTTCCCAAAACAAGACCCATCAGTACAAGCAGTATTGTGCTGTGACAACGTTTCACGTGGTCTTGGCTTCGGCGACGGCAAAATCTTCTTGCAACAAAACGACGGTAACTTAGTTGCTTTGGACGCTAAAACTGGTGCTAAAGTTTGGTCTATCCAAAACACAGACCCAAAAGTGGGTGCAACAAACACTAACGCTCCACACGTAATCAAAGACAAAGTACTGACAGGTTGTTCAGGTGCTGAGTTCGGCGTACGTTGCTTTATCGCAGCATACAACATCAAAGACGGTTCTTTGGCATGGAAAGCCTACTCAACAGGCCCAGACGCTGAAGTATTGATCGGTGCAGACTTCAACAAAGACACACCAGAATACAATGCATTGTCAGTTTACCAAGACGTAAACGGCGGCAACAAAGAAGGTGGTTCATTCAAAAAAATCCCTAACGACCAATTGAAAATTGGCGAAAAAGAATTGGGTACACGTACATGGTTGAAACCACAAGCAGTTAAAGATGGTTGGCAACATGGTGGTGGCTCTGTATGGGGCTGGTGGCCATATGATGCACGTACAAACCTGGTTTACTACGGTACAGGTAACCCATCTGTTTGGAACCCAGACGTACGTCCAGGCGACAACAAATGGTCTATGACTGTATTTGCACGTGACCTGGACACAGGCGTTGCTAAATGGGGTATGCAAATGACTCCACATGACGAGTGGGACTACGACGGTATCAACGAAGTAATCTTGTTCGACAAAGGTGGCAAAACATACGCATGGCACCATGACCGTAACGGCTTCGCTTACACATGGAATGCACACAACGGTAAATTGCAAGCTGCTGAAAAAGTACACCCATTCGTTAACTGGGCAACTGATGTTGACATGAAAACTGGTGTACCAAACAAATTGGCATCAGCTTCAACTCACCAAGACTACAATGCAAAAGGCATCTGCCCAGCTGCATTGGGTACAAAAGACCAACAACCAGCTGCTTACTCACCTAAGACTGGCTTGATCTACACACCACTCAACCACGTATGTATGACATACGAACCAGTTGAGTCTAAGTATGTAGCAGGTCAACCATGGGTTGGTGCAACATTAACTATGTTTGCTGGTCCAGACGGTGTTATGGGTGGCTTCGGCGCTTATGACCCAATGACTAACAAAAAAGTATGGTACAACAAAGAGAAATTCTCAGCTTGGGGCGGTGCTTTAACAACTGACTCAGACTTAGTTTTCTACGGTACTTTAGATCGTTGGTTAAAAGCTCTTGACGCGAAAAGCGGTAAAGAACTTTGGAAATTCCAAGTTGGTTCAGGCGTTATTGGTAATGCCTTCACATACGGCCACAAAGGTAAGCAATACGTAGGTGTGCTTTCTGGTATCGGTGGTTGGGCTGGTGTTGCTATGAACCTTGGTCTAACAAATGACACAGAC
>JALRGX010000151.1 GCA_023259635.1 Methylotenera sp. | reverse complement strand
CCTGGTTGCAATCATAAAACCAATGGATAACTATAAGTTCTGGCGTAGAAGCAAGCCGATTGGTACTTATTTCAAATGACAGTCATTAAACAGCGCCCGGTATCACAAACTGCCGCCGAGTATTTGCAGAATGCAGGGCTTTCAGCGCTCATGTCGCGCTTGTTTGCAGCACGCGGCGTGGCCAATATTGCGCAGGTTGCCGTAAATTTAAGTGGTTTGTTGCCCCCGCAGAGCCTGACCAATAACCAGCAAATGGCTAAATTGCTGGCAGATGCGATTGAGGCCAATAAGAAACTATTGGTGATTGGCGATTATGATGCCGATGGTGCCACTGCAACAGCAGTCGCCATCAAGGGGTTGCGTGCTTTCGGTGCGGACGTGGGTTTTTTGGTGCCCAACCGTTTTGAATATGGCTATGGCTTAACACCGGAAATTGTTGCGCTTGCTGCTGTGCAAAAGCCGGATGTGATCATTACCGTAGACAACGGTATCGCCAGTGTCGACGGTGTGGCTGCTGCAAATGCGCTAGGAATACAGGTGCTGATTACTGACCACCATTTACCGGCATCGGAAACACCGCAGGCTGCGTGCATTATTAACCCGAACCAGCATGGCTGCACTTTTGCCAGCAAAAACCTGGCGGGGGTGGGGGTAATGTTTTATGGCTTGCTGTCGTTGCGCGCAGAGTTCCGTGAGCGCGGTGCTTATGCGCAGAAGCCGGAGCCCAACTTGACCGAACTGCTGGATCTGGTGGCACTGGGTACGGTAGCTGACTTGGTTAAACTGGATGAAAATAACCGTATCCTGGTAGAGCAGGGTTTGCGCAGGATCCGCGCCGGGGCCTGCAGCTATGGGGTTACTGCATTGCTCAGAGTTGCCGGTCGTGAGCCGGCAAAAACTACAGCGCAGGATTTGGGTTTTTATGTCGGGCCGCGATTGAATGCAGCAGGGCGTCTTGATGACATGACATTAGGCATTCAATGCCTGTTGGCTGGCTCAGAGGTGGAAGCGGCGCAGATTGCGCAGCAGTTGCATACTTTGAACCTGCAGCGCCGCAGCATCGAAGCTGATATGCAGGATAGTGCCAATATTGTGCTGGATGATGTGGACATGGATGATCAATATTCAATCAGCGTGTTCCAACCGGATTGGCATCAGGGTGTTATTGGTATCCTGGCCTCGCGCATTAAAGAACGGCATCACCGACCGGTGATTGCGTTTGCCGATGCGGGTGATGGCCTGATTAAGGGCTCCGGACGCTCAATTCCCGGATTGCATCTGCGTGATGCACTTGACCTGCTCAGCAAGCATCAGCCTAGCCTGATATTGAAATTCGGCGGGCATGCAATGGCAGCCGGGCTTACGATAAGAGGCGATGATTTCGATTTGTTTAAACATGGTTTTGAGGCTGTGGTCAGGAGCCTGATTTCGGAAGCAGACCTGGAATCCGTGCTGGAGGTTGACGGTAGCTTGACTGTTAATGATATGACATTCCAGACCGCGCAGGCGCTTGAGAATCAGGTGTGGGGACAAGGCTTTGCGCCGCCATTGTTCTATGATGAGTTCGAGGTGGTGAGCCAACGTGTGCTGAGTGAAAAGCATCTGAAACTGACTTTGAAACCGGCATCTAAACAATCAGCTTCAAACCGCTCTGGTATGGAAATAGATGCGATTTATTTTAACCAGACTGATTTGCCCGGCAATATTATTCAGGCAGCATATCAGTTGCAGACTAATAGTTACAATGGTGCGAAAAAGGTGCAGTTGAATTTGCGGTATGTCAGCGCATAAAAAATTAGCAAGGGAAGATAGCATGGTGAAAGAACAGGTTAACCCTCGTTTATTAATAGAAAGCATGTTTTCTAATGTATTGCCACCGCGCCCGCGTGATGCTCATAAAGGTTCCTGCGGCAGTGTTGCCATAATTGGCGGTGATGAAAGCATGATGGGAGCAGTGCTTTTGGCGGCGCGGGCTGCACTGTTTAGTGGCGCAGGGCGCGTTTATGCTGCGATGCTGAGTAAAAATGCACCATCTGTAGATGTGTGCCACCCGGAAATCATGATGCGGTCTCCTGCAGCCTTGGTTCATTTAAGCCAGCTTGATTGCGTGGCAATCGGGCCTGGTTTAGGGCGCTCAGTGGCCGCGATTGAATTGCTTATATTCTGGCTGACGCAACCAGTGGGACAGGAATTACCAATGGTGCTTGATGCAGATGCGCTTAACTTGATCGCTGAGCATGCACATCTGGCCGATCTGCTTAAAAAGCGGCTTGCAGAAACGGTCATTACCCCGCATGCAGGTGAGGCTGCACGATTGCTTGGGGTAAGTGCTGAGTTCGTTCGGGCAAATCATATTGAAACAGCCTTGGAATTGGCTAAGAAATTTAACGTGATTTCCATGCTGAAAGGTGCAGATAGCGTTTGCGCGTATCCTGACGGCAATTATTTTATTAATACTAGCGGAAACCCCGCGCTCGCCAGCGGAGGCACAGGTGATGTGTTGACCGGGCTGATTACCAGCCTTATAGCGCAAGGTTTGGCGCCAATGGATGCAGCAAAACTGGGCGTTTTTGCGCACGGCCAGGCTGCCGATAACCTTGTAGCCAGTGGCGTTGGCCCAAGGGGTGTGGTTGCGTCAGAAGTTTTGCTTGAGGTGCGTAATGTGATTAATCGCTTAAGCACGGATGGTTGACGCAATATTTTCGGCTATTTATTTTAACTGCCAGCGTAGCCAGGTAAACAGGATATTGCCATTACCCTTGCCGCCTGGAATATATGTCGATTGCAGTGACAATTGCTTGTATTCGACTGATGCGATAGGTGCTAATACCGGGATAGGTAAATAATCAAGATCTTTACGTAGCGTCAGGCCTGCTGTGTAGCCTGCGCCGATGCGAAATTGATCGCCAGGCCGCCACATTTTCTGGAATGCATATCCTGCTACGGGTTCTATGTCTTTGTGTGAATCAGAAAATGCCATGGCATAAAAACTGTGCCAGTCCCCTTCGTTATCATATCGGTATTTGCCTATACCTAAGCCCCAGGGGTTTTCGTTATAGCTGTCGATTTTCTCTGAACTGTAGTAATGACGGTTATGCCAGGCGTTTATTGGGATAAGCAACTCGTAATCTTCAGCGTTCCATGTTTTGGAAAGCGAATCTTCAATATGAGACCATGTGCTGTCATTTACTGTGTCATCAGCATATGCAGCAGGGGATAAAAAAACAGTAATTAATGTTATAGCTAAGTAAAAATGATTCATATTCGAATTTTACTCTCAATCTGGGTTTTGTAAGTGAGCGTCCGGCAGGTGGTTGTTTTTATGGTGCCTGAATTTACTTAATGCAATACAAATGTAAATCTCTAATTAGCCTGTTTGAGAACTTACGCTACAATTACGTCATATTATATATGCTAATGTTTAGGATATTACTAATTCATTAAAACGTTCAGGTTTTGACCGAAAGAGTAATTTTAAAATTTAAGAAAAATTAGGGGTAGCATGCACCGAAAACTAGTGGTTGCCAATTGGAAAATGCATGGCAGCTTGACCGCGAACCGGCAGTTGCTGGAGGAGTATATTCAACGGTTGAAGTCATTGAAGAATGTTGATGTTGTAGTCTGTGTTCCTTATCCGTATTTGGCGCAGGCGCAATCTTTATTGCAAGAGACTTCCATTGCATGGGGTGCTCAGAACCTAAGTAAGGACAAGGTGGGGGCTTTTACCGGTGAGGTAAGTGCCAGCATGTTAAGGGATTTTGGTGCAACTCATGTCATTATTGGCCACTCAGAACGGGCAACGGCTTATTGTGAGTCGGATGAAAATATAGCAACCAAGTTTATGCAGGCTAAAGCGCATGGACTTACGCCGATTTTATGTGTGGGTGAAACCCTGATTGAGCGTGAGGCTGGTGTGATGGAAATGGTAGTTGCAAAGCAAATCGATACCATTATCAGCATGTATGGTGCGTCCTTATTCGCGAATACAGTGGTTTCTTATGAGCCTATATGGGCGATAGGCACGGGGTTGGCTGCAACGCCTGACCAGGCGCAGAGTATGCATGAGTTTATACGGGGCAGGATAGCTGCCTGTGACCAAGAGGCAGCAAATAGCTTGAAAATCCTCTATGGGGGGAGCGTAAATCCGCAAAATGCGGTACAATTATTTGTTATGCAGGATATTGATGGCGGCTTGATTGGCAGATGCTCGTTAATCGCTGAAGAATTTGAAGGGATATGCCGCGCAGCGAACTGATTCGGGCTTGAGTGCTTGGTTGGTTTGTCCGGTATTAAAGGTTGAAAATGGAAAAATTGGTTTTAGTGATTCATGTGTTGGCCGCAATTGGCGTTATCGGCTTGGTCCTTTTGCAGCATGGCAAAGGTGCTGATATGGGGGCTTCATTTGGTAGTGGCGCTTCCGGTAGTTTGTTTGGCGTATCTGGGTCTTCTAATTTTATGAGTCGTGCAACTGCGGGGTTTGTTGCGGTGTTTTTTGCGACCAGCCTTACTCTGGCTTATATGACAAGTAATAAGGCTGCAGATGTTAGTGTGGTTAAAGCACATGCGGCTAAGGCTGTGGATGTGAAAGATGCTGCGCCAGCTGCAAATGCAGAGGAGAAAAAAACTGAAGCGCCAGCGGCAGAAGTCGTTCCTAAATAGTATAATAGAGCCTGAGCGTTCGCTCGAAAAAGCCGTCGTGGTGGAATTGGTAGACACGCTATCTTGAGGGGGTAGTGACGAAAGTCGTGAGAGTTCGAGTCTCTCCGTCGGCACCAGGAGTTGGTTGTATTGCCGCAGGTGATTGCGGTATGGAAGTTGAGTGGTTTGCAGGCCTTCTTTGCTCGTAGTGAATGGCAAAGTCAGGTGAGGTAATGTCTTTCCGTATTTTAAATTTATTAGTTGCTTTAGTGTGATTTAGTCTGGGGCTTTCTGGTGCTAGAAAATTATTACCCGATATTGTTGTTTATTCTTGTAGGTTTGGGCGTAGGTGTTGGTCCTTTGGTGTTGTCCAGACTGGTTTCTCCGAGCAAGCCTGATGCTCAAAAAAACTCTCCCTATGAATGCGGCTTTGAGGCGTTTGAAGATGCGCGTATGAAATTTGACGTGCGTTATTACCTGGTTGCCATTCTGTTTATTCTTTTTGATTTGGAAATTGCATTTTTATTCCCATGGGCGGTTGTGCTGCAGGAGATTGGCCTGTTTGGATTTGTTGCAATGATGATATTTTTGGGTGTGCTCGTGATCGGCTTCATCTATGAGTGGATGAAGGGTGCGCTGGAATGGGATTGATTTCATTTGGGAATCAAGTCGTGCGGCCTGAGCTTCACTCCCTTGCCATTTTTGATTTTGAAGCGAAATTATTCGTATGAGTATTGAAGGTATTTTAGAAAAAGGCTTTGTCACCACAACGCTGGATACGGTGATTAACTATACGCGTACCGGTTCGTTGTGGCCGATGACTTTTGGCCTTGCCTGTTGTGCGGTTGAGATGATGCATGCGGGTGCGTCGCGTTATGACCTGGACCGTTTTGGCATCGTATTTCGTCCGAGTCCGCGGCAGTCTGATGTGATGATTGTGGCAGGTACTCTGGTGAATAAAATGGCGCCGGCCTTGCGTAAAGTGTATGACCAGATGGCTGAGCCGCGCTGGGTAATATCAATGGGTTCCTGTGCGAATGGTGGTGGGTATTACCATTATTCTTATGCTGTGGTGCGCGGTTGTGACCGTATCGTTCCGGTAGACGTCTACGTGCCTGGTTGCCCGCCAACTGCTGAGGCGCTTCTGTATGGCATTATCCAGTTGCAAAATAAAATTAAACGTACCAACACCATCGCTCGATAGTTGTTTCCGGATATAGATACGAAATCAAGAAAATATGTCAGCTAAATTAGATCAGTTATCAACCAGTTTGAAAGCTGTGTTGGGTGAAAAAATTACCAGGCAGATTGTTGCTTTAGGTGAAATCACCATTGAATGTAAGTCTTCGGATTATCTGGAAGTTTGTCAGTTGTTGCGCGATGGCTCCGGTTTGAAATTCGAACAGTTGATTGATTTGTGTGGTGTGGATTATCAGGAATATGGCGAGGGCGCCTATGATGGTTTGCGCTATGCTGTGGTATGCCACCTACTGTCAGTTTCATTGAATCAGCGCGTACGTTTACGTGTTTATGCCTCAGATGAAGATTTCCCGATTTTGCCAACTCTGGTTAATGTTTGGCCAGTGGCTAACTGGTTTGAGCGTGAAGCCTTTGATTTATACGGCATTATGTTTGAGAATCACCCTGATCTGCGCCGATTGTTAACCGACTATGGTTTTGTAGGTCATCCATTCCGTAAAGACTTCCCAATGATAGGTAATGTTGAAATGCGCTATGACCCAGAGCAGCAGCGTGTCATTTACCAGCCTGTTTCAATTGAGCTGCGTAACAATGTGCCACGTGTAATCCGCAATGAAGGAGTGCACCGTGGCTGAAATTAGAAACTATACGATGAACTTCGGTCCGCAGCACCCGGCTGCGCATGGTGTGTTGCGCCTGGTGCTGGAGCTGGATGGTGAGGTAATTGAACGCGCTGACCCGCATATTGGCTTGTTGCATCGCGGTACTGAAAAGCTGGCAGAGAACCGTACTTACCTGCAAAGTGTGCCATATATGGATAGGCTGGATTATGTGTCCATGATGTCCAACGAGCATGCCTATGTCATGGCAATTGAAAAAATGCTTGGTCTTGAAGTGCCGGTTCGTGCCCAGTATATCCGTGTTATGTTTGACGAGATTACCCGTGTCCTGAATCACTTGCTGTGGTTGGGTGCGCATGCATTGGACGTGGGTGCGATGACCGTATTCTTGTACGCATTCCGTGAGCGTGAAGATTTATTTGACGTGTATGAAGCTGTTTCTGGTGCGCGTATGCACGCAGCGTATTACCGTCCCGGCGGAGTATATCGTGATTTGCCGAATGTGATGCCGCAATATGAGGTTTCTCAATTCCGCAATGCGAAGACAGTGAAGGCGCAAAATGCAAGCCGCCAAGGTTCATTGTTGGATTTTATCGAGGATTTCACTAACCGTTTCCCGGCTTATGTGGATGAGTATGAAACCCTGTTAACGGATAACCGTATCTGGAAGCAACGTACAGTGGGCATCGGTGTGGTAAGCCCTGAGCGCGCGTTGGCTTTAGGGATGACTGGGCCGATGTTGCGTGGCTCCGGTATTGAGTGGGATTTGCGTAAAAAACAACCTTATGAAGTTTATGCAGATCTGGATTTTGATATTCCAGTTGGCGTGAACGGGGATTGTTATGACCGTTACCTGATCCGTGTGGAAGAAATGCGTCAGTCCAACCGTATTATCAGGCAATGCGTAGACTGGTTACGTAAAAATCCGGGCCCAGTGATTACTTCAGACCATAAAGTGGCGCCGCCTGACCGTGAAGGTATGAAAACCAACATGGAAGACCTGATTCATCACTTTAAATTGTTTACTGAAGGTTTTCATGTGCCGGCTGGTGAGGCTTATGCCGCAGTTGAACATCCAAAGGGTGAGTTCGGTATTTACATGGTTTCAGATGGTGCGAATAAGCCCTATCGCTTAAAAATTCGTGCGCCGGGCTTCCCGCATTTGGCGGCATTGGATGAGATGACCAGGGGTCACATGATTGCCGACTTGGTGGCAATTATTGGTACGCAAGATATCGTATTCGGTGAGATCGACCGATGAGCATCGTCTTTCGTCCTCATCCATTATTGTTCGTACTTTCGCCATCCTCATGTACTTCGGTACATTCCGGTGGCTCAAGCGCTCACGCCTCGGCTGAGTGCGAAATACTCGCTCTTCGGAGTAGGAATATATAAGCATGTTAAGTCCAGAAGCAATTAAGAAAATAGATTACGAGCTGACTAAATATCCAGCTGACCAACGTCAAGCGGCGGTCATGAGCGCGTTGCGTATCGTGCAAACCGAGCGCGGCTGGCTGTCAAAAGAAAGTATTACGGAAGTGGCGCAATATTTAGGCATGCCTGAAATTGCTGCGATGGAAGTGGCCACTTTCTACAATATGTACGATTTGAGCCCCGTCGGTAAATACAAGATTACGGTCTGCACCAATATTTCATGCATGCTGCGTGGTTCAGATGAAATTGTAAATCATCTGCAAAGCAAGCTTGGTGTTGGTTTTAATGAAATTACACCGGATGGAAAATTCTGCCTTAAAGAGGGTGAGTGCATGGGTTGCTGCGGTGGCGCACCTTTGATGCATGTAAACAATACGCAAATGCACGAATTCCTGACTACTGAAAAAGTGGATGCAATTTTAGAGGAATTAAATAAGGAGGGGCTTGAATAATGGTTGCCTCTGCAAAACCAGTCGTCAAAACAGATTTAACCGGTCAAACACTAGTAACATTGCGTACCTTGACTGAAGAAAATCCTGCATCACTAGAAACATATCTGAAGCTTGGTGGCTATGCTGCCTTAAAGCGTATTGTTACTGAAAAAGTAAAACCAACAGACATTATCACTGAAGTTAAAATTTCAGGTTTGCGTGGCCGTGGCGGTGCTGGTTTCCCAACAGGCCTTAAGTGGAGCTTCATGCCGCGCTATTTTGATGGTGTGAAGTATCTGGTTTGCAATACCGATGAAGGCGAGCCAGGAACCTTTAAAGACCGCGATATTATCCGCTACAATCCGCACCAGTTGATCGAAGGTATGGCAATTGCTGCCTATACATTAGGTGCGCGTGTCGGTTACAACTATATCCACGGTGAAATCTGGCAGGATTATGAAACATTCGAGGCGGCTTTGCATGAAGCAAAAGTAGCAGGCTATCTGGGTGAGAACCTGTTCGGTACCAACTTCAGTTTTGACCTGTATGCGGTACATGGTTACGGCGCATACATCTGTGGTGAAGAAACTGCCCTGATTGAATCTATCGAGGGTAAAAAAGGCCAGCCGCGTTTTAAACCGCCATTCCCAGCCAGTTATGGTGTGTTTGGTAAGCCAACCAACGTGAATAATACGGAAAGCTACACCAGTATTCCATGGATTATGCAGCATGGCGGCAAGGCATTTGCCGACCTAGGCGTACCAAATTCTGGCGGTACCAAGATTTTCGCTGTTTCCGGCCATGTGGAAAAACCAGGTAATTACGAAATTAAAATGGGTACGCCATTTACCGAATTGCTGGAAATGGCTGGCGGTATCTGGAAAGGCCGTAAATTAAAAGCCGTGATTCCTGGCGGTCCTTCTACAGCAGTAATTCCTGCGTCAGCAATCCTTGAAGCAACCATGGACTATGATGGCCTAAGTAAAGCCAGGTCCAGCATTGGTGCAGGCTCCATGATTGTGATGGATGATACAACTTGTATGGTGAAGGCCCTGCATCGTTTGTCTTACTTCTTCTATGAAGAAAGCTGCGGTCAATGTACGCCATGCCGTGAGGGTACCGGCTGGGTCTACCGTGTGCTGGATCGTATTGTCAGGGGCGAAGGTAAAATGGAAGACCTCGATCTGCTGACAGATATCAGCAATAATATTTCAGGTCGCACAATCTGTGCGTTGGGTGAGGCTGCTGCCACACCGGTTTTAAGCTTTATCAAACATTTTAGGCCAGAGTTTGAATACTATATTCAGCACGGCAAGAGTATGGTTGAAGGTAAATGATAAATCTATTTATTGCGCATATTGCTGCGTTGCGCGGTACTCAAAATCCTGATGTACTTAATGTACATTGCGGTTTCTGCGTTCCGTGCGCCTTGCACTATATCGCACTAAATAAATTTTAGAGATCGATTAAATGTTAAAAATTGAAATAGATGGCAAGGCAGTAGAAGTCGAGCACGGCAGCACCATTATTGATGCAGCTGATAAGATTGGTGTTGCAATTCCACGCTTTTGCTACCATCCCAAATTATCTGTTGCTGCCAACTGCCGCATGTGCCTGGTACAGGTAGAGAAGTTTAATAAACCATTGCCGGCCTGTGCTACGCCAGTAGCTGACGGTATGAAAATATTCACACGCTCCAAGGCTGCAATTGAGGCGCAGCAAAGCGTGATGGAGTTCCTGTTGATTAACCATCCGTTGGATTGCCCGATCTGTGACCAGGGTGGCGAGTGTGACCTGCAGGACGTGGCAATGGCCTATGGGACTAGCGAGTCACGTTACACTGAAGAAAAACGTGTGGTGTTTAACAAGAATATTGGTCCGCTGGTAAGCACCGATATGACGCGTTGCATCCAATGCACGCGCTGTGTACGCTTCCTGAAAGAGGTAGGCGGCATGCAGGAGCTGGGCTTGGTCGGACGCGGTGAACATGCCGAAATTTCAGCTTATGTGGATCAAAGTGTTAATTCAGAACTTTCCGGCAATATCATTGATTTGTGCCCGGTAGGTGCGCTAACCAGCAAGCCTTTCAGATATACAGCCCGTAGCTGGGAGCTGACACGCCGTCCAAGTATTGCTCCGCATGATGGGCTGGGTTCTCACATCGAAGTGCAGGTTAAAGACAATAAAGTCATGCGTGTGGTACCTCGTGAGAAAGAAAGCATCAACGAGTGCTGGTTATCAGATCGCGACCGTTTCTCATATGAGGGGCTGAATAGCCCGGATCGTCTCAAAGTGCCGATGGTCAAGCACAATGGCGCATGGGTGGAAACCGACTGGAAAACTGCACTGGAGTTTGCTGCAGGACAGTTAAAAGACATCACTAATGAATATGGCAGTGAGGCGCTGGGTGTACTGGTGTCGCCGAACAGCACTATGGAAGAAGGTTATTTAACCAAAAAACTTGCTGAGGGCTTGGGTTGCGGCAATGTGGACTATCGGCTGCGCCAGACTGACTTCAGGATGGATGGCAAACGCCAGGGTACACCTTGGATGGGTTGCAATATTAACGAGATTGAAAATCTCGACCGTATTCTGGTGATTGGTTCAAACCTGCGCAATGAGCATCCTTTGCTGGCGCAGCGTTTCCGTAAAGCGGTTGCGAATGGCGCGGAATTATCTGTTGTCAGCCCATTGGACAATAACCCGCTCATGGACATTGCGCATAAAGTGATTGTGCGTCCGAACGATATGGTGAACGTGCTGGGGCAGATACTTAAAGCCATGTCCGGTTTGCAGCGTTTGTCACTATGCCTGCCGCCTTCATTGACTGCCTTGCTGGAAGACATCAAGGTTCGTCCGAATACACAAGCGATTGCAGAGAGCTTGGCTGGTCATGGTAAAGATTATGACCTGGTTGCGCCAAGGGTTGGTTTGTTTATCGGTAACATGGCGTTGAGTGATCCGCGCTTTACAGAAATGTACAGCATGATGGAAGCGATTGGCGGTATTTGCGGCGCCAAAGGCGGTATTTTGCCAGCGGCTGCGAACAGCACCGGTATGCACATGATGGGTGTAATGCCTTCAAGTACAGGTATGCATGCTCGCGCAATGCTGGAAGTGCCTCGCAAAGCTTATTTGCTACTGAATATTGAGCCGGAGCTCGATTGTCAGCATGCAGCATTGGCAAAAGCGGCGATGGAAAAAGCCGAATGTGTGATTGCGCTGACAGCTTACAAGTCTGAAGCTTTGGATAACGCCGATATTCTGTTGCCGATTGCTCCGTTTACAGAAACATCAGGCACTTTCATGAGTATGGAAGGCCGTGTACAAAGTTTCGCTGCTGCGGTTAGACCGTTTGGTGAGTGCCGCCCGGCCTGGAAAGTGTTGCGTGTGCTGGCAAATACTCTGGGCTTGCAAGGTTTTGATTATGAATCAAGCGAGCAGGTCAAGGATGCAATATTCAGAGGTGAAAAACCTTCTGCAGTAGTATGGCGCAGCTTGAATAACAACTTGAAAGAGCTGGTGGAGATTCAGGTTAACATCAAGCATGAAGGCTTGCAGCGTATTGGCGAAGTGCCGCAATATGAGTCTGACCCGATTGTGCGCCGTTCATCTTCGCTGCAGAAAACCAAATACAACATCAAACCAATGGCACGTATGTGTGCCAAGCAGCTGGATGCTTTAGCTTTGGCTGATGGAGATCAGGTGCTGGTAAAACAGGATAAAGGCAGCGCAGTGCTTACTGTGCGACTTGATAATCATGTTGCGATGGGCTGCGTACGCGTAGCTGCCGCGCATGAAGATACGGTTGGTTTGGGGGATCTGATGGGCGATATTACAGTTGAGAAACTGTCATCATCACAAGCTGATAAAACAACATTGACAGAAGAGCGTGCCTAATGGAATGGTTGGCAAATCTATTTGGTAGTTACTGGCCTGGTGTGGAACTCACCGGCTGGACTTTGATTAAAATCGTAGCAATTGTTGCGCCATTAATGGGCGCTGTTGCTTACCTGACCTTGGCTGAACGTAAGGTTATCGGCTATATGCAGGTGCGTATCGGTCCTAACCGTGTTGGTTACTTTGGCTTATTGCAGCCGTTGGCGGATGGTATCAAGCTGCTGTTTAAAGAAGTGGTATTGCCTACTGCAGCAAACAAAGGTCTGTTCCTGTTAGGTCCGGTACTGGCAATTGCACCAGCCTTTGCGGCGTGGGCAGTAGTGCCGTTCGACATGAATATGGTGCTGGCCGATGTTGATGCCGGTTTGCTCTATATTCTGGCGATGACCTCGGTCGCTGTATATGGTGTGATTATTGCAGGTTGGGCTTCTAATTCTAAATATGCGTTCCTGGGGGCCATGCGTTCAGCCGCACAGATCGTTTCCTATGAGATTGCCATGGGCTTTGCACTGGTCGGTGTGCTGATGTGTGCAAACAGTTTAAATCTCGGAAAAATTGTTATGGGTCAATCTGGCGGCTTGCTGCATTGGTACTTCCTGCCTTTGTTCCCCTTATTTGTCGTGTACTTTATCAGTGCTGTCGCTGAAACCAACCGTGCGCCGTTTGACGTGGCCGAAGGTGAGTCTGAAATTGTTGCCGGTTTCCATGTTGAATATTCAGGTATGGCATTTGCCGTGTTTTTCCTGGCTGAATACGCCAATATGATTCTGGTTTCCATGCTGGCGGCCTTGATGTTCCTGGGTGGCTGGCTGTCACCAGTGACATTCATTCCAGACAGCTTCTTATGGCTGCTGGCTAAAGTTGGCTTCCTGTTATTCCTGTTCCTGTGGTTCAGGGCAACATTTCCGCGCTACCGTTATGACCAGATTATGCGTCTGGGCTGGAAAGTATTTATCCCGATTACGATTGTTTGGATTGTATTTATAGGCGGTATGATGCAAACCCCTTGGGCATATCTGTTCCACTAGGTTCTCGGGTTGGGTAAAACGACTAGGCTTTGATGATTAAAAACATGATTAAATCGATTAAACAGACACTTGGTAGTTTGATGCTGTGGGAGCTGCTGAAGGGCATGGCGCTCACAGGCCGCTACTTCTTTGCACCCAAAATTACGGTGCAGTATCCGGAAGAAAGTACTCCGCAATCTAACCGTTTCCGTGGTTTGCACGCATTGCGCCGTTACCCGAATGGTGAAGAGCGCTGTATTGCATGTAAGTTGTGTGAGGCAGTTTGTCCGGCAATGGCAATCACTATCGAGTCTGAGCAACGCGAAGACAATACGCGCCGTACTACGCGTTATGATATTGACCTGACCAAATGTATTTTCTGCGGCATGTGTGAAGAGTCGTGCCCGGTAGATTCTATCGTTGAAACGCGCGTGTTCGATTACCACGGTGAGCAGCGCGGTGACTTGCTTTACACCAAGGAAATGTTGCTGGCAGTAGGCGATAAGCATGAAAAGCAGATTGCTGCAGACCGTGCACAAGATAAACAATTTAGATAGAAAGGCTGTGAAATGGGAAATGGAAAACGTGAATTGCCAATTTGAGCAGAATTTCACTTTTCACTTTTCACTTTTCACGAAGTTTAAATGACATTTTTTGGCTTGCATTTTCAAGACATCGTTTTTTATACGCTAGCGGCAATATTGCTGTTTGCCGGCTTGCGTGTAATTACAACACGCAACCCAGTTTACGCAGCATTGTATTTAGTGCTGGCATTTTTTACCGCGGCCGGTATCTGGCTGCTGCTCGAAGCCGAGTTCCTTGCGATTGTGCTGGTGCTGGTATATGTAGGAGCGGTGATGGTGCTGTTCTTGTTCGTAGTGATGATGCTGGATATTAATCTTGATAGATTGCGCGAAGGTTTCTGGAGCGCGTTACCTGTTGCATTGCCTGTTGGCGGCCTGATGTCAGTTGAAATGATGATGATTGTCGGTGTGCGTAACTTTGGTGTAGATAAAGTTGCGGCGCCAGCAGCGCATCCTGCAGGCTACAGTAATACTGCAGAATTAGGCCGCGTGCTGTATACCGATTACCTGCTGCCGTTTGAACTTGCATCTGTTGTGCTATTGGTGGCAATCGTGGCGGCAATTGCATTAACCTTGCGTGATCGTAAGGACAGTAAATCCATGGACCCGGCCAAACAAGTGCTGGCTAAAAAAGCAGATCGTATCCGCATTGTGAAAATGCAGCCTGAAGTTGAGAAAACTACAACGTCAGACAGCGCTGAGGAGGCTAAATAATGGTTGGTTTATCACATTACCTGGTGCTGGGTTCGCTGTTGTTTGCAATCAGCGTGATTGGTATTTTCCTGAATCGCAAAAATGTCATTATTTTGCTGATGGCGATTGAATTGATGCTGCTGGCGGTTAACCTCAACTTCATTGCTTTCTCTCATTATCTGAATGATGTTGCAGGCCAGGTTTTTGTATTTTTCATCCTAACTGTAGCGGCTGCTGAGTCTGCTATCGGTTTAGCGATTTTGGTGGTGCTGTTCAGAAACCTGCGCACGATCAATGTTGACGATCTTAATTCATTAAAAGGCTAGATAGCTTGAAAGGCTAAGTGTTTAGCATGACCATGCAACAGATTTATCTCGCAATTCCTTTACTGCCCCTGCTGGCTGCTGCCATTGTCGGTTTATTCGGCAAGCAGTTGCCGCGTGCCGCAGCGCATATCGTTACCATTGCCGGTGTCGCAATGTCATTCGCTTTGTCAGTGTATGTGCTGAATGATGCAATGGTCAGCCAGCCATATAATGAAACCGTGTATTCATGGTTGAAAAGCGGTAACTTTTCTTTCGAAATCGGTTTCTTGATTGACCGCCTGTCTGCCATGATGATGGTAGTGGTAACTTTCGTATCGCTGATGGTGCATATCTATACCATTGGCTACATGCATGAAGACAAAGGTTATGCGCGCTTTTTCAGCTATATCTCATTGTTTACGTTCTCAATGCTGATGCTGGTGATGAGCAACAATTTCATGCAGTTGTTCTTCGGTTGGGAAGCGGTTGGCCTGGTGTCTTACCTGCTGATTGGTTTCTGGTATACACGCCCTACAGCAATCTATGCAAACCTGAAGGCATTCCTGGTTAACCGTGTAGGTGACTTTGGTTTCCTGCTGGGTATTGGCCTTGTATTGTTCTATTTTGGCAGCCTGGATTATGCAGCTGTATTTTCTGTTGCGCCACAGATGGCAGACGTAAAGATCAATCTGGTCGGTAATGCTTCATGGTCATTGATGACAGTGACTTGCATTCTGTTATTTATCGGCGCTATGGGTAAATCAGCGCAAGTGCCGTTACATGTATGGCTGCCAGACTCAATGGAGGGTCCAACCCCGATTTCTGCCTTGATCCATGCGGCAACGATGGTGACAGCCGGTATTTTTATGGTGGCACGTATGTCACCGTTATTTGAGCTATCAACAACAGCACTCTCATTTGTGTTGGTTATCGGCAGTATTACCGCATTGTTCATGGGCTTCCTGGGCGTTATTCAGAACGATATTAAACGTGTGGTGGCCTATTCAACACTGTCGCAACTTGGTTACATGACGGTTGCACTGGGTGCTTCCGCATACTCGGTTGCGATTTTCCACCTGATGACACACGCATTCTTTAAAGCCTTGCTGTTCTTGGGCGCAGGCGCTGTAATCATGGGCATGCACCACGATCAGGATATCCGCAATATGGGCAACCTGAAGAAATATATGCCAGTGACCTGGATTACTTCACTGATCGGCTCATTGGCGCTGATAGGTACGCCATTCCTGTCAGGTTTCTACTCAAAAGACAGCATTATTGAAGCAGCTAAATTCTCTACTATCCCTGGTAGCGGCTTTGCCTACTTTGCGGTGTTGGCAGGTGTATTTGTAACAGCCTTCTATAGTTTCCGTATGTACTTCCTCGTGTTCCATGGCAAGGAAAAATGGCGTGAAGCAAAACACGGCGCACATGATGATGTGGAAGCCAATGATGAGCATCACCACGGCTTAAGCCCAAGCGATGATCCGCATGAGCCAGGCTGGGTGGTTAAGTTACCTTTAATCTTGCTGGCAATCCCTTCATTATTGATTGGTTATGTGGCTATCGAGCCCATGCTTTTCGGCGAGTTCTTTAAAGGCGTGATATTCGTAGATACTGGTGCACATCCGGCGATGCATGAATTGACACACCACTGGCACCATATATTCCATTCATCTGCAGGTATGGCGTTGCATGGATTGATGACCGTACCGTTTGCACTCGCTACATCTGGCGTAGTCGTAGCGTGGTACTTCTATATGAAGCGTCCTGATATCCCGGCTGCAATTCAAAAACGTTTTGCCCTTATAAATGCGGTTCTTGAAAACAAATACGGTTTTGATACCTTTAACGACCGCTTCTTTGCGGCAGGTTCTCGTTTTATCGGTAACAAATTATGGCAAATCGGCGATGTGAAATTGATTGATGGTGCTATGGTTAACGGTACTGCCAACTTGATCGGCAAGCTGTCTACTGTAGTACGTAAGCTGCAGTCCGGTTTGATTTATCACTACGCATTCGCCATGATTATTGGCGTATTTTTAATGCTCACGTTTTTCTCTAAAGTGTAAAAAATGCTTGAATACTTTTTGCAACATATTTTAAGTTTCTCAATCTGGCTGCCTATTGCCTTTGGTGTGGCTGTGCTGTTTACAGCTGATGACAGCAAGCCTGCTCCGACAAGATGGCTGGCGCTAATCGGCAGTATTGCCAGCTTTGCGGTAACAATTCCGCTATACACATATTTCAATTTTGCTGACGGCGGATTCCAGTTCCAGGAACGTTTCTTGTGGATTGCTTCTTTCAACATCAATTACCACTTGGGTGCAGATGGTTTAGCGGTGCCCCTCATCCTGCTGACCAGCTTTACTACAGTAATCGTGGTGATGTCGGCCTGGGAAGTGATTGAAAAGCGTGTAGCGCAATATATGGCTTCATTCCTGATCATGAGTGGCCTTATGATTGGCGTGTTTAGTGCTTTGGATGCAATTTTCTACTATGTGTTCTGGGAAGCGATGCTGATCCCGATGTTCCTGGTGATTGGTATCTGGGGCGGCCCGAATCGTGTGTATGCCACGGTTAAATTCTTTCTCTATACCTTGCTGGGTTCATTGCTGATGCTGGTGGCATTTATCTATATGTATCATCAGACCGGCAGCTTTGCGATTACTGA
Organism: Methylotenera sp.; assembly: GCA_023259635.1. Taxonomy (GTDB): domain Bacteria; phylum Pseudomonadota; class Gammaproteobacteria; order Burkholderiales; family Methylophilaceae; genus Methylotenera. Next base: position 16,138 of record JALRGX010000151.1, on the reverse strand, counting down.
TTACTATCAGATGCCAATGTCGCTTAATGTCCAGATATTAGTATTCCTTGCATTCTTCGCAGCATTTGCGGTCAAGATACCAATGTGGCCAGTACACACATGGTTGCCTGATGCGCACGTTGAAGCACCAACCGGCGGTTCAGTGGTATTGGCAGCAATTGCCTTGAAATTAGGCGGCTATAGCTTCCTGCGTTTTGCCATGCCGATTGCTCCGGATGCTGCACATTACCTTTCCCATTTCATGATTACATTGTCACTGATTGCGATTGTTTACATTGCATTAGTGGCTCTGGTGCAAAAAGACATGAAAAAACTGATTGCATACTCATCCATTTCACATATGGGTTTTGTAACTTTAGGTTTCTTTATTTTCAACAACCTGGGTCTGGAAGGCGCGATCGTGCAGATGATTTCGCACGGTTTCATTTCAGCAGCGATGTTCCTATGCGTTGGTGTGCTGTATGACCGTGTACACAGCCGCCAGATTGAGGCTTACGGTGGCGTAGCCAATACCATGCCGGCATTTGCAGCATTTGCCGTTTTATTTGCCATGGCAAACAGCGGCTTGCCGGGTACTTCAGGTTTTGTTGGCGAATTCATGGTGATACTGGGTTCTATTCAGACGAACTTCTGGTACGCTTTCCTCGCGTCGTTTACCTTGATTTTTGGTGCGGCGTATACATTATGGATGGTTAAGCGCGTGTTCTATGGTGAAGTTGCCAATGACAATGTAGCGGCGTTGAAAGACTTAAACAAACGTGAGTTTTTAATTCTTGCGATCTTGGCAGTTTTGGTACTGGCGGTAGGTATCTATCCTGAGCCTTTAACCAATGTGACCAATGCTACCGTTAATCAACTTCTTTCACACTTATCTCATAGCAAGTTGCCGGCAGGCTTTTAATTCATGGAAAATATTCGTTACGATCTTATCACTGCTTTACCTGAAATGATTCTTTTGGGTATGGCGATGCTTGTTTTAATCGCAGATTTGTTTTTAAAACAATCTAACCGCATTGCTATTTATGGCTTGTCACAATTGGCATTGCTCATTGCAGCTTATTTCACATTTACAACGCATGCCCCTGGCGTGGGTTATGCATTTGGCGATACGTTTGTAGATGATGCCATGTCTGATGTGCTGAAGCTGATGATTTACTTGGGTACATCATTAATATTTGTTTACAGCAGGCAGTATATCCAGCAACGCAATATGTTCCGTGGTGAGTTTTACGCACTGGTGCTGTTTTCTGTGGTCGGTATGATGATTATGGTTTCCGGCCAGAACATGCTGACGCTGTACATCGGTCTGGAGCTGTTGTCATTAAGCCTGTATGCACTGGTGGCAATGGATCGTGACAATGCACGTGCAACAGAAGCCGCTATGAAATATTTCGTACTGGGCGCACTTGCATCAGGTATGTTGCTATACGGTATGAGTATGATTTATGGCATGACCGGCAGCCTAAACCTAGCAGATATTAACCATGCGTTAATGAATGATGCAAAAACACACTCCGTGCTGATCCTTGGCTTGGTATTTATCGTAGCCGGTCTTGCATTCAAGCTGGGTGCTGTGCCTTTCCAGATGTGGGTGCCTGATGTGTATGAAGGCTCTCCGACAGCTATCACCATGTTGATCAGTTCTGTGCCTAAACTTGCAGCATTTGCATTTGTGATCAGGCTGCTGGCACAAGGCCTGCAAACCATGGCTGTGGATTGGCAGCAAATGCTGCTGGTAATGGCGGTATTGTCTATCATTATCGGTAACGTGACTGCGATTGCACAAACCAACCTGAAACGTATGCTGGCTTACTCAACAATCTCACACATCGGTTTTGTACTGTTTGGCTTGATGAGTGCAAGTATTAACGGGTTTGCCTCTGCAATGTTTTATATCTCCAGCTATGTACTGATGTCACTGGCAGGCTTTGGTGTAATTCTGCTTTTATCCCGTAAAGGCTTTGAGGCAGATAAGTTGAATGATTTGAAAGGCTTGAACCAACGTAGCCCCTGGACCGCATTTTTAATGCTGATCATTATGTTCAGCATGGCAGGCGTTCCGCCAACATTGGGCTTCTACGCTAAGTTTGCGGTGCTGCAAGCAGCGTTGCAGGCTGGCTTCCTGTGGCTGGTGGTATTTGCCGTGCTGATGGCAGTGATCGGCGCGTTCTATTACTTGCGTGTGATCAAGCTTATGTACTTTGATGAGCCATTAGACCATCACCCTATCCAGGTGCCTGCTGACATGCGCGTAGCGTTAAGCGTAAACGCATTTGCGCTGCTGTTTATCGGTTTAATGCCACAAGGCCTGATGAGCCTGTGTGCTTACGCCATTGTTAAAAGCTTGAGTTAAAGGTTACCTAATGACTAATTGGGCTTTGCTAGGATTGATATTCCTTGCTGCAAACTTACCCTGGTTTTCGGATAAGCTGTTTTACATTATTCCCTTGAATCGCACTAAAAATGTATCTAGCAAAAATCTGGGCTGGTGCTTGCTTGAGCTCATTATTTTGTATTTCCTGACCGGTGCATTTGTTCGCTATGCTGAACTGGCAACATTCGGTCAGGTTGCACCACAAGATTGGGAGTTTTATGCAGTCACCGGTTGCCTGTTCCTTGTGTTTGCTTTTCCAGGTTTTGTTTATAAAGTATTGTGGAATAGAACTATCTAAATGAAATCTGAGCTATCTTTCTTGCCTAAGTTAAAGAGGCTCAAATTGATTTGCTAATTAAAGTCTTGTTAGCATTAACTCTGGGGAAAACAGTTCTTGTATATGAATTGGTGCTCTCAGACAGTTAAAATTGATGACCGCTAAATCTAATAAGCGGAAATTCAGTAACATCATCTGCCCAGACGGAGTCAGCCAAAACGGATATGCATAGAATTTCTATGTTTTATCTGTCAATGAATGGCTAAGCAATTGCAAAGATTTTTTTTTAAGCGTAAAGTTATTAGGTGATGCCCAGAATAATTAATTTCATTACGCTATTCATTATGGTGATATGCCTGCCTTTAGAAGGTATGGCAACATTGACTATGCCTAATTGTCCGATGCATAAGCCTCATCAAATGATGGTTGGTGTCGACATGAGCAATTTGGATGATATGGCGCACTGCGATCACCATGGTACTGCAAGTCCTGCTAAAAATGATACATGCGAAAAATGTCTGCCTTGTCATCTAAGTGTGGCTCAGGCAATTATCCCATTTAATCCCCCTCTGGAATTTAGTGGTGCATTACCTATGTACTCCACTGAATTCACTGAAGTTCCTGATGCTGTCCCGCCTTCACTTTTTCATCCCCCCAGACAAACCTAGGCATAGTGCCGAAGGTCGTCTAGTTTTAAACGGCTCTTGAGCTCAAGTATTTATCCGAGTTTTTGACCGTACCCAACACACATCTTTTTCTTCGGCACGTAATTCGCGCGGTGGTTCTATATCCGTTCGAGGCTTAGCGTATGCTTTTTTACGCCTGTACACATACTCGCGCGACTACTGAACCACCTCTACAGAAATTGTAACGTGTGGCCATCAATGCTTATTTGCCTTAACAGGAATCTGCCTAGGCACAAGATATCGGCATTTTCTACATGTAATTAGTGTGCATTGATATTAACTGGGAGTTTTGTCATGAAGAACCCAACCATTAAAGGATAAAGAAATGAAAAAGTTATTAATTTGTATGTTCATAGCGATATTGAGTATCACAGCTGCTACGGTATATGCCAATGATGCCCATCATAAGGCGGCAGAAAATCAAAAGAGTTATTCAGCAAAAGGTGAAGTAGTTGCCATGGACAGTGCTTTAAGCAAGGTTAAATTGAAGCATGACGCTGTTCCGGAGCTTAAATGGCCTGGTATGACTATGTTCTTTAACGTCGCTGACAAGTCTCTGCTAGACACTGTAAAGATCGGAGATCATATTGAATTTGAGTTCGTTAAAGTTGACGGTGGCAGTCCATTAATTACAAAAATTAAACCAGTTAAATAAGGCGTCTGGGCTAGCCACCACTCAACGTGCTGGCCATACAGATGACTACAGGTAAGAGAATGAATACAAATAACTTAAAAATAATGCTCATCCTGTCTTTGGCAGCACTGATGTTACCAGGCTTGTCCGGGGCAGAAGAAACATCTTCCAATATCCCTATTGGCGCTAATGTACAGGAGTTACTGAACTGGGCAGATACACATAACCCTGAGCTTACGGCGATGCGATATGAAACTGAAGCGGCAAGCGAGCGAATCGCACCTGCAGGAGCTCTGCCAGATCCTTTGCTGCGTATCGAGTTTAAGGATTTTGCCGGCAGGGATGCGCCGAATGATTTTAATCCTTTTCCGGGTAAAGGAAGCGGGACTAAATACACTTTAATGCAGAGTTTTCCTCTTTGGGGCAAACGGGACTTACGTAAGGAAGTAGCGACTGCACAGCTTGAGCAGTATAAAGGGCGCAGGCTAATCACTATTGCTGAGACCCACGCCCTTATCAAAAATGCATATGCCCAGTATTTTCAGACAATTGGCCTAAAGAAGCTGGACGAGGATATCCTGACTTTAATTGGTGATATTGAATCTATTACCCGCATTCGTTATGACGGTGGGTTAGTACCTCAGCAAGATGTAATACGCGCTCAGGTTGAAAAAACTACCTTGCAGTCCGAGATTATTAGCCTGGAAAGAGACCAGCAACAGTCTAAAGCACGGCTTAATGCGATACTGGGAAGAATACAGAGCGCACCACTTTCAACGTTACCGAAGTTGCGTTCCTTGCCGGCAGAAAAACTGGATTTCGCAGTATTACAGCAAAAGGTGGTGCGAAATAATCCATTGCTTGTTACACAATCAGCACAAATATCAGCCGCAGACGCTAATAAAAGATTGATTGAAAAGAATCGATACCCGGATCTGACACTAGGTATCGCGCCTATTCAACGTGGTAACAATATCAGTAGCTGGGAGGCAATGGTCGAGGTCAATATACCTATCCGGTTTGATACCCGCCGATCTCAGGAAAGCGAGGCTGCTGCTATGCTGGATGCAGCCAAGGAGCGTCGTGATGGAGTCGAGAACCAGGTGATAGGAGTGCTGCAGGAAAACCTGGTAGCTTTCGAGGCAGCAGAAAATCAAGAACGTCTGATTACATATACATTGCTCCCGCAAGCGGAGTTGACCTTCCGTTCTGCATTGGCAGGCTATGAGAACGGTAAAGTAGACTTTGCGACGCTACTGGATGCCCAAAAGGCAATCAGGCTTGCAAGACAGGAACAGATAAAGATGCGGGTTGAACAGGAAGTGCGACTTGCAGAGATTGAAAGAATGATTGGGGAAGACTTATGAAGCGCTCTGGATTATGGGTTGCATTATTGCTAGCTGGTGTTGCTGCAGCTGCAGGTGGCGGCTACTGGTGGGGGATGCAGCAGGTTGGCCACTCGTCAGTAGAAATGCCGGCAGCTATTACAGCGCCTGTTGAACGGAAGATACTCTATTACCGAAACCCTATGGGTTTACCGGATACCTCACCAGTACCTAAACAAGATTCTATGGGGATGGATTACACACCGGTCTATGCAGATGAGGCGGTATCTAATAACCAGGTCAAGATCAGTACAGACAAAGTACAGAAACTTGGCGTAAAAACCGAGCAGGCGCAGTTGCGAAAAATGGTTAACACAATACGTGCGGTGGGGCAGTTCCAATTTAACGAGCAGCGCCTTTCAACAGTTACTACCAAGTTTGAAGGCTATATTGAAAAGCTCCATGTCAATGCAACCGGCCAGCCGGTAAGACGGGGGCAGCCGCTGATGGAAGTTTACAGTCCGGAGCTGGTGTCTGCACAGGAGGAATACCTGATCGCCTGGAATGGCAAACAGTCAATGAGTAATGGAACTCCAGAGTCATTGGTTGGCATTGGTCAACTGGCGGAAAGTGCTCTTAAACGTTTACGTAACTGGGATATATCAGATGCCCAATTGCAGCGTTTGAAAAAAGACGGAAAGGCTACACGTACGCTTACGATGTACTCACCTGCAAACGGTGTAGTGCTGGAGAAGGCTGCTGTGGAAGGTATGCGCTTTATGCCGGGTGAGCCCCTGTTCAAGATTGCAGATTTGTCAAAGATCTGGCTGCTGGCAGATGTATTTGAGCAAGATATTGCTTTGGTTCATGTTGGCCAGACAGTAAATATTACTGTCAATGCATATCCGGGAAAGGAGCTCAGGGGGAAGATCGATTATATCTATCCAACAGTAACGCCAGAGACACGCACAGTTAAGGTGCGCGTGGTGCTGACTAATCCTGACGGGCTGCTAAAGCCAGATATGTATGCCAGCATTCAACTTATGTCAGATCATGGTGCCAGCGTATTGGCAGTTCCGGATTCAGCCGTGATTGATAGCGGTATACGCCAAATTGTTCTGGTTCAACTTAGAGAGGGACTGTATGAGCCACGTGAGGTCAAGCTTGGTATGCGCAGTGATGGCTATATTGAGGTGACTGAAGGATTGAGCGAGGGTGAAAACGTAGTAGTACGGGCTAATTTCCTGATTGATTCTGAAAGCAATCTTAAAGCCGCACTAAGTAGCTTTGGAGATAATGGTCTGCCGGAAAGCAGTTTACCGATATCTGCAGAAACCAATCCTGCACCTATAACCGGGCACGAAGGACACTGACATGTTGGAAAAAATTATTAACTGGTCAGTACGTAATGTATTTCTTGTTCTGTTAGTCACATTATTTATTGTAGGTGCTGGTGTTTACTCGTTGCTGAAAACGCCGCTGGATGCCATCCCGGACTTATCCGATGTGCAAGTGATTGTTTATACCGAGTATCCAGGGCAGGCGCCACAGGTTGTAGAGGATCAGGTTACTTACCCGCTCACTACCTCGATGTTGTCAGTACCAAAATCGAAAGTCGTGCGTGGATTTTCGTTTTTTGGTGTTAGCTTTGTTTATGTGATATTTGAAGATAATACCGATATTTATTGGGCGCGTTCCCGTGTACTGGAATACCTGAATAGTGTGACTGGCAGATTGCCACGCGGCATTACGCCAACGCTAGGGCCTGATGCTACGGGTGTCGGCTGGGTTTATCAGTATGTGGTATTGGCAAAAAATCGCTCTCTTGAGGAATTGAGAGCCATTCAGGACTGGTATTTACGTTATCAGTTGACCAAGGCGCATGGCGTTGCAGAGGTTGCCAGTGTTGGCGGCTTTGTAAAACAATATCAAGTCGTTCTGGATCCACGCAAGCTGCAGGCATATGGTGTATCACCGTCCCGTGTTACACAGGTGATTCGTGAGAGTAATCGCGATGTAGGCGGACGCGTAGTCGAGATGACGGAAACCGAATATATGGTACGTGGAAAAGGATACCTGCGCGGCATCGGTGATTTGGAAACACTGGTAGTCAAGGCAGATAAAGGTACGCCGGTATTGCTGCGTGACCTGGCAAAGGTTGAATTGGCACCGGATGAACGGCGAGGCATTACCGAGCTCAATGGTGAAGGTGAAGTAGTCGCGGGCATTGCTATGGCCCGCTATGGCCAGAATGCACTTGAAGTCATCCACAATATCAAGCAAAAACTCATCGAGATTGCGCCCGGCTTACCGCAGGGCGTTACTGTGGAAACAGTATATGACCGTTCCGATCTGATTCATCGAGCCATTGATAACCTCAAGACTACGCTGTTTGAAGAAAGCGTCGTGGTTGCATTGGTCTGCATGCTATTCCTGATGCATGTGCGGAGTGCCCTGGTCGCGATTGTGATGTTGCCGGTTGGTGTTCTGATAGCGTTTACACTGATGCATTCTCTGGGACTAAATTCCAATATCATGAGCTTGGGCGGCATTGCGATTGCCATTGGTGCCATGGTGGATGCAGCCATTGTGATGATAGAGAATGCCCACAAGCATATTGAACGTGCACCGCCTGATGCACCTCGATTGCAGCTGATTGTTGATGCCTGCAAAGAGGTTGGTCCAGCGCTATTTTTCAGCTTGCTGATTATTACCGTTTCCTTCTTGCCTGTATTTACGCTGGAATCACAGGAAGGTCGCATGTTTCAACCGCTGGCATTCACCAAGACCTTCTCGATGGCTGGGGCAGCTATGCTTTCTGTAACACTTGTACCGGTGCTGATGCTGCTGTTTATAAGGGGCAAAATCATGCCTGAAGGTAAAAGCCCGGTAAACCGCTTCCTGATCTGGATTTATCGGCCAGTTATTGCCTGGGTTATGCAATGGAAGAAAATATCCATTCTGCTCGCGTTATCGGTGTTGGGGGTGACCATCTACCCACTAAGCAAGATCGGTAGTGAGTTCATGCCGACTTTGAACGAGGGCACATTGCTCTTCATGCCAGCTACTTTGCCCGGACTGTCTGTAACAAAGGCCGCGGAAATTATGCAGACCCAGAACAAAATCATTAAGAGCTTTCCGGAAGTAGCTTCGGTTTTTGGCAAGGCAGGTCGAGCAAATACTGCTACAGACCCGGCACCTATGGAAATGTTTGAGACTGTCATTAATCTTAAACCCGAGCGTGAATGGCGTCCTGGCATGAGCATCGACAAGATTATCTCGGAGCTGGATAAAGCCGTGCAGTTGCCTGGTGTCAGCAACGCCTGGACGATGCCGATTAAGGCACGCATTGATATGCTGTCAACAGGTATCCGCACGCCAATAGGTATCAAGGTGTTCGGCAGGAATTTGGTCGAAATGGAGAAGCTCGCCAAATCTATCGAATCTGTAGTTAAAAGTGTACCGGGAACCACGAGTGTTTATGCCGAGCGTATTACCGGGGGGTATTACCTGAATATCGAACCGGATAGGATGGCACTGGCTCGCTATGGTCTAGCCGTGGGCGATTTGCAGGATGTGATAAGTAGTGCCCTTGGCGGGGAGATTGTTACCACAACTGTTGAAGGACCTGAGCGCTTTGGCGTGATCACGCGCTATCCACGCGAGCTGCGTTCGGATCCGGATGCTATCGCGCGTCAGGTGCTGGTGCCTGCCATGAATGGTGCATTGATACCTCTAGGTCAACTGGCACATATTTCCTTAGAGAAAGGCCCCCCAAGTATCCGTACAGAAAATGCGTTGCTATCAGCTTACATTTTTGTTGATATACGAGATAGAGATATAGGCAGTTATGTGGCTGATGCGCAGAAAGCTGTCCGTGAGCAGGTTAAATTCCAGCCTGGATATTACGCAACATGGAGTGGTCAGTTTGAATATATGGAGCGAGCTAAAGCCAAGATGAAAATTGTCATCCCGCTTACATTATTAATCATCTTCGTGTTGCTGTATTTAAACTTCAAGCGTCTCACAGAAACGTTTATAGTCATGCTGTCAGTACCGTTTTCGTTAGTTGGCGGTGTTTGGCTGATGTATTGGCTGGGTTACAACATGAGCGTCGCTGTTGCAGTCGGATTCATTGCATTAGCTGGTGTAGCCGCTGAGACCGGTGTGATTATGCTGATCTACCTGGATCATGCCTATAAGGAGCTTAAGGCAAAACGTGAGTCTGAAGGCAAAGATTTTACTGTCACTGATATTTACGTAGCAGTCATGGAAGGCGCGGTTGAGCGTGTACGTCCAAAGATGATGACTGTGGTAGCTATCATGGCCGGATTGTTACCCATCATGTGGGGAAGCGGCACTGGCTCTGAAGTGATGCGACGTATTGCTGCGCCTATGGTAGGTGGTATGGTGTCTTCAACTGTATTGACGCTAATTGTGATTCCGGCAATTTATGCACTTGTGAAACAAGTGTCACTCCAAAGAAAAGGGGCTCCTAATGCCTGAAATAAGTCCTAATCTGCATCCACTGAGGGTGCATTTTCCAATTGCGCTTTTAACTGTGTCAGCAGTTTTCCATATGGTAACGACTGCAGCGCGGATGAAGTCATCGTCCAAAAACTTTGCCATGCTTGCCCAGATCCGGTTCAAATTTTTATTTGGCGCTACTTAATTGAGCTAGCTGCAATGCCAGTTCATTCAGTTGGGCTGGCGGCAGCGCACCGCTGACGCGTCCTAACTCCTTGCTTTGCCAGAAGTAAACCAGGGTGGGAATCGATCTGATGTTGTATTTTGCCCCCAGCATTTGCTCAGCTTCCGTATCCACTTTGGCAAAAACAATTTTGCCAGCAAACTTCTCGGCACCGGCTTGGAATGTAGGCGCAAACATTTTGCATGGCCCACACCAAGGCGCCCAGAAGTCGATAAGCACCGGCAATATTTTTTGCGTCAGAAGCTCATCGATGTTTGACTGATTAAGTGTTATCGGTACTGAGAGCAATCCCCTGTGGCAGATACCGCACTTGGGGATTGAACTCAGCTTATCAATAGGAAAGCGATTCTCTTTATTACAATGCGGGCATTTAATCTGCATTACTTTTTAAGTTCCTCAGCTTCATTTTTCAGGAACATTCTATAGAAAAATGCAAACATGCACAGCATGAATACAATCACCGCAACTGTGAGCAAACCTGTATAAGTTCCAAATAACTCATGTAACATTTCGTTCTCCTTGGTTGTTAGAATTTAAATAAATCAAGCTCTTCGTGTGATTATAGCCGCGTAGCTTCACTCATTTTTTCAATAAAATTTAAGTAATCAACTCACTAAAGGCAGTCCAATTTTTTATTGACTTATGCATGTTTATGCAATTAGCATGCCACGCAGATAGTAATTTTCCGTATATTTAAATTGGCTGTAATAAATTATTCCTGAAGTTTGCGATATAAAGTGCGTTCGCTAATGCCTAGCATCCTGGCCAGCATGCGCCGGTCGCCCTGGCAATTTGCCTCTGCCCACTGCAAATACTGTTTTTCTGCCTGTTCCAGCGGAATGATGACCTGGTGAGGAAGATTGGTGACCTGATTGGGATTCTCTTTATCTATTTCCAGTTGCTCCGGCATAACGGTATCACCGTCTGTCATCAGGCTGGCGCGCTCCAGTATATTCCTAAGTTCACGAATATTTCCCGCGTAATTGCGTACCTGCAGCTTTGCAATTGTTTCCGGATGCAGCTTTAACTTTCTTTTAGGACTGATGCGCTCAAGCAGGGCGGCTGATAATAGCGGAATATCCTCACAGCGCTCGGCTAATGACGGGACATGGATAGGAAATGTGCTGATCCGATAATATAGGTCTTTACGGAAAGTCTCTTGCTCTACCATTTTTTTAAGATCGCGATGCGTTGCTGCCACCAGCCTGAAATCAGCCCTCAATGGCTCAACCCCGCCCACCCGGCGGTAGGTACCGGTTTCCAGCAGGCGTAATAATTTAACCTGGAGATTAAGCGGAATATCCCCAACTTCATCAAGGAACAGCGTACCACCGCTGGCGCTCTCTATCAGCCCCTGTTTGCGCTGCGTAGCCCCGGTAAAGGCACCTTTTTCATAGCCAAACAGCTCGCTCTCAAATAATGATTCTGTCAGTCCTGAACAATCTACAACCACATAAGGCTTGTTAGCCCGGTTGCTGGCGTTATGTATGGCCTGCGACACCAGTTCCTTACCGGTACCGGATTCACCAAGCAGCAGTACAGAAGCTTCGGATGGCGCTACACGCTCTATCAACCCTAGCATGTTATTGAAAGTAGGTGAGCGTCCGACCATACCCTGTGATGATGAAGTCGCACCGGCATTGCGGATTGTCTGCATCATTTCAACGAAATAGATTAGCTCGCCATTGCTATCATGTATCGGTGTCAATTCAACATCGACATGCTCTTCACCGCGTGGCGTCTGGTGCAAATGCAGCACACGCTGCGGACGCCCGGTCTTGTTGCTGTGTTTGAGCGGACATGATTCGCCGGCTTGATCACAAGGCCGGTCAAAATGGTGAGATACTTCATAGCAATGCCGCCCCACCAATCGTTTGCCATCACTATACTGTGAACTATAGGCTGTATTGGCCCCGATAATGGTGTAATTTTTATCCATCACAATGTGAGGTTGGGGCTGGTTATCCAGGTAAGACAGGAGCTCAGTGATTTTAGTGCTGGACATTTAATTATCTGCTATGTCAAAAATGACAGTTTAATCTTTTTTTAAATAAAAAACTGCCATATTTGGCACAACAAAACGTCGTATTTTGGAGGTTGGAGTTTTTTTGCAGGTGGAAACCTTGTTTGTTTAATATAAACAATAGCTTAATTGAGCAGATTTCTTCTGGCATATTTAATGCAATGTTAAGGGTGTATTCTAAAAAAGAGAGTTTTGAAACATGATTAAAAAAGAAGACATCAAGCCTGCTGATAATAAGACCTCAGCTAATGAGACTGTAATCAATCTCTACGCTGCTGCGGAAAAGATCTATCCGCGCAGCACGTTCGGGTTCTTCACCAAATGGCGCTGGGTCATGATATGGCTGACCCAGCTTGTTTTTTACGGCGTACCCTGGCTGGAATGGGGACAGCGCCAGGCCCTACTGTTTGACCTCGAAGCACGACGCTTCTACATCTTCAATCTGGTGCTATATCCGCAAGACCTGATTTACCTCACCGGCATCCTCATCATCTCCGCACTCTCGCTGTTCCTGTTCACCGCGGTTGCCGGACGCCTCTGGTGTGGCTACACCTGCCCGCAAACTGTCTACACCGAAATCTTCCTGTGGATAGAAGCAAAAATCGAAGGTGACCGTGCCGCCCGCATGAAACTCGACAAAGGCGGCATGTCTGCCGAGAAACTGCTTAAGAAGGGCGGCAAGCATTTCGTCTGGATTGCCTTTGCCTTATGGACCGGCTTTACCTTTGTCGGCTACTTCACGCCGATTCGTGAGTTGGGCAGCGCTGTTGCAGGCATGGCATTAGGCCCATGGCAGACCTTCTGGATCCTGTTTTACGGTTTTGCCACCTACGGCAATGCCGGCTTCATGCGTGAGCAGGTATGCAAATACATGTGCCCATACGCACGCTTCCAGAGCGCGATGTTTGATGACGATACCCTAATCGTGACGTATGATGAAAAACGCGGCGAACCGCGCGGCAAGGCATCGCGTAAAGGTGACATGGACAAGAACAAGCAAGGTGCCTGTATTGATTGCAGCCTGTGTGTACAGGTATGCCCTACCGGCATCGATATCCGTAACGGCCTGCAATACGAATGTATCGGCTGCGGTGCCTGTGCTGACATCTGCGACACCGTGATGGATAAAATGGGCTATGACCGCGGCCTGGTGAAATACTCGACCCAGCATGCGATGAATCTGGGCATGAACCGCGCCCAGATGCTGCGCCGCATTCTCAGGCCACGCGTTATGATCTATACCGCCATCCTGACATTGCTGGTAGTCAGCCTGCTGACCAGCCTGATGTTAAGGGACTCGTTCCGCGTTGATATCGTGCGTGACCGTGGCGTGATGGCACGCCTGGCGGAGGGCGGCATGCTGGAGAATGTCTACCAGCTGCAAATCATGAACGCGACAGAAAGTACGCAGAAGTATGTACTCAGTGCTTCTGGCATTGATCACCTGAAAGTATCCTCCGATGTGCTTGACCGTGAGGATGCTGTGACGGTGAACCCGGCTGAGTCACGCTGGATTCCGGTGCGCCTGCAGATTCCGGATGGTTCTATCAAGTCCGGTTCGCACCAGGTCAGGTTCGAGGTGCGTGCCGTTGAAAATAATGAAGCCGTGACTGAGAAGTCGGTGTTTCTGGTGCCGCGTTAATTAATAGCTTACTGGCTGGTTTGGCTTTGTGACAACATGATATGTTGCTATGGTGATGTGTCTGTTCTAAACTCGAACCAGTCTATCTTTCTTGGTATAAGATAAAAATTATTTTTAATCACAAAGTTAGGTTTATGAATCAAGAAGCAATGTGGAGCAATCGATACCGTGACGCTGGCGAGCAGTATCTTTTTGGAACAGAGCCCAGTCACTTTTTAGCGAACAGGGCTGATATTTTCAAAAAAGGTGAAAAGGCGCTGCTGCTGGCTGATGGTGAAGGTCGCAACTCGGTATGGCTTGCGGAAAGAGGTCTTGATGTTGCGGCAATCGAGATATCATCAGTAGCGCTGGATAAGGCCAGAAAGCTTGCGTTGGAACGCCAGGTTGATATTCAGTTTCTTCATTCCGATATGCTCTTTCATCACTGGGAAAAAACAGGTTTCATAGGTAGGCTGGATTGGGTGATAGGTATCTTCATTCAGTTTGTCGGACGTGAGGGAATGGCGCAGCAATTTGAACTCATGAAGAAACTGACTCGTCCGGGAGGCAGAATCATTTTGCATGGGTACACGCCTAAACAGCTCGAATATAAAACTGGCGGGCCATCTGACGCCAACAATCTTTACACCAGGGAAATTCTACTGGAAGCATTCTCCGGTTGGAAAATTGAAGCGTTAACAGAGTATGAGGATGATATCACCGAAGGTATTGGACATAATGGGCGTTCGGCATTGATAGGTCTTATTGCCCAAAATATCTAATTATTCTATTCCAGGCGGTATCAACCAAGTCTGGTAAGTTATCCTGCGGGCAAATCATTTACGCAGGGCAATGAATCCTCAGTGAAAATCAACAAGTTTAAATTTTGATGACATCATATCTCAAGTAGACTTTACTCCGAGTAATGCTACACTTTTAGCCGTAACTTTATACGGACTCTATATGGATTTAACCGAACATTTTATTAGCTCCGAGATGATTGCGCAGGGTAACCTGCTTACCGTGAAACGGGACTGTGTACGTTTGCCTAATGGCAATATAAGTCATCGTGAGTATGTGGTGCATCCTGGCGCAGTCGTGGTGATACCTTTGCTTTCAAATGGGAGTGTTGTGCTGGAACGCCAGTTCAGGTACCCGCTGCAGCAGGTGTTTATAGAATTGCCGGCCGGAAAAATTGACCCGGATGAGGATGTTCTGGTAACCGGCCAGCGGGAGCTTCTGGAAGAAACTGGTTATGCAGCGCAAGAATGGATCAAGCTCGGTATACAGCATCCTTGCATCGGCTATTCCAATGAAGTGATACACGTTTTTCTGGCAAAAAACCTGACGGCAGGCAGTCATCAGCGCGATGAGGATGAGTTGCTGGAAGTGTTTGATCTGAAAATGGAAGATTGCCTGTCTATGATACGGCGCGGCGAGATTACTGATAGTAAAACAATCGCGGCATTATTTATGGCCGAACAGTTCCTGCAGCAACATGACCGTTAAAGTATTGATTGTCGGCTTCGGTGATCTTGGCGCGGAAATCGCCAGGCAGTTGGTAAAGTCAGGGGTTGAAGTTATTGGCCTCAAGCGCACTTTACAATCCAGGCCTGAAGATGCGGTTAACAACCAGGTTAAGGTCATAGCCGGAGATGTTACGCATACTGCATCTTTGGCGATGCTGGAGACGATCCAGCCGGAGATCATTGTGTATTGCGTAGCTGCCGGCGGGCAGAGTGATACCGAATACAAGGCGGCTTATGTGGATGGTTTGCGCAATATGCTGGCAATGCAGAACAGCAATCCACGGCTTAAACATGTGTTCTTTGTTTCCAGTACCAGGGTCTATGGGCAGGATACAGAGCAGCTGCTGGATGAATCAGTGCCAGCGTTACCGGCAGATTTTGGCGGCAAGCGCCTGCTAGAGGCCGAGCAGTTATTGCATACACGCACTTGCGGCACCACGGTTCTCAGGTTATCCGGCATTTACGGGCCGGGCAGGCTGCGCATGCTGAATCTGGCGAAGTCACCAGGTAATTGGCCCAGGCAGAATGCCTGGAGCAATCGCATTCACAGGGATGATGCAGCGGCATTTCTTGTGTTTTTAATCAGGCAGGTGCTGGCAGGTAATGCCGTTCAAAACTGCTATATCGTGACAGATTCCAAACCGGTTCCGCAATACGAGGTGCTGAACTGGCTGGCGACGCAGTTGCAAGGGAATATGCCCGAACATATGCCTGTAAGCGGTGGCAAGCGCCTGAGCAATAAAGTTATGCTGGCAACCGGATTCAAGTTGCAGTATCCTGATTATCAGGCGGGTTATCGTACCTTACTGTCACAAATGCCAACCTGATACATTATGGGCATTTCTATAAATACATATTTTGGGCGCATTACTGCGTTGCGCGAAATTTTAATTAAAAATCTTCGCAACCTCGCTGTATACCGCATACTATCTCGGTTACTGCGTTCCGTGCGCCTTTG
>JALRGX010000081.1 GCA_023259635.1 Methylotenera sp. | reverse complement strand
GCAAATCTTTTGTTTTAAGGTAAAACATATGCCCGTTATGAGCGCAGTCATTTGGGATAACTGGTAATTCAACTAAACCAGCTTGTGAAATTGCACCTAATGAAGTCAGATAATCATTCCAAATTGACATCCTGTTCTGTGTAATCTTCCCTGCCAACTCCAGTTGCCCCCATAGGTATGCAGCCTGTATCTCACTAGGCAAATAACTGCTACCCATGTCTACCCAAGTATATTTATCTACCATGCCGCGAAAAAACAGACTCCGGTTGGTACCCTTTTCACGGATAATTTCAGCACGATCGACAAACTGTCCATCATTAATGATGAGCAACCCGCCTTCACCGCCGCTGGTAAAATTTTTAGTTTCGTGAAAACTGTAAGCAGCCATATGCCCGATTGTGCCCAACGCGCGTCCCTTATAGGTGGACATCATGCCTTGAGCAGCATCTTCTATTACGTACAGATTATGCCGATTAGCAATGTCAATGATTGTATCCATCTCACAGGCCACACCGGCATAATGTACGGGCACTATGGCTTTGGTTTTTGGTGTGATAGCTGCTTCAATCAGACTCTCATCAATGTTCAATGTATCCGGATGGATATCAACAAACACGATCTTTGCACCACGTAGCACAAAGGCGTTAGCGGTGCTAACAAAGGTGTAACTCGGCATGATGATTTCGTCATCAGCTTGAATATTAAGCAGGAAAGCCGCCATTTCCAGTGCTTGTGTGCATGAAGGGGTAAGCATTGCTTTTTTGCAACCCAGCTGCTGCTCAAACCATTCCTGGCACAGGCGCCCGTACTTACCATCACCGGATATTTTATCGCTACGCATGGCAGCTAAGACATATTGATCTTCATTGCCGGTATAAAGGGGGCGATTAAATGGAATCATTGGCAACCTCTGCGAGAAATTTTTTCTCAAGTTCAAGCATATCTTTCTTTCTTTCTTTTATTCTTCGTGCAGGATTGCCGACATAAATACCCCACGGTTCGGTACTTTTGTTAACCAATGTCATCGCTCCAATAGAACAGCCTTCTGCAAGATTAACCCCAGGTAAAATTATTGAGCCTGCTCCAATGATGACGTGCCTGCCAATACTGACTGGCTCATATATTTCGGCCTTATATTTCTTAGGTATCAGCGAATTAGTTAAGGTAAGACCCGAATAATCATCAGATTGGGAAAATACTTTCACGCCATAAGCAAGCGTACAGAAATCAGAAAAGAAAACTCCAGGAACACCGCCAGCGACAAGGCACATTGGCGTTATATGGCAATACTTGCCGATAACCACTCTCCCTGAAATTACACAGAAATCATCGATACGAGAATTATCACCAAGTTCTATCATTTCAGGATTATAGATACTGGCTTTATCACTGATTCTTACATTTTCCCCCAAATGCTTAAATCCAACTTCTCTTAATTGTATTTCACTCAAATACGCCATGATTAGCTCTTAAAAATATCGTTTAATTGCCTAGAAAATGTAGCTTTCGAAAAATGACTTTTAATTTTATCTTGATTATTTTTTCGCACACTCTCATTCAATGGCGTAAGTTCAAACTTACAAACATCAAATACTTTTACACCTAACTCATTAAATAACGCCCAAGGAGTAACATCATTACGCATATAGACTTTCTTTCCTAAGCCTAGCAATGTAATCGTGTTCCCCATCGCCTGTTGGCGTTTATGCGCAAAGATAGCCATGTCAATTTGACCAAGCAAATCAAGGTATTTTTCGAATGAAATAAATTCAAATAGAGGTATAAATTTATCACCAAATAAATCTTTTCCTATTTTTGCTACATATGCAGCGTATTTATCGTTTCCATAAGATAGGGGGCAATAAATCTTGATATTTTCATCCTTAAATGGGCGCAGTTTTTCAAACACATCAAGATGATTATTAGTTGGGGCTGCTGAGTTGCCTACCAAAATATTACCCTCTACGGCTTTATGTGGCACGGCACACTCATTATACAAATTACTGGTGTACATCAAGCATTCGTGATACTCGCCCTTCGCGCCATACCACTTTTGCGCTAACTCATAATCACCTTTAATGTACGTGACAAAATGCCCTATTCTTTTTATTACAAAAGTGCGAATTTTTTCATAAATATTTGACTTGAAATTACGTGTGCGGAATTGGTAGTAATACAAATCTCCACCCCATATCATCCAATAACATTTCTTTAGCAACCATGGTTGAATTCCTAGCAACAAAACAATTTTCGATATAAAGATGCTATGCAGAATAATTTTTCTGGCCTTATTCATTTCACTTATCAATGAAATAAATTGGGAACTGTGTTTTAAATAAATGATATTTTCACTTAATTGAACGGGATATTGATTAATATCTCCTCTTAAAAAAAAGATATGTTGCTCAAATTCAAAGTTTTCTTTTATAAAATCAATAAAAGACGGAATAAACTTATCCAATGGACAAATATGCAAAACCTTCCCTTGATTTCTTTTTTTTCTTATTAATCCATCAAAGAAACTCATAAAAATTCAATCCATACTCAATAAATTACAACTAAAGATATTAATAAATCCCACCCGTAAACTTCTTAATATCTCTTAATTGCCGTTTTGTTGGGCGCCCTGTGCCACGATCTCGTTGTGCAAACGCATTCTCACCTGTCAGTTTTGCATTTTCACGCTTGGTGATACTTGCCGGCGTCTCTGTATATAACAATGCAGCTTCGGGTGCGCCTTTACGTACATTAGACAATGCCTGTACATCCACTTCTATTTCAAAATCTCGGTTACGAATATACACCACCTGACCAACTCGCACTTCTTTGGCTGGTTTTACGCGGTCACCATCAACATGCACTTTGCCGGTTTCAATTGCAGCAGTAGCCAGACTGCGGGTTTTAAAGAAACGCGCAGACCAAAGCCATTTATCCAGCCTGCATTTAATGTCGTTTTCGTTTGCCATTCTGTCCAAGCTAAAACTAATGATTCCGCTTTGGTAAGTTAGCTTCCAGTGTTTGTTTATACCCATGCAGTACAACCTCGGCCAAACCGTTTAACTCTTGCAAAGTATTGCCGGTGAGATGCTGTATACCATCAGCAATATTATTCATGGTAACAATATTAAATTGACCGTTTACAACCGCCTGAATCACTTCATCGCTCAACATCAGGTGCCGCATATTACGCTCAGGGATCAGCACACCCTGTTTGCCATCGAGCCCGATTTCCTTGCAGACTCTATAGTACCCTTCTATTTTTTCATTCAATCCGCCTACCGGCAACACTTCACCGTGCTGATTCAACGCACCAGTTACAGCGATACCCTGCTTGATCGGCAACTGTGCCAATGATGACAACAGTGCAAATAGCTCTGCGCACGAGGCTGAATCGCCATCTACACCAGAGTATTCCTGTTCGAATACTAATGAGGCTGTAAGATTTAACGGGTTTAATTGTGCGAAATTGGTATGCAGCCAGCTTTGCAGGATCATCACACCTTTATCGTGAGTAGGGCCGCTCATTCTGACTTCACGGTCTATTGTGAGTACACCGCGGCTACCCGCATAACAATTTGCCGAGATACGCACTGGTGAACCAAAGCTCGCTTCTGAAAGATCAATATGGGTCAGGCCATTAATCTGCCCGATACACTCGCCGTAAACGCTGATAATCAGTTCTTTATCCACGATTGAATCGCGCATATGGGACTCAATATAGCTATGGCGGGCATATTTGCGCTGAATCGCTGATTTCACATCCTCAATTTCCACCAGCGTCGCACCACGCTGCTCCGCAGCAGCAGCACTTTCCAGCAGCAACTTCTCCAGCACGCCAAATTTGGTACTGAGTCTGGTCTGGTCCTCAATCAAGCGATGCATAGCTTGTAGCAAGCCAGCGACAGCTTCAGGCGTAAAGTGGCGACAATGGTGCTGCTGGCATTTGGATGCTACAAAAGATGCATAGGCAGCATAATGCTCTGCATTGGCTTTGACCTGGTCGGCAAACTCGATTTTAATCGGGAAATAATCAAAGAAATCTGGGGTAATACCTAGCAGTTCGTAATAATCTTCGCGTGTTGCAATCAATACGACCTTTACAGACACAGGTATTGCAGACTGCGCATTCATTAAACTGCTACCTTGGTTGCTGCTGCTGGTTAAATCTTCTATCTGCAATGCACCATTACGCAAAAATCGATGCAGCTTTTCCAGGATATGTGCACCATTTTGCTCGTCCGCCAAAACATCACGCAAATGCAGCAATAAAGTGCCGGCATCTGCGCGCAGTAAATTACCTGCACGTAATCGCATAAAATCCGGAATATTGCTGGCCTCACCAGCACTTTCTATACCTCCGAATAAAGACTGCAGGCTAGGATCATTATCATACAAAACAGGAGCATGCTGGCCATGATGTTCCACCAGCAAATTGGTGCGGTAACGTCCAAAAAAGCTCTCGTTCATGAGCGCTTCTATATTGGTTTCACCTTCTGCGTTTGGATTAGGCTGCCATGCCTCTAGCGTATCAAGAATATCCTGCTGCAAAGCACTGAAATAATGTACTGGGATTTTATCGGCGCTGATTAAGGTAAGGCTGGCTTTAACCGTCGCTAGCTGGCCTTCGAGAAAAATCTGCAATGGCGCCATGGAGTTCTGTTGCGCTTTGGCTTCCAGCAAACTTGGCAAATCTTTTGCAAAAACGCGCACAAAATTATCCATAGCCTGTTTCAATTGTGTACCGGCACCAGCAGGCAATTTTAAAAACAATGGCTTACCGTTGGCATCAAACTGGTATAAAGCAACCAGATCACTCGCCATGGGTGATTTTAGAGCAGCTTCATGCATCATATTGAGCATCAAGGTCGTCCGGCCAGAACCAGGCTCACCCAAGGCCAGCAGATTAAACCCGGGGTGCTGGATACTTAACCCGAATTCTGCGGCTTTTTTAGCTTCAGCCTGCGTTACCCAAGCCTGATATTGGGCGTTATTGCGACCATCAACAATCAGCTCGGATGTATCTGCAAAATTAAATTGCTTGGCATCTATATTTAAAGTTAGTTGTTGAGGTGTAAGTATATTTTGCATAATTTTTATGTTTACATCATTTCATTAACATGAGGTATCAAACTCATGTGTTTCCAGCTAGCACAATTTATTTCACTGTTTTATTCCAGCGCTCCCTGGCATCATCGTCAGATGCCTTGTCTTCCACCCAGCGTTCGCCTGATTGCGTAACTTCTTTTTTCCAGAATGGCGCTTCCGTTTTCAAGTAGTCCATTACAAATTCACATGCGGCAAATGCTTCACCACGATGCCCTCCACTGACTGCCACCATTACAATCTGATCACAAGGCTGCAATGTACCGACACGATGGATGATCAATACATCCATAATATTCCAGCGTTCCTTAGCCCGTGTAATGATTGCATGCAATGACTTTTCAGTCATGCCAGGATAATGTTCCAGCGTTAACTGCGAAATCTCATTGCCATCATTAATATCACGCACCTGACCAACAAAGCTGACGACGGCACCTACATCCCTACGTGCTTTGCGCAGCTGGTTGATTTCAAAGCCGGCATCAAAATCTTCTGTCTGAACGCGTACACTCATGGCAACTCTGATATCAAAACTAACCGCCTGTAACAGGTGGGAAAAACGCGACCTCATCACCATCAGCAATAGACGCATCATCATTCACCAGCTCATGGTTAATGGCCGCACGAACTTTCAGCTTACCCATCAGCATTTGCCCCCACACGTCACCGCGTTTAGCCAGGTAAGCTTTAAGTTTAAGGATCGTCCATGGGCCGTCGGCCTCAGCAAGCTCTAAATCCTCGGTAGAGTACTTAAGCGTTTCTTTAAGCCTGGCAAAATAAAATAATTTAATTTTCATATAGTTAATTTTGTATTTTAATATTCTTTATCATCTATAACATCTAATACATCTGGTGGATTAGCCAACTCCACACGCTCAATCTGTGCAAAACGCTGTGTGATCTTCTGGCTGGATATATGCACATCCTGTGCGTTTTCATGTGCCTGACGGATATTATCGGCCAATTTCTTCATGCGGATATCGAAACGGCCGAAATCTTTACTGAGTTTGCCCAGTGCCTCCTTAATTACATGCACCTGTTTGCGGGTTTCTACATCCTTGAGCACCGCACGCGCAGTATTGAGCACCGCCATCAAGGTTGTAGGTGAAACAACCCACACCCTTTTATTCATGGCATATTCAATCACATCAGCATGATGTGCGTGCAGTTCGGCGAATACTGCCTCTGCCGGGATAAACATCACCGCACCATCTGAAGTTACATTAGAAATAATGTATTTACTTGCAATATCATCAACATGTTTTTTCACATCCTGCTTGAACTGCTTCTCAGCCAATAACTTCTCAGCATCGCTCAGTTGCTTATCGAACATGCGATGGTAATTTTCCAACGGGAATTTACTATCTACCGCAACCGTACCGGTAGGTTCCGGTAAAAACAAGGCGCAGTCGGCACGGGTACCGTTCTCAAAGCTATATTGCATCGCAAACGAATTCGCAGGTAACACGTTGCGCACGAGCCCTTCCAGCTGCACTTCGCCGAATGCACCACGCGAGCGCTTATCCCCCAGTAACTCCTGCAGGCTGACAACATTCGTGGTTAAACCATCGATTTTCTTTTGCGCCTCATCTATGGTTGCCAGACGCGCCATCACATCCATAAAGGTCTGGTTGGTTTTTTTGAAACCTTCATCCAGTCGCTCAGACACCTTACCGCCAATCTGTTCCAAGCGCCCATCAACAGATTTAGTCAAGGCTTCAATACTCGCAGTTAACTGCATGGTTGCGTTGCGCATCGTCGTCTGAATCAATTCCTGTTCGGCCTTACCCTGCTCAGCCAGCGTAGTATGCAACTTTTCCAGCACCGCTTCACGTGTCTGTGACAAACTACTGCTCTGCGCCAACTGCAAAGCTTGCATGGCATCGCGCGTTGCCTGCAATTCGGTTGCGACACTGCTGCGCAAACGCTCGCTCATCTCGCCAGAAGCTGCGCTCAAGCGATCACCCAGCTTATTCAAACCATCGTTAAAATCCAGCAGCATGGCACGGTGTTTTTCTTCCAGCTGCTGCAGAATGGCAATGTTGCTATCAACTTGGCTGTCATGCCAGATTTTCCAAAGCAGCACCAGAAGAATAACAATCGCGACAACTAAAATAGATATTTGTATCATGGTTACCGATTATACATTAGGGCACTTCTATAAACACATTCTTTGGGCGTATTGCTTCGTTGCGCGGTACTCGCAACCTCGCTGTATACTGCATACTATCTCAGTTACTGTGTTCCGTGCGCCTAGCACTACATCCCAAATTCTGTATTTATAGAAGTACCCATTATGCTCAGGCATTGGCGCGCGCTGCTTAATACTCCGCCTAACTGTATTCAGTTGCGGGTAATTAACTAATGCTATTCAATTGCTATTTTTAAAACGCCTGACTTTATGTCAAACTTGTACTTAAACTAAAACAACCATCTCATAGGCATATCGTGAACAAACTACTCCTACTAGTTAATCAGTGGCTTGCCAACATCACACGCAGGTTGCATAACAACTTCTATCTATACTTAAGTGCCCTGCTCACTATATTTGTGCTGCTGGATGCCAGCCTTTTCCATGTAGGTGAAAATATGCGCGACAGAGCCTTCGACATGATGGTGAAGAACCGCATCATCGTGCCAAAACCAGATCCGGATATTGTCATTATCGACATCAATGAAGCCTCCCTGAGTGCAATGGCGGGCGAATACGGCCGTTGGCCATGGCCTAGGCAGGTACTGGGTGAATTTCTGGAAAATATCGAAGCCCAGCAACCCAAAGCCGTGGTATTTGATATCCTGTTCAGTGACCCTGATGTATATAACCCAGACAGCGATGCTTATTTTAACGAAGTAATCACAGGCACTGAAAACACATTCTTTCCTATGCTGCGCCTGGCACCGGAAAGTGACCATTTAAGCAAAATCACCCCGGATATGATTCCAGGGGTTAATTATGGAGGAACAGATAACGACTCAACCACAAAACCCAAACAGCCTATCGCAATTGTTCTGCCATATTTTGAAGCTGCGCTTAACTCAAAACATCTAGGCACGCATAATATTTACCCGGATAAGGACGGTATTGTGCGCGAGTACCGGCTCTGGCACGACGAAAACGGCTGGATATTACCATCACTGCCATTGGCCGTCGGTAACTATTTGCAAATGAATAATCCTTCGCTGCCGCAGAATATGCTCATCAACTGGCGCGGCAAGCCATTTACTTACCAATACGCCACCTTCAGCGATGTATACACCGACATGGCAAGCAAAGTTAAAAAGCGTCCTGCCGATGAATTTAAAAACAAGATTGTCATTATCGGCTCAACGGCGCCATCCCTGTTTGACCTGAAAGCCACCGCCATGGCAAAGGCTCACCCAGGCGTCGAAATATTGGCAACCGCCATCGATAATGTAAAACATAATGATTACCTTAAGGTCTGGCGCGGCACACTGCCTTACGTGCTAATGAGTTTAACGCTTATATGGTTAACGGCTTTGGCATTTTTCCGTAATGTAGACCGCGATCGATTGACTACCGTTTTCAGTAGCAGCCAGATTACCCTGCTCGCGCTTTCTTATACCGCAATCAACCTGACCAATACTTATCTGGACTTTACCGGCCCGATTGCCTGGGCTGTGATGTATTTCAGTATCGCAAAAATATATGCGCTGGCTAATGAGCGCGCCATGCAGCGTATTTTAGCCGGCGATGTTGAGTCTGGGAAAAAAGGCTCAAATATCCTGCTGATGCCCATCATCATGGAAAGTCAGTTCCCGTTCTCGGATAGCATGCTCAAAAAATTAAGGCATAAAATTGAACAGCAATTGCAGCAACCGGCCACTATTGCGTTCATAAAAGGTACGCAAAGTGGAATCTGGGGCTTATTCACCGACATGATAGTCATCAGCTGGGCTTACGCACATGACAACCATATTGAAACGGCAAAGGTTCAACAAGACGCCTCTTTACTTGGTACACAATTAAATCTCTTAATGCAGGATTCGGGTATGCCGGATGATGTAGTGGTACGTTATACGCAGCATATAGGCGCATTGAATACAGAAAAACCCATGGCAAGCCAGTGGCGCGGCTTGTTTGCACAGGCAATCATCAAATTGGATATTTTAGAAAGAGATCAATAATGAAATTAAAAGCAACACTAATTGCCACATGCCTGCTATCGGCACTGTATGGGCAAACTGCACTAGCCGCAGAAGCCGGTACCGCACTTAAAAACGACACCTTGCGTAAAGAGCCCTACGCCGATTCCAAGACTGCAGGCAGTTTTACTCGCGGAGAAAATCTGCAGATTTTAAAAAAACAAGGCGCATGGCTGCAGGTTAAGACTAAAAAAAGCACGGGCTGGGTACGATTGTTATCAGTTAAACGTGGCACAAGCAGCTCGGGCAACCAGGCAGCAGGAGCACTGGCTGTAGCAAGTGGCCGTGCCGGCACAGGTCAGGTAGTTTCGACCACTGGCGTGCGCGGCCTGAACGAAGAAGAACTCAAAGCCGCAAAATTTAATGAAATCGAAATAAATAAAATGGAAAGCTATACATTAAGTCCGGATGATGGTCGCCGTTTTGCCGATGCAGGTAACTTGAAGCCTATCAAATTCGCAAATTTAAAAGCTGCAAAAGGTGAGAAATAATGAAATCATTGATGATAAATACTCCCCGGACTTACAACCGCCCAAATATTAAGTCATCTGCAAAACTGCTAATCCCAGCGCTGCTGGCAAGCGCTTTAGGTTTATCAAGTATGCCAGTAATGGCATTTGACCTCCAGGGCACTTTAAAAGGTGCTATAGAGAAGGAAATGCCTGCTACGGATACATCCCAGACTCAAGCGCCTGACTCAACTGCAAATGATAACACTGCCGCTAACAAAACCAGCGAACCCGAAATCAACTGGAAAAATCCCAGCAAAGAGGAGGAAATAGCGTTAGGTCGCGAAATCGCTGGTAATTTGCTGGGTGCGGCACCTTTGGTTAAAGATGAAACGCTCCAGAAGTATGTTAATTCTGTAGGACGCTGGGTTGCATCACAATCAGAACGCCCTGATCTGCCATGGCACTTTGGCGTGATTGAAAGTGAAGATATCAATGCTTTCGCAGCACCAGGCGGCTATATCATGCTTACCAAAGGCCTTTACCGTAAACTCACCAACGAAGCGCAGTTGGCCGGCGTACTGGGCCACGAAATTGGACATATCGTTAAGAAACATCAGCTCAAAGTTTTGCAGAAGCAGCAGCTATTAAATATGGGCGCCGGCTTTTTGAGTGACAAATACGCCAAAGATAACAAACTGATCAGCAAAGCCATCGGCACCGGCGCTGAAATAAGTGCCCGTAGCCTGGACAAGTCAGCCGAGTTTGAAGCGGACAGGCTTGGTTTAAGTTACGCTGCACGTGCGGGCTATGAGCCTTATGGCTTGCCGGAAGTGTTGCAGACTATCGGGCAAACCAATAAAAACGACAACAGTGTTGCTCTATTATTTAAAACACACCCGCATCCGGATGATAGGCTAGTGGCGCTTGGTGATGCAATTGGCAACAGGCTGGATAGTATTAAAGATGGTAAAACACTGGAAAACAGATTTTATAAACTTAAAAATTGATACTGAATAATCAGGTGTCGTTTTTTTGATCAAGGTATTTGACATCTCAATTTTAAAGGCGAAGAATAAAACCGATAATTCAAATTTAAAGGTTAGTTATGGCAGAAAAAAAGAGAGTGTCAAATACCGAAAAGAAATTAACTACATCGGTAACAAGATCATCAAACACTCGTCCGGTTATATTGGGCGATGTAACGCCGAGAACAAACTTGCAAGAGTTAGAAACATTTGTGGTCAATGAAAATATTGCAGCGGCACGCGAATCTAAATCCAACGCTGTGCTGGATATCATCAACCGCATACCCGGCAACGGCAATCAGACAGATTTACCTGCCGTGTTAAAAACGATACTGGAAGGGGCATCGCCAGATGATGCTTTAGCACTCGGCAAAGTGCTCAATGATATGCAAAATGCTAAATCGCGCTACTCGCGCAATCGGGCAGACAACGCCTTGGCCAAAGACTGGCTTGAAGGTGCTTACCCATACAAAAACCTGCTTTCCAGAAAATCTTACGAAAGACAAAAATATCATCTTCAGGTTGAACTGCTAAAACTGCAAGCCTGGGTAAAAGAAACCGGCCAGCGTGTTGTCATTCTTTTTGAGGGGCGTGATGCAGCTGGTAAAGGCGGTACAATCAAACGCTTTATGGAACACTTGAATCCTCGCGGTGCCCGCGTAGTGGCATTGGAGAAACCAAGCGAAATCGAGCGCGGCCAATGGTATTTTCAGCGCTATGTGTCTCAATTGCCTACTGCCGGTGAAATAGTACTGTTTGACCGCTCATGGTACAACCGTGCCGGCGTTGAGCGTGTTATGGGTTTCTGCAACAATGAAGAATATCTTGAATTCATGCGCCAAGCTCCGGAGTTTGAACGTAATCTCGGGCGGAGTGGTATTCATCTGATTAAATTCTGGTTCTCAGTAAGCCAGGAAGAACAGCGCCGAAGATTTAAAGAGCGTGAGCTACATCCGCTCAAGCAATGGAAATTAAGCCCTATTGACCTTGCTTCTTTAGACAAATGGGATGATTACACAAAAGCTAAAGAAGCGATGTTTTTTCATACGGATACCGCAGACTCCCCGTGGACAGTACTTAAATCTGATTGCAAAAAACGCGCACGCTTGAATGCAATGCGCTATGTTCTGCACAAACTCCCCTACACCAATAAAGACATTACTGCTATTGGCAGCTTGGATCCATTAATAGTCGGACGTGCGCATATAGTCTACGAGCAGGGCGAGCACAGTCATGCCTTGTTGTAATCAAGCTATCTAGTGTACTTAAGGCATGAACCCGTTAAAGCAATGGAAAGTTTACCTGTCTTTCCATTGTTTTTGCATTTCAATAAACATAAATGACGCTGTCCAGGTTACAAGCACCAAGCCAGTCAACGCCTCCAACCCAGCTAGAAAGCGTATATCACCGGTAGCAATAATGTCACTAAACCCAAGGGTTGTGAAATTCAAAAACGAAAAATAAACACAATCCATAACGCTATTTTCAAAACTTCCGGCCAGATTGCCATAACCTTCATGGTTCACCATATAGTAATAGCCAAAGCCAAATATCCATATTTCTACTACATGGGCTATTAATGCGCCAAAAACCCCTACCAGAACACGCATCCGGTGTTTGATAGAAACCAACGGAATCAATATGGAAAGTTTATTCAGTGCTTCAAAGTGAATTAGTACTGAAAATGCAACAAGAACAAGATTAAGTAAAAAAGCAGCTAGCATTTTTAACTTTCAATATATAAACAGATTAGATTAAATCGCGCGCACGTAATTCTGCCTTGATATACGCATAATAAATAGGCGCCGCGACCACACCTACCAAGCCGAATACAGCTTCCATACATAACATTGTGATCAGCAGTTCCCATGCATTCGCGCGGATCTGCGTACCGACAATACGTGCATTCAAAAAGTATTCGAATTTATGAATAACCACAAGATACAGCAAGGAGCCTATAGCCACCCCCAGAGATTGACTTAAACTCACAACAACAATAATTGTATTGGAAATCAAATTACCAACGACAGGAATCAAACCAACGATAAAAGTGATTGCAATCATGGTTTTAATCAGTGGCAGATGGATCCCAGCCATAGGCAACACAACTGCAAGATAAATTGCGGTAAAAAAAGTGTTTACAGCAGAAATACGTATTTGCGCAAAAACTACGCGCCTAAATGCATCACTGAATAAATGAATCCTTTCAGCCATGGCGCGTGCAAATGGTTTGTAGTGATCAATAATTACTGCCTCACGCAGCGCAATGATCCCGCCAATAATCATGCCGATAATAATGTGTACGGTTAAACGGCCAGCTTCCTTTCCTACTATCTGTAGCTGGTCTGCATGCATGCGTAACCATGTAGTAGCCAACTCTTTGAATGCAATCGCATCAGCTGGTAAGTGCTCTAATACCCAGCCCGGTAATATTTTGCGTGAATCCTCCAATATCTGCGCCATTTTGGCCAAAAGTACAGTAACGCTGCCCGCGTCAGAACGTAGAAAGCCAACCAGGCTGACACCGGCCAATCCAAGCAAACTTACGATAATAAAAACCAGGATTCCTACCGCCCATATTTTCGAGTGATGGCTGGGGCGCTTGCCGGGGAAGCGTTTTGCAATATATGGCGTAATAATATGTACTAATTGAAACACCAGCATGCCTGCAATGAGTGCCGGCAGCAGACTGAACTTCACCACAAAAAACAATGCGAATGCAGCAAGTATCCAGGCTGATTTGTCATGGATAGTTGCCGGCTCATGCGCGCTTTTAATCATAAATTATCAATACTCTCTATTTGCATGGGATTTGCATTCCATGATTTCAATTAAATCTATTTAAAAAATTCACAACCTCATGCCTGGGTAAAGAAATTTCCAAGTCCACCTTCTCATTAAACGTTTTATTCAGAATGCTGCCATTACAGCGGCTTAATGCCCGTGTTAAAGCATCCATCTGATTATATTGAATGGTAAGCACTACTGTCTGCATCTCTACAAAATCGCCAATCTTTGCAGCATCCAATGCCAGTTTGGCAGTACCGCCATAAGCACGTGCCAAGCCGCCTGTTCCTAAATTAATACCGCCATAATAACGTATTACGGCAACACAGGTATTAATCAGGTCGCGTCCCTCGATAAGCTTCAACACAGGCATACCTGCGGTACCGGAGGGTTCACCTGCATCAGAGAAACGCTGCACAATACCCTGCTCAGTTTTAATGCGAAATGCATACGCTAAATGATGTGCATTTTGATGCTGTGTAGCAAACGCACGTAACGCAGCGCCGACTTCACGTTCAGTTGTACACTGGACTGCCATTGCGATAAAGCGTGATTTATTGATGGTCTGCTCTGCAAAACCTGTTTCTGATATTACTTGCAACTATTTACGCCCGCCTAATATGCTACCTAAAACACCACGTACGATCTGGCGCCCTAATTCAGAGCCAATAGTACGTGCAACGCTTTTTGCTGCGGTTTCCAATACACCGTCCGGGCGGCGGCCAGCAGTTTTTTTCTTGCTATCGCCACTGCCGAATAAATCGCCCCAGTCAAAACCATCATCGGCACTTTCCTGTACCGAAGATTCTGCTGCGCGCCCTTTTAAAATCTCATAGGCCGACTCACGATCAAGCACTTTTTCATAAAAACCAAAAATATTTGAAGAGCGAATCACCTGTGAGCGTTCGGCTTCCGTCGCCGGACCGATACGACCGCCAGGTGGGCGGACAAAAGTACGTTCTACCGGTGTAGGGATACCTTTTTCGTCGAGAAAGGAAACCAATGCTTCCCCAACGCCCAACTCAGTAATGGCCGTTGCCACGTCTAGTCCGGCGTTAGCCCTGAAAGTTGTTGCTGCTGACTTCACAGCTTTTTGATCACGTGGCGTGAACGCACGTAATGCATGCTGCACGCGGTTACCCAACTGCCCAAGCACCACATCAGGAATATCCAAAGGATTCTGGCTGACGAAATACACGCCCACACCTTTAGAGCGAATCAAACGCACGACTTGTTCAATTTTTTCCAGCAATGCGGCCGGCGCATCGTTAAATAGCAAATGCGCTTCATCAAAGAAAAATACCAGCTTGGGTTTTTCCAGGTCCCCTGCTTCGGGCAATTTCTCGAACAACTCAGACAACAGCCATAATAACAACGTTGCATAGATACGCGGTGAGTTAAAAAGTTTATCACTGGCAAGAATATTGATAACCCCATGACCATTTGCATCGGTCTGCATCAAGTCATCCAGATTTAATGCCGGTTCACCAAACAGGCGCTCTGCTCCTTCGGTTTCAAGCTGCAATAGAGCGCGTTGTACCGCCCCTGCACTCGCAGCAGAGATATTGCCGTATTGAGCCTGGTATTGCGCAGCGTTTTCAGAAGTATGCTGCATCATTGCGCGCAAATCTTTCAGGTCTAATAGCAGCCAGCCATTATCATCCGCGATTTTGAATATCGCATTCAGCACACCGGACTGTACATCATTGAGATTCAGCAATCGCCCCAGCAATAAAGGCCCCATTTCAGCGATGGTGGTACGAACTGGGTGGCCCTTTTCTCCAAATACATCCCAAAATGTCACTGGAGATTTTGCGTAACTAAAATCATTAAGTTCCAATTGCTGTACACGTGCTTCAACCTTGGCATTGCCTCCGCCTGCTTGCGACATACCTGACAAATCGCCTTTGACATCAGCCATGAACACAGGTACACCAAGTTTCGAAAAACCTTCTGCCAGTGTTTGCAAGGTTACCGTTTTTCCGGTACCGGTAGCGCCGGCTATCAAACCATGGCGGTTAGCCATTTTAGGCAGGATATAACTTGATACTTTATTATTTTTGGCAATCAGTATTGGTGCAGACATGCTGTTTCTCGAAGTAGTTAATTAAACGGTCATTTTTTAAATACCCAAACATCAGGATCAAAAGTCGCCTTTGCGCGCCCTATCCATGATTTCCAGCAAAATGGTTTCCAGTTCCTGTGCGGATTTTTTTGCCCGCTCAGTCGGGTTTTTAATGCTTTTCAAATCAAACGTAGGACGGTCCATAGCGATAAAAAGTTTTAACTTGTTATGAACATCCGGTTTTTCATAAATTGCAATGCGGCATGGTGCAAATACCAGGAACTCGGGATGATCAAGAATAATCTCCGTCCCCATGCTCAGGTTACAGAATGAACGTACTTCTTTGATGCCTTGCGGATCAATACCGCGCGATTTGATATGATCGCCGATAGGAAAATTAGCCGGATTCACAAAATTCAGCCCTTCAGACAGGCTTTTAAGGCTATCTACAACATCCTGATAACTTACGCCATCATTCACCGGCAATTCATAAATTGCAGTGTCCGGATCAATCGCTGGCATACCTGGCCTGATCTTACCAATCATTTCAGCCTTACTGGCCATTACAGGTATATTTCCGGTGCAAGCTGCAATAGACAATATTAATATCGCCATCACTATTTTCAGATAAACGTTGGTTCTATACATTTTGAACATCCTATAAATGATGCCTGATTCTTGATATCTTACTCATTAATTTTCAATGCGGCATTGACTGTAGCACGATTAAATTGCGGGGCGATAAGCTCTATAAAGCTATACATATATCCACGTAGAAACGCATCTTTGCGTATGCCGAGATAAGTAGTGCTATCTGCAAATAAATGGCTGGCATCTATTCTGGTTAAATTTGAATCACGCTCCGGGTCATAAGCCATATTAGCAAGCAATCCGACACCAAGCCCTAAGCTAACATAAGTTTTAATCACATCGGCGTCGATTGCTGTTAGCACAACATTGGGCGTTAAACCGGCATCACTGAATGTTTTTGATACCAGTGTACTGCCGGTAAAAGCAAAGTCATAAGTAATAAGGGGATATGAAGCAAGTTTTTCCAGTGTTAACGGACCATCTGCTACCAATGGATGGTCGTGCGGCACCACCACACAGCGATTCCAATGATAGCAAGGCAGGCACAATAACTCCTCAAAACTACTGATGGATTCGGTTGCAATTCCCACATCGGCCTCGCCGGAAACAACCTGCGCGGCTACCTGGGTAGGGTTACCCTGGTGAATATTGAGCTTTATGCCAGGATGCCTGGTCATAAACGCCTTAACTGCGGCAGGCAATTTATACCGTGCCTGAGTATGCGTTGTCGCTATTGTAAGCGTGCCCGATTCTACGTCACTGAACTCATCACCAACCCGTTTAATATTTTCTATATCACGCATCACTTGCGCTGCAAGATTAAGAATCTGCTCCCCTGGCCCAGTCAACCCGGTTAACCGCTTGCCATTACGCTTAAAAATCTGCAGCCCAAGCTCTTCTTCAATCAGCTGAATCTGTTTACTGACGCCAGGCTGGGAAGTGTACAATGCCTCCGCGGCATTGGTAATATTCAAACCATGCTTCACGACCTCATGCAAATATCGCAACTGGTGCAGTTTCATCAAGCCATCCTCGGACTTATGCTATTGAGCAGCCCTTATATAATTAAAAGATATATGCATAGAATAACATATTCTTAAAAAAAACATTTAAACGTTGCTATAGTGCGCATCTGAATAAAAAATCAATCACGGACTCACTGAAAAATATGGAATTGGGTTACATTATTTCCGGCTTTGCTGTCGGCATGCTCGTTGGTATTACCGGCGTAGGCGGCGGCTCGCTGATGACCCCATTACTGGTGTTTCTGTTTGGCTTTAAAGCTGCGGTTGCTGTTGGTACTGATCTGCTCTACGCAGCCATTACTAAAACCGGCGGTGTATTTGTACATCATAACTCGCATAAATCTGTAGATTGGCGCGTAGTTGGCTGGATGTCACTAGGCAGTCTGCCATCCGCCGTTGCAACCATCTTTCTAATTAAGCATCTTATTAATATTGATAAAGATATTACCGGCCTGATTACGTTTACATTAGGTATCGCACTGATACTTACTTCAGTCGCGCTTTTGATACGAAGTTATTTAACACGTAAAAAAATTCGCGAAATTGAAGACAGCGTTATCAGCAGCGGCCGTTTCAAAACAATGCAAATACCGGCAACCATTTTAACCGGCATTATGCTAGGCACGTTGGTAACAATATCTTCAGTTGGCGCAGGGGTACTGGGAACACTGGCATTATTATTCCTGTATCCCAAAACGAGCACATTAAAAGTAATTGGCACAGACCTTGCACACGCCATACCTTTAACGGCTGTCGCCGGCTTTGGGCACTGGACATTGGGGCATGTTGATTTCACCCTGTTAGGCACATTGCTGATTGGTTCCCTGCCGGGGATTTGGATAGGCAGTCACTTAAGCGTAAAAATCCCTGAAAAAGTATTACGCCCGATTTTAGCCACGCTGCTGCTGATTATCGGTTTGAAATTTGTTTTAGCTTAATTTTTTAAAATCTGATTAAGAAGTTTAAATTTACATGTATAAATATGATGAAATAGATCAACAGATTGTTGATGAACGCGTAACCCAGTATCGAGACCAGGTACGCCGTTACCTTGCCGGTGAACTGACGGAAGATGAGTTCCGGCCATTGCGTCTGCAAAATGGCTTATATATTCAGCGCCACGCGCCTATGCTGCGTATAGCCGTGCCTTATGGCATGCTGTCAAGCCGCCAGCTACGCAAATTAGGTGACATAGCAAAGAAATACGACAAAGGTTACGGTCACTTCAGTA
The DNA here is from genome assembly GCA_023259635.1 of Methylotenera sp. Classification (GTDB taxonomy): domain Bacteria; phylum Pseudomonadota; class Gammaproteobacteria; order Burkholderiales; family Methylophilaceae; genus Methylotenera. The sequence continues at coordinate 5,774 of JALRGX010000081.1, read as the reverse complement.
CACGTCAGAATTTACAGCTTAACTGGCCTAAGCTGGAAGATACGCCAGATATCCTGGCTGAACTTGCTACAGTTGAAATGCACGCCATACAGACGTCCGGCAACTGTATCCGCAACATTACAACGGACCAGTTCGTTGGTATTGCGCCTGATGAAGTAATCGATCCACGCGCTATGGCAGAAATCATGCGTCAATGGAGCACGTTCCATCCTGAGTTTGCGCTGCTGCCGCGCAAATTTAAAATTGCCGTTTCCGGCACCAAACAAGACCGCGCTATTGTGCAGGCTCATGACATTGGCCTGGAGTTCTACCGTGATAACAACAATAAAGTTGCAATCAAAGTCTGGGTTGGCGGTGGCCTGGGCCGCACCCCGATTTTAGGCTCAGTAATCCGTGAGCACCTGGATTGGCAGCACGCCCTCACCTATTGTGAAGCGATTATCCGTGTATACAACCTGCATGGCCGCCGTGACAATATGTTCAAGGCACGTATCAAGATTTTGGTAAAAGCCTTGGGTATTAATGAATTCCGCAATCAGGTTGAGGCTGAATGGACACATTTGAAAGACGGTTCCAACACGATCACTGAAGCTGAGCTAAACCGTGTTGCCCAACATTTTGAAGCCATGCCTTATGAAAACTTGCCGGATCATGATGCCGGATTTGATGCCGCCATTGCCAGCAATCCTGGATTTTCAGCATGGGTTAAACGTTGCGTACACCCACATAAACAAGCCGGCTATCGTGCAGTAACACTTTCACTCAAGCCACACGGCAAAGCACCGGGTGATGTCACTTCCGAGCAAATGTGGGCTGTTGCTGATTTAGCTGATGAATACAGCTTCGGTGAATTACGCTCTTCACATGAGCAAAACCTGATCCTGGCTGATGTCAAGCTAAGCGATTTATATGCTGTATGGGAAAAAGCAAAAACAAACGGCCTTGCAACGCCAAATATAGGTCTGCTGACAGATATTATCTGCTGCCCGGGTGGTGACTTCTGCTCACTGGCGAATGCCAAAAGCATTCCAATTGCCAAAGCAGTTCAGATGCAATTTGATAACCTGGATTATCTGCATGACATTGGTGATATTGAACTTAACATTTCAGGCTGTATGAATGCCTGCGGTCACCATCATGTTGGCCACATCGGTATTCTTGGAGTAGATAAAGATGGTTCTGAGTGGTACCAGGTCACCATCGGTGGCAAACAAGGTAATGATGCCAGCATCGGCACCGTCATTGGCCCGTCATTCTCGGCGGCTGAAATGCCCGGCGTAATACAGAAACTGATTGAGGTGTACATTAAAGAACGTACGCCGGAAGAAAGATTTATTGATACGGTGCGTCGATTGGGCGTTAAGCCATTCAAAGCCCATGTCTATGCAAAAGATGAGGTAGCCGCATGAGTAATTTAGTTAAAATCGAGAACGGCATAGCCGCTATATCCAATGATGACTGGACACTGGTGCAGCTACCGGTAACACAGGTTGAAGAACGCAAACAGGCCGGTAAAGTTGTGTTATTCAAGCTTACCGGTGAAAGCACGGTGACAGAAGATCAAATTGCAAACACTGTCATACCTGCCACAGGGAAAATCATCGTGCCTTTGAGTGTATTTGTTGAACGCAACAACGAATTAACCAACCGCATTGCACAAGGTGAAGTCGGTGTATGGCTCGCTACACACGAATTACTGGAATACCTGATTCAGCAACAGGCTGATTTAAACGTATTACCTATGATCGCTGTATTCGTAGAGCGATTTGCTGATGGACGTATTTTCTCACTTGGCACACTATTACGTACCCGTTATGGTTACAAGAACGAATTGCGCGCTTTCGGTGATGTATTGCGGGACCAGCTTTTCTTCCTGAAACGCAGCGGCTACACCAGCTTTGTAATCCGTCAGGACCGTTCGGCACAGGATGCAATTGCCAGCCTGAATGATTTCAGCAAGCCTTACCAAGGTGCAGTAGATGATCCTCAACCTGTATTCAGACGCTATAACCGGGGTGCCTGATGACAACTGACATTGATTTAGGCCAAGTGGTTATGCTCAAAGCAGGCGCCAACAATCCAGCTACGAAACCCGCCTTGACTGAGGAGTTAGTCGCAAGTGTCAATCTCAAGGCGGATGAAGTACATGCTTTACTAAGCAATGCTGTTAGTGAATTTGGTGCTGGCAATATCACATTCGCCAACAGCTTTGGTGCTGAAGACATGGTGCTTACCGATATTATTCGTAACCACCATGCCAAAGGCGATGTATTGGATATAGAGATTTTCTCTCTGGATACAGGCCGCCTGCCTACAGAGACCTACGATCTAATGGCTGCAACAGAAAAGCATTACAGTACAAAACTTAAAGTGTTTTTCCCCAATGCTGACAAAGTGGAGGCATACGTGAACAGCTATGGCATTAATGCTTTCTATGAATCCATCGATTTACGTAAGGCTTGCTGCCATATGCGCAAAGTTGAGCCGTTACAACGCGCCCTCAAAGGCAAAAAAGCATGGATTACCGGCATGCGCGCGGAGCAATCTGCAACACGCGTTAACCTGCCAGTGCGCGAATTTGACGACGGCAATCAGCTGGAAAAATTCAACCCGCTGAGCAATTGGACAGAAAAAGAAGTCTGGGCATATATCCGCCTGCACGAAGTACCGTACAATAGACTACATGACCAATTTTACCCAAGCATAGGCTGCGCACCTTGCACACGTGCGGTTGCCATGGGCGAGGATGTCCGTGCAGGCCGCTGGTGGTGGGAAGACCCAACCAGCAAGGAATGTGGTTTACACGTTAAGAAGTAGTGATTTAATTTTATTTAGAAGTACACAACATGACGACAACTAAAAAACCTAACCATAAACCTCTTTCGCACCTGGACTGGCTCGAGTCAGAAGCCATTTACATCCTGCGCGAAGTTGCAGGCCAATGCTCGAACCCGGTGCTGCTATTTTCAGGCGGCAAAGATTCCCTCTGTATATTGCGCCTGGCAGAAAAAGCATTCCGTCCAGGTAAGTTTCCATTTCCGCTCATGCACATCGACACCGGCCACAATTACAAAGAAGTGATTGATTTCCGTGATCAACGTGCGGCTGAGCTGGGTGAACGCCTGATTGTACGTTCCGTAGAAGACTCCATGAAACGCGGCACCGTTGTGCTGAAAACACCCGATGAACCTCGCAACAAACACCAATCTGTAACATTGCTGGAAGCAATTGAAGAGTTCGGTTTTGACTGCTGTATCGGCGGTGCACGTCGTGACGAAGAAAAAGCACGTGCAAAAGAACGTATCATGAGCTTCCGTGACGAATTTGGCCAATGGGATCCAAAGAACCAGCGTCCGGAATTGTGGGACCTATACAATGCACGCTCACACAAAGGCGAAAACATCCGCGCTTTCCCGATTTCCAACTGGACAGAAATGGACGTATGGCAGTATATCGAACGCGAAAAACTGGAGCTGCCTAGCATCTACTTTGCACACCAACGCGATATCGTGATGCGTAACGGCGCTATCGTACCTGTGAATGTACCGCTTGCAAGCGGCGAAATCATCATGCCGCCAAAAGCAAACGAAGAAGTGATTAACATGCAAGTACGCTTCAGAACCGTTGGCGACATCACTTGTACCGCTCCAGTTATCAGTGATGCTGACAACGTATCAAAAATTGTATTGGAAACGGCAACTACAACCATTACCGAGCGTGGCGCAACACGTCTGGACGACCAGACAAGCGACGCTTCAATGGAACAACGTAAAAAAGAGGGATATTTCTAAAAACATTTTTAGCCGCAGATAAACGCAGATGCACACAGATAAAAACCTTAAGTCCCACGGGATGCGGTTTAAACTGAAAATCGATTTGTGTTTTTGATTTTATCCGCATTTATCTGCGTTCATACGCGGCTGATTTTAAGTTTTTGATATTTGAAAAAACATATGGCAAACACACAAACACATAACGACTCCAACCATAACGATAGTCTTTTGCGCTTCATGACTTGCGGCAGCGTAGATGATGGCAAAAGCACGCTGATTGGCCGCCTGCTTTACGATACCAAAACCATTCTGGCAGACACCCTGTCCCATATTGAACGCACCTCACAAAAACGCGGTATGGAAGCAGTCGACTTGTCATTGCTGACTGATGGCCTGCAGGCCGAGCGCGAGCAAGGCATTACAATTGACGTGGCTTATCGATACTTCAGTACCGGCACACGCAAGTACATCATTGCCGATGCACCCGGCCATGAACAATACACACGCAACATGGTGACTGCTGCTTCAACAGCAAACCTGGCAATTATCCTGATCGATGCGCGTAAAGGTGTATTAACACAGACACGCCGGCACACTTACCTGGCACATCTGGTGGGCATCCCACACATTGTGGTTGCCGTAAACAAAATGGACTTGGTCAATTATGACCAGGCAGTTTATGACAAAATCTGTGCAGATTACCTGGCCTTCGCGACCGAAATCGGATTGGCTCAAAGCAAGAGCGCTGCTGGCAACGATATCAGCTTTATCCCGATGTCTGCCCTCAATGGCGATATGCTGGTTGACCGCCTGGATAACATGCCATGGTATGCAGGCCCAACCATGTTGGAAATGCTTGAAGCAGCGCCTACTGCGCATTCAGAGCACGCCGAGCCATTCCGCTTCCCGGTACAGTTCGTATGCCGCCCGCATGCTTCTGACAACCCTGAGCTGCATGACTTCCGTGGCTTTATGGGACGCATCCAGTCAGGTGAAATAGCAGTAGGCGATGCGGTAACCGTATTGCCAAATGGCTACACATCAAAAGTAAAAGCCATACAAATCGGTGAAGAGAAACTGCAGTCAGCCACTACAGAGCAAAGCGTAACGCTGCTGCTGGAAGACGAGATCGATACTTCACGTGGCGACATGATTGTTAAATCAGGCGATGTAAAGGAACCTGTAAAACAGATCGAAGCATTTGTCTGCTGGTTGTCTGAAACACCAATGTCGACTGCCCGTACTTATATTGTGCGTCACACTACTCGCGAGTCTAAAGCCAAAGTAGGCACTATTAGCTATAAAGTAGATGTAAATACATTGGAACAGCAGACCACTACCGACCTTAAAATGAATGACATCGCACGCATCAGTTTTAAACTGGCGCAACCGCTAATGGTTGACAGTTACGCGGAGAACCGTAGTACCGGTGCTTTCATCATCATTGATGAATCAACCAACAATACGGTCGGAGCCGGCATGATTGTTTGATGATTTCATATAAAATCCACATTGACTGTGTTGCACTCGCTTGCCGTACCAAAATATACTGTCTACGCTCACGCGCTTTGTCACTGTGTCTTTTTATATGAAATAAGAGAAGAAAATTAATAAGATTTCTTATAAAATAACATTTTAGCTATTTAGAGCTGTAAAGGATTAAAAATGACTTACGTCGTCACCGAAAATTGCGTTCAATGTAAATACACTGATTGCGTTGATGTATGCCCAGTAGATTGCTTTGTAGAAGGTCCTAACTTCTTAGCGATTAACCCGGACGAATGTATCGACTGCACATTATGCGTTGCAGAATGCCCGGCAGAAGCGATCTTTGCAGAAGATGATGTGCCGGAAGACCAGCAGGACTTTATTGCACTGAACGCACGTTTAGCCAAACTTTGGCCAGTGATTACCTCACGCAAAGAGGCGCTGGATGATGCTGATGCCATGAATGGCGTTCCAAATAAGCGCGATTTACTGATTGAGTAAAAATAAGCGAGA
>JALRGX010000010.1 GCA_023259635.1 Methylotenera sp. | reverse complement strand
ATGGATAAGCGCGAAGCGGCAGATAATGCACATGCGAAATTTGCCGGTGAAGGCTCGGACTTCATGAGCTATCTCAAATTGTGGGATTTTTTCGATCATGCGCTGAAAACGAAAAAGTCCAACAAGGATTTACTCAATCAGTGCCACAGCAATTTCCTGTCATTCCTGCGTTTGAAAGAATGGCGAGAACTGCATGGGCAACTACTGGAAATCGTGTCGGAGATGGAATTCAAGCTCAATGAAAAAGAAGCCACTTTTGAGCAGATTCATAAAGCATTGCTGGCAGGCTTGCTGGGCAACATCGGGTTTAAGGATGGCGAGAGCGAATCCTATGCCGGTGCGCGCGGCATCCGTTTTTATATCGCACCAGGCTCTACGCTGAAAAAACAGCGCCCTAAATGGGTGATAGCGGCCGAGCTGGTGGATACCAGTAAGTTGTATGCACGTTGTGTAGCCAAGATCGAGCCGAACTGGATTGAACCTTTGGCCCGTGGCCTTACTGATAGTCATTACTCTGATCCACGCTGGGATAGGAAAATGGGTATGGTTAATGCATGGGAGCGCGTGAGCCTGTATGGGCTGACAATTATTCCCAAGCGCCGTGTTCATTACGGGCCAATCAACCCCAAGGAAGCACGCGAGATTTTTATTCGCGAGGCATTGGCGAATGGTGAGTTTGACACGCGCGCTGCTTTCTTTAGTGCTAATGAACGGTTGATTGCCGAAGTGGAAGAACTGGAACATAAGGCGCGCCGTCAGGATGTTCTGGTAGATGAGCATCAGTTATTTACATTTTATGATGCCAAGATTCCTGCTGATATCTACAATGCTGCCAGTTTTGAAAAATGGCGTGCTGAAGCTGAAAAAACAAACCCAAGATTACTTTACCTGACGCGTGATGACCTGATGCGTCATGGTGCAGATGCGATTACTGCAGTACAGTTTCCGGAAAAAATCATGCTGGATGGTGTTGAGGTGTCACTCAAGTACCGTTTTGAGCCCGGTCATGTGCTTGACGGTGTTACTGCGACGATTCCGCTGGCCTTGCTGAATCAGCTTAATCCAGTGCAGACCGAGTGGCTGGTACCTGGCATGCTGCGTGAAAAACTCACATATCTTATTAAGGCATTGCCCAAGACTTTCCGCCGTGTTTGCGTGCCGGTGCCAGAATTTGTGACGGGTTTCCTGGAAAAAAACAAAGTAGGCGAGGGGGCAATAAAGCCGACCCTGGCAGCACATATCCAGCGTGAGACTACGTTGAAAATCTCCGCAAATGACTGGACCGATGAAATGCCTGCGCATCTGCTGATGAATTTTAGTGTAGTGGATGACGCCGGGCGCGAACTGGCAATGGGGCGTGACTGGAATGCGCTGAAAAAACAACTGGGTTCTGCCGCTCAGCTTACTTTCCGTAGTGCTTCACCAGATATTGAAAAGACAGGTCTCAAACAGTGGGATTTCGGTGACCTGCCACAAACCTTGAGTTTCGAGCGTGATGGTTTGAAAGTGACCGGTTATCCTGCGCTGGAAGATGATATTGATACGGTTTCAGTGAAGTTGTTTGATACCGAGGCTGAGGCAGAACAAAGCCACCGCAAGGGGGTATGCCGCCTTATGCGCTTTGAACTGAAAGAGCAGATGAAGCAGCTGGAAAAAAGCCTGCCTAATTTCAACCAGTATGCATTAATCCTGCGCAATGTGATGTCGGCTGACGACCTGCGTGAAGACATGATTACTGCGATTGCAGATCGCGCGTTTATTGGCGAGGATGACTTACCCAGAACCAATGCTGATTTCATGAAGCTGAAACAGCGTGCCAGAACGCGTTTGCCTGCCGTGACTGAAGCAGTGGCAAGACAAGCGCAGGCAATTGCGACGGAATACCAGTTATTAACCCAGAAACAAGGGCAGATGTCGGCAACCGTCAATCGATTAAAGCGTGATCTGGAACAGCAGGTAAGCTTGCTGGTTTACAAGGGCTGTTTCAGCCAGACTCCGTGGGAATATCTGCAAAACATACCGCGTTACCTGAAAGCGCTACGGTTGCGGATAGAGAAACATCCTGCAAATCCGGACCGGGATGGTAAGAACGCTGCCAGTGTCGGATTGATCTGGCAACGGTGGCAGGACAAGGTGAATGCAATAAACCAGGCGCATCTGGATATTCCGCAGAGTTTACTGGATTATCGCTGGTTAATTGAGGAGCTGCGTGTTTCGCTGTTTGCACAGGAACTCAAAACACCGTTCCCGGTCTCGATTAAACGTCTTGATAAAATCTGGCAGGACATGCGTTTTTAAATGGTAATGCAGCCTAAATACAGTACTCAACACTTGAATTCCGGTTTTGATTTTTTGTCGGAATCGAGCTTGAAGGCATATCGGGCTGATAGATATGTCAATATCAAAATCAGCCGTAACACACTGCTTGCAATAGCTTTTTCACTATTGCTGCATGCGCTGGTTTTTTTTATGGTGCCGCAGATTAAATTTGACAGCCCGCCAGCTTCCATCCCTATGCGCGCCATAGAGGTTAGCCTGGCGCCGCTAAAAAAGCCTGCTCAATTGGTAGAACCTGAACAAGAAGAACCCGTACCTCAGGTTAAAGTACCTGCACCTGCAGTGGTTGCCCCTAAAATAATGACCCAGAAGCGCTTGCCAGACCGGAAACCAAGCTTTGTGGTGCCCGAGTCTATTGAGCCTAAAGTAAAACCATCACTGGATAAGAGTCCGTTCAAGGAGCCTGAAGTTAAAGAGCTGCCAGTTGAACAGCAGTATACAGATATGGCTTCCTATGTAAGGGCGCAGCAGGCAAAGCGTTTAAATGCAGAAGCCGTAGCTGCGCAAATTAATGCTGAGGCCGCAGCAAGGGAACGTGGGCAAACTGAGGCTCAGTTACGTGATGAACGTATCAAACGTAATCTTAAACATGGCACTAACGGTATTTTTGAGATTACCAGTCTGGGGCCGCGCAATGCCACGTTTTCATTCCGCGGCTGGACCAATGATTACAGCGTTTCTAAACGACAGTTTTATGAAGTAGAGGCAACTGGCGGACAGGATGTACGGCTGATTATGATACGGCGCATGATCGCATTGATACGTGAGCATTATGACGGTGACTTTAACTGGGAGTCATATCGTCTTGGCCGCTCAGTTAAACAGTCAGCACGGCTGGAAGATAATGCCGGGTTGGAAGACTTTCTGATGATGGAGTTTTTTGGCTCCAATTACAAAAGTACACAGTACTGAATGAAGTGATTAGACCGCCTGTTTTCATTTAGCCAGGAATCAGTTTTCTTCTTTTTCCAGGGCGCGGCGATATTCTTCAAGCTTTTCTTCATAGTTCTCGGCATCGCCATATTCCAGAAAACGAGCATAGCGTGCATGCGTGCCTAATATTTTTCTTGCATGCTTGATTGGACAGAAGTATTGCTCGGTTCGGGCAATGACCTCGGTGACGTAAGCAATCATGCCATTGCCATAAGCGCAGTAAGTGCAGTGGAATTTCTCAATGAAATTCAGGTAGTTGAGCTGCTGTCTATCGTAGATGATGTAATCTTTGCGACGCACTTTTTTAATGCCATAAATCGGAAAACACGTCAGTTGGAAAAAAGTGACAAAAAAATCTGTAATCAGCAGTGGAATAATCATCGAGTAAATGATAGGGCCAGTTATGAGGTTTTGCGGCCTGTAAGTAATCAGCCAGCGAAAAAAATTTGTTTTTAACCGTAGATGTGTTTCCTTGATCGACTGTTCAAACTCAATGCGTTTACCCTTGATATGAAAAGACATGCTGGTTTGCTGCTCGTTTAATGCGGTGCGCAAGTCATCTTCAAGTGCTGTGATCTGGTTTAGTATCTGTTGAATACGGCCGTTCATATGTGATCCTTTTTGTTTTCAGGCAGGCATAAGCCCGATAGCTACATTGTATACACAGTGTGTTATCGCATGTGACTATGACAGCGAGTATTTTTTAGGATTGGCAAAAAGTATACAAATCGGTATACTCTGTTGGCAATATACATTACTTATCTGAAAGTCCTGACGATGCTTGAATCGAAAAAATTAATAAATTCAGTGCTGGTGCTAAGTGCTATCACTCTTGCTGCTTGTGCAGGTGTTGCCAACAAACAATCAAAGGTATCTGGAGAATGGCCAAGCTTCGGACGTGATTATACAAACCAGCGTATGTCGCCGCTTACGCAAATCAATACCGGTAATGTTAAAAAACTGGGTTTGGCCTGGCAGTTTAAAACGGGCGTTTCTGCTACTTTCCAGACAACACCAATAGTCAGCGACGGTGTGATGTATGTGTCTCTACCATATAACCATGTTGTAGCGCTCGATGCTAAAAGCGGCCGGGAATTATGGCGTTATCAGCATGTGCGTAAGGCAAATTGGAAAATGTGCTGCGGACCGGCTAACAGAGGTGTTGCTGTCAGCAATGGCAAGGTCTTCATTGGTACTGTAGATGCACGATTAATTGCATTGAACGCAAAAAACGGTGCAAAAATCTGGGATATTGATGTAGCGGAGGATACTGCGCTTTCAGAGAATACAAGCTCGTTAAGCAAGGCTGATGCAAAAAGTCAGAAAGAGCAATATGGTGGTACAGGTATCGGCATCAATATGGCGCCAGTTGTTTACCACGGAAAGGTGATCGTAGGGGTAACCGGTGTTGGTTATGGCCTGCACGTAGATACACCAAGGTTGGATGCTCCACTGGGAGCAGTAATCGGTGTGAGCGGGCGCTATGGGCGCCCCGGGTTTCTGGCGGCTTTTAATGTGGATAGCGGCCATCGTGTCTGGCAATTCGATACAATTCCATCCCAAGGTTGGGAAGGCGCTTTTTCCGAAACAACTTCGGATGGCATTTCGCTTAACAGGGACATCGCTGCCGAAAAGGCCAACCTGAAAAATAATAAGGATGCGTGGCGCTACGGTGGCGGCTCTGCATGGAGTACACCAGCAATAGATACAAAAACAAACACCTTGTTTTTCGGTACGGGTAATCCATCTCCGCAGATGAATGATATTTCACGCCCAGGTGATAATTTATATACGGTTTCATTAGTGGCATTGGATACGGAAACCGGTAAATTGAAATGGCATTATCAACAGGTGCCGCACGATGTTTGGGGGTATGATTTAGCAAGCCCTCCGGTGTTATTTGATTTTGTTAAGGATGGCAAAAAAATACCTGCAGTAGGGCAGGCTGGCAAAACCGGCTGGTACTACGTGAACGATAGGACAACTGGTGCTTTGTTGATGAAATCAGAGGCGTTTGTGCCGCAAAAGAACCTGTTTGCCAAGGCAACTAAGGAGGGTACAGTGCTCTACCCGGGTATTTTAGGCGGGTCCAACTGGGGCCCAAGTGCATTGGATGAGAAAACACAAACCAGCTTCGTAGCCGGCATACATGCCCCAATCAAATATACCTTGGTTGAGGAGTCGGCGAAAGATGGCTTGCCTGCAATTCGTTATGCTTCATCCGAACCGACAAAAGATCCGCGTTGGGGTACTGTATCAGCGATTAATTTGACCACCGGTAAAATTAAGTGGCAAGTGAAAACAGAGCAGCCATTGACAGGTGGGTTGTTAGCTACCCGCGGCAATTTGCTGTTTATGGGTGAAGGTGATGGTAGCTTTAATGCCTATAACAGCAATTCCGGTGATTTACTGTGGCAGGCAAAAGCTGATGCAGGTGTAAATGCGCCGCCTATCAGTTATGAAATTGACGGCGTGCAATATATTGCTGTAGTTGCTGGCGGTAATGCTATTTTTGGCTACCCGGTGGGTGATAATGTTTTGGTGTATGCCTTAAAGAAATAGTATTTGAAAATGGTGTTGGTAATGTTCAGACGGTGGGTGCTGATCTTCTGTATTTTAGTTACGGTCATCGCCTGTGATCATGACTACAGGCATAGCCCACTGCCTAGAACATCGAATGTTGTGATATTGGGGGACAGTCTCACTTACGGTACCGGTGCCCCAGATGGAGAGGATTACGCCAGCATACTAGCCAGCAATACCGGCTGGAATGTCATCAATGCCGGCGTGCCCGGCAATACTTCTTCCGATGGTCTGGCACGACTTGAAGGTTTTTTGGAGGCGCATGAATCGGGTGAGCAGAAGATTGATCTGCTGATAGTTGAGCTTGGCGGTAACGATTTTTTAAAACGCGTACCTGAGCTTGAGACAGTTAACAACTTAAAATCTATATTAAGCCAGGCTAAGGCAAAAAGCATTCCAACGACATTAATTGCCATTCCTGAATATAGCCCGGTAGGTGCGGCTTTCGGAGCTCTTTCAGATCATCCGCTTTATGAGAAGCTGGCGGAAGAAACCGATACGCCGCTGATCGAAGACCTGTTTACTGACGTGCTGGCAAAAAACAGCCTGAAGGCTGATTACATCCACCCGAATGCTGCTGGTTACCGGATTGTGGCAAGCGAACTCCAAGACGCGTTGATAGATCTAGGTTTCTTACGTAAATAATAATTTGCTATTTATGCTTTATTTTCAGGTAAAGCACCGTGCAAGCCAGTATTAACGTAATGCTATTGGCTGCCATAATGGGCAAACTATCGATCATGAATCCGTAAATTATCCAGCCGAGCACACCTAGGCTGAACAGGCTGTACATCGGTAGTGATATCCCGGATAAATCCCGCGTTTTCAGTGAGTGAAGTGCTTGCGGTACGAACGCAATGGTGGTCAGTAATGCAGCGCTATAGCCTATGAGGTTTGTAGTATTCATCTAAATTAGTTCAAATTTTAGTTTAGCAATTAATATTAATCTGGTTTTTTAAAGGCCAAGAAATGTTGGGCGGTGATGAATACCAGCAGCGCCATGGCGCCAGCGACAATTCCAAACAGGCCATTTAATAATGCAGCTGCCAGCGATTGTAGGAAGCTGCTGTTTAATGCGGCTGAAATATGCTCTATCCAGTGGTGAATGGCAGGTATGCCATGCGTGAGTATGGCACCACCAACCAGGAACATAGCGGCTGTGCCTACAACAGATAATGTTTTCATCATGTAAGGTGCGAATATTAGAATGCCGAATCCAAGTTTTCGTTTAAATCTTGCCACTTGGGTTTCCCCTTTGGATTGCGCCAAATAGAGTCCGCCGTCATCCAGTTTTACAATTGCGGCAACCAGTCCGTAAACGCCGATTGTTATTGTCACTGCAATGCCGGCCAGTACTATTAACTGATTGCTGAAACTGGCAGTAGCTACTGTACCTAATGTAATGACGATGATTTCTGCTGATAATACAAAGTCGGTACGGATTGCGCCTTTAATTTTTTCCTGTTCGGTTTCTTCGGCCACAATTTCATCTGGATTGGTTGTTTGTTGTGGATCCAGATGTTGAGATTCTTCATGAAGGAACAGCTTGTGGAACAGTTTTTCAACGCCTTCAAAGCATAAAAACAAACCGCCCAGCATCAAAAGTGGAATGACAGCCCATGACGCAAAAGCACTAATGACCAATGCTACCGGTACCAGAATCAGCTTGTTCAGCAAGGAGCCCTTGGCTACGGCCCAGATTACTGGCAGTTCCCGATCTGCATTTACCCCGCTTACCTGTTGTGCATTCAGTGCAAGGTCATCGCCAAGTACACCGGCGGTTTTCTTTGCTGCAACCTTAGACATCACGGATACGTCGTCCAGTATCGTTGCAATATCATCAATCAGAGTTAACAGACTGGCGCCGGCCATAATTAAGGTTCCTGTAAGAGTTGTTTTTTGTTGTGAATTATAACCAATGAAAGTTTAAAGTCATGCGCTTGTGTCAGAAATATAAAATGAACTTGGGAATATTGTTAACCGTATGCAAACCAATAGCGTGGACTATAATCAAATAAATACAAAGCTAAAGAAAGTGGTTTATATGAAAAGCCAGCAAAATGCAGAATGGGCCTTGGTAATCCAGGGTATGAGCTGTGCATCATGTGCAGGACGTATCGAGAAAAGCTTGCTTAAAGTGCCGGGTGTGGTTACTGCCGAAGTAAACCTGGCACTGGAGACTGCGCAAGTAACAGGTTCTGCAAAAGAGATTACACCAGATAAACTTGTAGCGGCAGTGGTTGCTGCTGGTTATGAGGCGCAGCCGTTAAATCTGGATTTAGAACAGCCGGAGACTCTGTTAAATAAACATCAAGCCACCTACAGTTGGTGGCCTGTTGCTGCCGCTGCTTTGTTTTCCCTGCCTTTGGTGCTGGGTATGGTAGCCGAATGGTTAGGCTGGCAATTCTGGCGATGGGATATTTCCGGCTGGTTACAATGGGCGCTGGCGACTCCGGTACAGTTCTGGCTGGGCTTGCGTTTTTATAAGGCAGGCTGGCATGCACTCAAGGCCGGTGCCGGCAATATGGATTTGCTGGTGGCTATCGGTACCTCCGCTGCTTATGGCTTTAGTGTTTACCTGCTTTTTAATACACAGCTTCATGCCGGGATGCCGCATCTGTATTTTGAATCATCCGCTATCGTTATCACGCTGGTTTTACTTGGAAAATGGCTGGAGACCCGTGCCAAATCAAAAACTACCGAAGCGATACGCGCGCTGAATGCCCTGCGTCCGGAGCATGCCAGTGTGATCCGTAATGATCAGGAATTGCAGTTGCCAATCGCATTGGTCAAGCTGGGCGACCTGGTTATGATACGCCCGGGAGAGCGGGTAGCGGTGGATGGGGTTATCAAGCAGGGTGATAGTCAGGTAGATGAGTCTTTAATTACCGGCGAGAACCTGCCTGTTGCAAAAAAAACAGGGGATAAAGTTACCGGCGGCTCCGTCAATGGTGAAGGTTTGTTATATGTCACAACAACAGCGCTTGGACATGAGTCTGTACTGGCGCGTATCGTGCGCCTGGTTGAGTCAGCACAAGCCAAGAAGGCACCTATACAACGCCTGGTAGATAAAGTCAGTGCAGTTTTTGTGCCGGTAGTGATTGTACTTGCAGTGGTTACGTTGCTGGCCTGGGGGTTAATAGGCGGTGATTGGCAGGTTGCAATTCTTAATGCGGTGGCGGTGCTGGTTATTGCGTGCCCATGTGCGCTTGGCCTGGCAACGCCGACAGCGATCATGGTTGGCACCGGTGTAGCTGCAAGGCACGGCATTTTGATTAAGGATGCGGAGGCACTTGAGCTGGCGCACGCGTTGAAAACTGTAGCTTTCGATAAGACCGGTACATTGACAGAGGGGCATCCAAAATTGGTTAAGTTAGTATCCATGGGGCCTGATGAGAAGGGCCATGATGACAATCAGGTGCTAATGCTGGCTGCCAGCTTACAGGCAGGCAGTGAACATCCGCTGGCAAAGGCTGTTGTCAAAGCCGCGCAGGATGAAAATATCACATTGCAAACAGCGCAGGACGTGCATGCAATCTCGGGAAAAGGTATCAAAGGCAGGGTAGGAGAGCTTGGGTTGGCTTTGGGTAGCGCCAGCCTCATGCAGGATCTGGCAATGGATATTTCCACGTTGCAGGCACAATCTGCTGCTCTGCAGGCGGAAGGCTACAGTGTGTCATGGTTATGTACTCTGGGTGATAACCCGCAGTTGCTTGGTATGCTGGCTTTCGGTGATACATTAAAATCAACAGCAGCCAATGCAATTGCAAGGCTGCAGCAGCAGGGTGTATTAACGGTACTGATTTCCGGTGATAATCAGGGTAGTGCATCAAGTGTTGCAGCTAAGTTGGGCATCAATAAATTTTATGCGCAGGTTTTACCTGAAACTAAAGCGAATATCGTTAAAGAATTGAAACAGAACGAAGGCTTGGTGGCTATGGTCGGTGATGGCATTAATGATGCGCCGGCTTTGGCCGAGGCGGATGTCGGTATTGCAATGTCCAGCGGTACAGATGTCGCTATGCATGCAGCCGGCATTACCTTGATGCGGGGCAATCCAGCGCTGGTTTCGGATGCAATTGCTATTTCCAGACGGACTTATGCCAAAATCCGGCAAAACCTGTTTTGGGCATTTGTTTATAATGTGGTGGGTATCCCGTTAGCCGCGCTTGGATTTTTAAGTCCGGTAGTGGCTGGTGCGGCAATGGCGTTGAGTAGTTTCAGTGTCGTATCTAATGCGCTAACGCTCAAGT
>JALRGX010000062.1 GCA_023259635.1 Methylotenera sp. | reverse complement strand
AATCTTTCCCAGCCACTTTCTGTAGGCAGGCCAAATCTTAGTGCAGAAGCTTCGGCAAAATACCTCACCCAAATCCCTTGTTGTGCCAGGTGTTGTTGTATTGATTGCACTTCTTTTGTAACTACATATTGAAACAGCGCTGTACCTGCCTTCGGTGTTAAACCGTTATCTGCCAGCAATGCAGCAAGGCGTTGGCTGCCAGTTGCCAGCTGGATGCGGGTATTTTGTTGCCAGATGCGGTCATTTAGCGCCTGCTTGGCAACAAATCTGCTGGGCCCGCTGACTGACCATGGACCAAGTTCTTCCTGCGTTTTATTTAGCCAATGTGGGCTGGCAAGCAGAAAGCCCACCCTGGCACCGGCCAGGCCAAAAAACTTTCCAAGCGAGCGTAGTACAAAGAGGCCTTCCAGATGCGTATGTTGTGCAATACTGTTTTCCGGCGTGGCATCCATAAAGGCTTCATCTACCACCAGCCAGCCGCCGCGGCTTTGCAGGCTGGCATGCAGGTTGAGCAAGTCTGCGGGTGCGAATTGGTTTGCAGTAGGATTATTGGGGTTGCACAGCAATACTACATCAGTATCATTCAGCACATGGTCATCATGTAGATCTGTAAAGGTGCTGATTTGGTGACCATATCGCTGCCATGCTTGACCATGTTCTTTATACATTAGCTTGGGCATCACTACTTTGCAGGGTGGGCGCAGCTTGGGCAGAATCTGTATTGCTGCCTGCGAGCCTGCAGTAGGCAAGGCGGAGCTGCAGCCGTAGTAGGCACTGGCGGCTTCGATTAAACCATCATCATCCAGCGGCAGGCGTTGCCATATCTCAGCTGGAATTTCAGGTACAGGATAACCATCAGGGTTGATGCCGGTGGATAAATCCAGCCATTGCTCAAGGGAAATATTGTATTGCATAGCCGCTAGGCTTAAATTGCCGCCATGTTCAAGCAAGATACAACCCCCTTATGATTGACCCGATTATTATCAATGTACACCATAGTAGCAGGCTGCGTTTTACCAGGCTGATTGCATGTGCAATATGAACAGCACTTGCAGTTTGTCCTAAGCCCAGTGTCGGTCGCTGCTTAAGTTTGCCATGATATGTAGCTGCACCACCAAGCTTTACCTGCATGGCACCGGCGCCGGTTGCCATTACCGGGCCTGCATTCGGGCTGTACCAGGTGCTTGCC
>JALRGX010000139.1 GCA_023259635.1 Methylotenera sp. | reverse complement strand
CAGGCTTTCACTTACCAAGGCCTGGTCGACTATGTAGAACCGCGTGCGCTGGATGCCAGCGAATTGCCTGGTATCGTGGCAGATTATGTACATGCAGCCAAATGCGCACTTGCTGCCGGATTTGATGGCGTGGAAGTGCATTCCGCGAATGGATATCTGCTGGATCAATTCTTGCGTGACGGCAGTAACAAGCGTACTGATATCTACGGAGGCAGCTTTGAGAACCGGGCCCGTTTGTTGATGCAAGTGCTCAAGGCAGTTGTTGAAGTTGCAGGTGCGGATAGAGTAGGGGTGCGCCTGTCACCGGTGAATCCGTTTAACGATATGAATGATAGCAATCCACAGGCACTGTTCAATTATGTGACTGAATCTTTGAGTTCATTGGGGTTGGCTTATTTGCATGTGGTTGAAGGCGGTATACATGGCGGCGGCGTTGCTGAACCGTTTGATTTTGACGCAATGCGTAAATTGTTCAAAGGCAGTTACATTGCAAACCTCGCTTACGATAAGGTGCGCGGTAATGCGGCAATTGCCAGCGGCCATGCAGACGCGGTTGCCTATGGCGTACCTTTTATTGCCAATCCTGACCTTGTTGAGAGATTCAGAATCAATGCCCCACTGAACGAGGCTGATCCAGCTTCCTTTTATGGCGGCTCTGAAAAGGGTTATATTGATTATCCATTCCTGGAGGCCTGAACCTATGCATAAACCTGCCATAACCCAAGTTGCGATTGATGCCACAATAGCCGGGCGCTGGAGTGGTCGTGCCTACGATGCTGCAAAACCGGTGTCACCTGAACAGGTTGTCGCTTTGCTGGAAGCTGCGCGCTGGGCACCCTCCTGCTTTGGTGACCAGCCATGGCGTTTTATTGTATGGAATAAAAGCATTAACCCTGAAGCCTGGCAAATGGCCTATGACTGTATTGTTCCCGGTAATCAGGCATGGGTGATAGATGCCCCGGTATTGATGCTATCGTGTGCGGACACTTTGTTTGGACATAATCAGCAGCCTAACCGGTTCGCGCAATATGATACCGGTGCGGCAGCGGAAAACCTGTGTTTGCAGGCGAGCAGCATGGGATTAATGGCACACCAGATGGGAGGTTTTGACGTGAATCAGGCGCGTGAAAAATTTAATATCCCGCAGCAGTATAGTGTAATGGCGATGATCTCTGTGGGGTATCCTGCTGATATTTCAACCATTTCCGGTGACGTGCTTGCCCGTGAAACAGCTGCGCGATCACGTAAACCGTTATCCGAGCTGTTTTTTGAGGCGACCTGGGGGCAAGGTATAAAGTAGGCTTTTAATACAAAGCTTAACGAAAGATTAGTGTTCTGATAAACTGCCAGCTTCGTTCAATTAAAGGCAAAATCATGGCAGTTGTAGCACTTACCAAAGCGAATTTTAAAGAGACTATTGAAAATAATCCTTTTGTGATTGTTGATTTCTGGGCTGGATGGTGTGATCCATGCGTGGCTTTTACCCCAACTTTTGAGGCTGCCGCTGAAAATAACCCTGATATTGTTTTTGGGATGGTAGACACGGAAAAAGATCCGGAAATCGGTGAGTATTTCGAGGTAGCCCAGATTCCTGGCATTTTGATCATTCGTGAACAAGCCGGTATTCATGCGCAAGTTGGTGAGATCGGTGCGCCAGCTCTGGATAAATTGATTGAATGGGCGCGTGAGTTTGATATGACACCTGTGCGTGAATATTATAAACAGCATCCTAATGCATCCAGCTAATCAATATTTAGTTTGATTAATTAAAAAAGCGGCCTAAAAGCCGCTTTTTTATTGATTTACAATCCCTCTTAAAATCCGCCGGTTGTAAATAATCTGTATAGGTAATAAACACCTACTGCCATCATGGCATACATCGGAATATCGCCGCTCCCTCTGGTATGGGTTTTATGTGGTTTGCTAACCCAGCGATTTAATAACCATAAGCCCAAGAGCATGACTACGGCCAGCAGCATATTTGCAGTTGAACCAATGACGTCGCCGAATAATCTGGATAACCAGCCATTTTCTCGAAACAACTCAAAAGTAAGGCCAAAAATACCTGCAAGCATTAACCCCATGCGCAACATCGCAAGTAGTACGCTAAAGTGGCTTTCAGGATTGATGTTGGCATTTTTACTGTATTTGTTCGGGTCATTCTTGGCCATGATCAAATTCCTTTTTTGCTTAATTTAAAGCTAAAAATTTAGCGGGGTCGACAGATTTACCCTGCTGGCGGATTTCAAAATGTAATTTTACAGTATTGCTATCAGTATCACCCATCTCGGCGATTTTCTGGCCGGCACTAACCTGCTGACCTTCCTTGACTAGAATACTGCTATTATTGGCATATACTGACAGGTAGTTGCTATTGTGCTTCACAATGACCAGTTTTCCATAGCCACGTAAATCTGAGCCGCTGTATATTACCTTGCCTGGGGCAACCGCTACAATAGGTTGGCCTTTGGTTCCTGCAATATCAATGCCTTTGTTGCCGCCATCATTAAAACCGGAAATGACTTTCCCTTTCGTTGGCCAGGCCCAACTCAGGTTCCCGGTAGTATCGGTATTGGATTTGCTGTCTGCATTCGTCCCTGTTATTGCTTCTTTTGCTTGAGGCTCCGCTTTAATATCTGTGTTTGTTTTGGCCACAGTGGGGGCAGATGACGCCGGTTTTGCCGCAGGCAATGGTGTTTTGAAAGCTGCATCACTGTATGGTTCGCGCGTTGCTTTCGGCTCGCTGATGGTAATTACTTTAGGTGCGCTGGCTGTGGCACTGGTTATGGGTTTTGTAATGGCAGCGTCGTTTTTGTTGATCGGGTAGGTTATAACACCGCTTTCTTGTTCGCTGGCGGGTGCTGTTTCTGGCGTGTCGGTCTTGTCTTTCAGACCGGCAAGATTAAGTACCTGCCCAACTTTGATAATATATGGCGCATCAATATTATTGGCTTGCGCGATATCTTTATAATCGTAACCATATTCAAGGCCGATGCTGAATAGCGTGTCACCCTTTTTGACGGTATGAGTATCCGGGCGCCAGTCGCTACCGTTTTTACCGTTAGAAATTTTGGCCGTCGGGCTTTTTTGCACTGCTATGCCGGATTTGTTGACCGAGGCCGACTTGCTGGCGGGGGTGCGGTCTATTACCGGTGCCGGGTTGGTACTGCAGCCGATTACTAACCATGTCAGTAAAACTACATATGGGCTACGTAAAATAAGCATGTTTAACTAGTGCCGCCTAATAGCGGAACGAATTTTACCGGTTCCAGTTTGGTCTGGCGGTATTCAGTTTGTGATACGCGTTCAACCAGATATAAAATCTGCTCATCTGTACCTACCGGTATAATCAGGCGGCCGTCAATTGCAAGCTGGTCTAATAAGTCCTGTGGAATATGGCTTGCTGCAGCGGTAACCAGAATTGCATCAAATGGTGCTATTTCAGCCAGGCCTATGTTGCCATCTGCATGCGCCAGTTTTACATTGATGCATTTTAGCTCACGCAGGTGGCCGCGTGCCTTCATTACCAGCGGGCGAATGCGCTCTACGGAATAAACTTCTTTTGCCAGTTTTGACAGTACGGCAGTTTGATAGCCGCAGCCGGTACCGATTTCGAGTACTTTCTGCAATGGCTGACCGTTACGCAGCAGCTCTGACATGCGTGCCACTATATACGGCTGTGAAATGGTCTGACCAAAACCGATAGGTAGAGAAACGTCTTCATAAGCACGAATGGAGAGTGCTTCATCCACGAATATATGACGCGGGGTATTGCCGATAGCGGCCAGTACGATTTCATCCTTGATGCCCTGGTCACGCAATCGCGATAGCATACGATCGCGGGTGCGCTGTGATGTCATACCAATGCCGGTTTGTGATGATCTGATGAGTGCCACTTTGGATATTACCTAGTTTGTTAGCTTTTTAGCCAGTTTTTAATATCAGTAAGTTGTGTGTGGTTGGTTAAATCCACTTGAATAGGTGAAATCGAAACCTGATTGTTCGCCACTGCGTAAAAATCTGTGCCTTCGCCGCCGTCATTAGGTTGTCCTGCTGCACCGACCCAGTAAACAGTTTCATTGCGCGGAGTTTTTAACTGCACAACCGGCTCTGCTTTATGGCGTTTTCCAAGGCGTGTTACAGTACGTCCCTGCAATTGGTCATATGGAATATCAGGTACGTTTACATTGAGCAGGGTAGGAGATTGGAAACCGTTCTTCTGATAATGCTGTATCAGCTCAACCGCAACCCTGGCCGCTGTCTCGAAGTGTGTGGAGTTATGTTGCGACATGGATACTGCGATGGATGGAATGCCTAATAGATAGCCTTCCATGGCAGCTGCTACCGTACCTGAGTAAATAGTGTCGTCACCCATATTGGCACCGTCATTGATACCGCTGATTACCATGTCCGGCAAAGTCTCCATGAGCCCTGTAAGTGCAATGTGTACGCAGTCAGTCGGGGTGCCGTTGACGTAAAAGAAACCGTTGGATGCTTTTTTTACACTGAGTGGCCTATCCAGTGTCAGAGAGTTGCTGGCACCGCTACGGTTTCTTTCTGGCGCTACCACGGTAATATCTGCAAATTTACCAATATGTTCTGCCAAAATATTCAGGCCGGGTGCAAAATACCCGTCGTCATTGGAAAGCAGTATTTTCATGCGCGACCTAATAAGAGAATTTTCATGGCTAAATTATAGTAGAAGAAAGCAGGTTTTGCGCGCTACGGGCAATAAAAACTTGGCTGACGTAGAGTTTTTGCCATTGATTCGGTACGGTTCCGTGATGAGGCTCTGTCGGGCTGGATCGCCACGGCCTGTGGCCTCGCGATGATGCCATTGCGAGTGAAGCGCGGCAATCTGGAATTATTCATGCCAAAGCACTAACAAATTTATTTGCGAGTTAAACGTGCATAAAATATAGCGCAGCTGAAGAATGCAACTGATAATATTATCTCAACGGCTGCAAGTTTTGCTGGAAGCCCGCCGTCTGACCATGCGCGAACCACACCTTCGGTAAAATAGAGCAGTATGAACATGCTGGACCACTGGTAGGTGTAGCGCTTGCCGCGTAGTATGCCGAATAACGGTAGCAGCAAAGGCACGGCTTTTAACATCAGTAGTGAGCCGCCTGGTTTTAATGGCGCCAGAACGGTTTCCCAAGCCAAAGCGAGCAATATCAATCCGATCAGGCTGATAGATGCGCCTAGCTGTAGTTTTTCCTTCATGGCTTGGCAGCCTTTGCCATCGCTACCAAGGCTGCACGGGCTGATTGGGCATCGTGAATCTGCTGGTCAAAATCAAAGCGCAGGATTATTGAATCACTTCCGCTACTGGCATTTACATCAAAGCCGTCGCAGTCAATTCCCAGCATGGTTGCATGTGCGGCTTCAACATGATGAAAATGTTTGCAATAGTTACGCAGGTTCTCGGCATGATCTGCATTCATGTGTTCAATAATCGCTGCTTCCTGGCCAGCGAGCACTGAGCTGGTTGTATCAATGTTGTGATACAGGTCAACATCAGAAAGCCATGACATTTTGCCAAAGCCGCCGATGTAGCGTGCCTGGTGGACATGAATACGGTAAAATGCGAAGTCATGCATATCAAAATAACTGGCTGCTTGCGGCAGGTAGCGCAAGTAACGGCTGCGCAGGTCGGCGTCTGCATC
>JALRGX010000041.1 GCA_023259635.1 Methylotenera sp. | reverse complement strand
AGGGTATTAAAAATTGGGCGCGCAATAATCTGGATAAACTCAGGGAGCTACTGAACAATAACCCTAGCTATGTGTTCTTTAGGGAGCTGCCAGCCGGTTTGCCGGGTCCATTGGGCGCGCTTGGTGTGCCGATTCAGGGTGGCCGCAGTGTTGCTGTGGATCCGAAATTTATCCCGCTGGGCGCACCGGTATTTTTATCTACCACTGAGCCTAACAGTAGCAAACCATTGAAACGCATGATGATGGCGCAGGATACCGGCGGCGCAATCAAGGGCGGAGTGCGTGCGGACTTTTTCTGGGGTGCTGGCCCTGACGCAGGTGCTAAGGCAGGCGCGATGAAACAGGTTGGTAAAATCTGGGTGTTTTTGCCTAAAGAGTTTGTACCCAATGGTGCTAACGGTTTGCAGACTCAGGCCAAAAAATAAAATTTTATAACTCCCTGCTAATAACAATTATGTAATTAGCAGGATTAATACTTTTGTTCTTATTTTTTAACTATCGATGAGTTTGGCCTGATTAGTATTAAATTATTTGTTTTGATTTCCCAGCCACCACAGCCATATAAACCCGAGCAGGCCGGCCAGTACAGAAGCTAGCAGCACGCCAGTTTTTGCCATTAAAAGATATTCTGGCTGCTCGGCGAACCCTAATTCAGCAATAAAAATAGACATGGTAAAACCAATGCCTCCGAGTACCGAGACAGCCATTACCTGGCTAAACTTTGTATCGGTAGGCAACTGCCCTACTCCTAGCCGTATTGCGAGCCAAGAAGCACCGGCAATACCGGCAAACTTGCCTACTAGCAATCCTATCGCGACACCAAGCATTACTGGATGCGTCATGGTTTCACCCAGGGCGGAAAGCTGTAAAGGTATGCCAGCATTGAACAATGCAAAAATAGGGATGATAAGAAATGCTACCGGCAGGTGCCATAGGCTTTCCAGTCTTTGCAATGGTGTTTGTACGCCATGTACAATTTTCTCGAGGTTTTGCGTGACAGAAAACAGCTTCTCATTGGTCATGATGCTGTTATCCTCACGCTGACTGGCGGCAAAACGTTCGAGTTGTACTTTGGCACGTGTAATAAACAATGACGGGTCATATAAAGACCTGGCCGGTACGGTAAATGCGCCTAATACACCAGCCAATGTTGCATGGACACCGGATTGAAGCAAGGCATACCACAGAAGGACAGCCAGAATAAAATATGGAGTTACTTTGCGTATTCCAGAAGCGTTTAATGTAAAAAGCGCTATGACCAATGCCAATGCTGCCGTTAGCCAGACCAGAGATAACTCATGCGTATAAAACAATGCAATCACCAACACTGCGCCCAAATCATCAGCAATGGCGAGAGCTACTAAAAAAGTAATCAGCGCTTTCGGTACCCGGCTGGCAAGCAATACCAGTACGCCAACAGCAAATGCGATATCTGTTGCCATCGGGATTCCCCAGCCGCGCATGGCTTCCCCTTCGTGGTTAAAGGCCAGATATATCAATGCCGGTACTACCATGCCGCCAATTGCCGCAATAATCGGTAATGCTGCCTGTTTGATGTCAGATAATTCCCCTACCAAAAATTCACGCTTTAACTCCATACCAACGACGAAGAAAAATAGCGCCATCAAGCCATCATTGACCCAATGGTGAAGGCTCATATTAATGCCCCAGCTACCTATGTTTAGCGCAAGTGGTGTGTGAATGGTGTGGAAATAGGTGTCAGCAAGGAAACTGTTAGCTAACAGCAAGGCAATGACGGCTGCTGCCATCAATATCATGCCGCCAGTAGTCTGGCGATGAATAAACTCTTCGAAGGGTGTCAATATGCGGCTAACAGTACGTTCCCACGGTGCGTAGTTGATTCCGTTTTCTTCGTTAAGTATGGGTTTTAAATCATGCGACATATTTAATATTTTCCGATTAATGATTTCAGAACTAAATTTATAGCCAGTGATATTGATAGCTATTGGTTAAGGTAGGGTAGGTATCAATACTAAAACCAGTGATTACCCATGCTGGAATTGAATCCATCCATTCAGGATGTAGAGTAAAAGTAGACTCAAGCTTATCCAGGTAAGTTTCAATACAGCCCAGCGCTGGGGCCTGAAAACCAAGCCAATAATCACCAGCAGGCTCATCATCACTGCGGTAAATACAGTGATGATATGGTTGGAGTCTACACTGGCAAGCAATGGGCCTTTTGTGTAAAACAGGTCGTCTATAGCTAAAACTAAAATATCAAATAAATTACTGCCTAGTAAATTTGCAATTGCCATATCGATTGCGCCAAGACGTAGTGCTGAAATTGTCACAATAACTTCCGGCGCGGATGTCACCGCGGCGACCAGTAAACTGCCGACGAAGCTTTGCCCCCAGCCCATGGCGCTGGAAATGCCGGTAGCAATGAACGGCAGTAAAGAACCAGAGATGATAATTACAATAGCGGCTATCAAATAACCTGCTATTGCTTCACGAAGTGTGATTTCAGGATATCGTTCTGCAGATACCTCGGTATATTGGTCGAGTGTGCGTTGTTCGTAGCGGTGTATTGAACGCATGGCTGCAAGATATACCAGTATGATTATAGGGGTGTATAAACCCATATGCCATGAGGATGGGCTTATCCCGGCATGATCCAGGATCATGCTGAATCCTGCGAATCCTATTAGCAGAGCACCAAGAGCGGCCGATAAAATATGCCCTTGTGCTGCGCGGCTATAAATCGTTTCGCGCTGATATAGTGCGTCAAGTAAAACCAATATTAGAAGATTAAAAACGGCGCTTCCAAGAACGTCACCAACCGCGATGTTAGGCACATCCGCAATTGTGACAGCAGAAATGCCTGTTACCAATTCAGGTAATGACGTTGCCGTGGCAAGCAGTGTGAGGCCAATCCAGGTGGAAGATATGCCGGTTTTTTCGGCGATAATGTCACCATATCTGGAAAGGTCATAGCCTGCGTAGCCTATTACTACAAGGCAGATCAGTAATTCCAGCCACAGCTCTATGATGCCCATTTACAAAGTCTCGCTCTATGGAAATAAGGGCTTGAAGAAGCAAGTCATCAGCCTTTACCCATAGGTTCAAAAGCCGCATTTATATGGGTATTTTCCATGCTCTCTACAAGTTCTGTCAGGTGATGATGAAGCTCATTCAGGGCTTCTTTTTTTAAGCGCATGAGTGCATCAGGAAGTACGCCACGATGAGGTAACGGCGCTTTATCTAGTACTTCTCGCCCTTTGCCGGTAACAGCAAGATAAACCACTCTTTTATCATTATTGCTTCTAACCCTCGTAATGTAGCCTTCTGATTCAAGCTTATCAAGCAGGTTGCTGGCAGTAGATTGATGGATAGACATGCGAGTGGCTAAACCAGTCACTGTTAACTTATCAGTTTCTCCAATCTCGGCCAGTGCCCATAATGAGGCCCCGCCGATACCTGCAATTTTTTCAATTTCATGAAAATGTCGGTTGGCAGATTTAAAGATAATCCGAAATAGCTTTAAAGTTTCAAGTGCTGAAATGTTTGAATGATCGTTAGTATCAGATCTGTCCATAGTAAGATTTTCTGTATAGTTTCAGGGTGACGATATTGCTTGCAATTCATATTCTACACAATGAGGGACAGTTATCTGCACTGCATGTGTTTTAAATGCGCTTTTGTATTTTTCAAAATTGTTATTGATATATCGGTTGACTTTGCCAGCATTTGGAATTACATTTGTCACTAAGTTATTTTATAACTTTGGAATGTGTCGTTCCTTCTGGCGGCCTGCTCTTAGAGTAGGCCGCTTTTTATTTATACGCTACGCATTTTTAAATGCTGTCAGCAGGTCTGGCGCGTAACACTACTCGGAATGGTGATCCGCCTTATGCTGTATGTGCGTGTTTGCCATAGTTGCGTATAAAGGCTTGCTGAATATTCTGGACACAATTGATGCGATCATTGAAACTGCCATCAGGCTAATGATCATTTCGTGCCCGTCTATCATTTCCATCACAATAATAAATGAGGTCAATGGCGCCTGGGTGGCTGCTGCTAAAAAGCCAGCCATACAAAGTGCATAAACAGCCGCAGCATGTTGTTGGCCTATTAACGGCAATAAATCATTTCCAATCCCAGCGCCAATTGATAGCGAAGGCGCAAAAATGCCACCCGGTATTCCGCTCAAATATGTAAAAATTGTAGCTAAATACTTTATAGGGGCGTATTGCCAGGTTTCTGCAATATTTCCATTTAGCATCTCATGGGTCGACAGATATCCGGAACCATGTGCAGAGCCACCGCTGATAGCACCTAACAATGCTACCATCAGGCCGCAAAAACCTGCCCACCAAATTGGATGTAAGCTACGAAGCTGCCCAACCCGGCCGCTGACTTTTCCGGATGCCTCAATGAGTGTTCTGCTAAAGATACCTCCCAATAATCCACAGACCAAACCGCAAATGATCACTGGTAAGATAATTTTCCTGTCGATGATCCCTACAGACAGGCTGCCGAAGTATGTGTAATTACCTTGCAAAGATATTGAAACCAGACCAGACAGGACAATTGCGGTAATCACTACACCGTTGGTTTTTTGCTCGAATCTGCGTCCCAGCTCCTCAATCGCGAAAACAACACCTGCTAATGGTGTATTAAACGCAGCAGATATGCCGGCAGCACCACCGGCAAGAATTAGATATTTAGGGTTAACAGAGAAACCCGCTGGCAAGAAGCGGCCAAATGCATGCATTACACTGGCACCAACCTGAACGGAGGGCCCCTCTCTGCCGGCGGAGAATCCTGCTGCAAGAGCTCCGGTACCAAGGGCGATTTTGCCAAAGGCAATTTTAAGGGAAACCAGTTTAGATGAGGGTTCTTCAGTGCCGCTTAAAGCCGCAATTGTCTGTGGAATGCCACTGCCACTTGCTCCTGTAAACCATCGCCTGGTAAGCCAGACAATGGCAATACCGGCTAATGGGGTAATGATAAGCGGTAGCCACCAATGTGATTTTTGTATAGAAAAGAAAAATGTGTTGGCGTGCTCGGTTAATTTTGCAAACAGAACAACAGTAAGCCCTGCAGTTGCTGCGGCAGTCCATACAACCAGTCTCCCCCGCCAGGCATCGAAATCCGCAAGCTTGGCGGACCGTATAGCTTGGAGTAATTCTTGTATAGATAGCATGAGGTTTGAAGACCTAATTATGATTGGTGCAAATAGGCACTATTGTAGTGCCACTATTGTATTTGCACAATTACATTTGTACAATAGTACTTCGGGTGTAGGTTGTTGCATTTTAATAAAAAATAAACTTTATCTCATTTGAGTTAAAGCAAAGGGGCAATATGACAAAGGCGCTGATCATTTCAGAAGATAGTGATTTAACCAATCAGATACGTTCAAGTTTTGAGAATATTAGCTGGACTGCAGAAGATGTCAGCCTGTTCAACATAATGGATCAGGGAAGTGATGTGGTACAAAATAAATCTTGCAGTATCTTGGTTGTGGATGCAGGTTTTATCCGTTATAGAAGCTTGATCGAAGAAATGAATGCAGTGATCACGAATTGCTCCAGGCATGCGCCACTTTATATGATCTTTAAGGGTGAGTATGACCAGGTTTTTGACAACTGGGCCAAACACGCAAAAAGAATTTTCCAATCAACTATTCAGCCACAGAGAGCTGCGCAAGCTATCAGGGAAATAATCCGCCTGGAAACTAGCGCTGCGCCAAGGCAGACCTATTATTCTCCTATGGATTCAATTTATTAGGGGTTACATGAAGAAAACGATTCGTATTGGATTATTTGGTTTAGGTAAAGCAGGTAAAGAAGTCGTCGGGCAGTTTCTCAGTGATCCGGAGGTGGAGCTGAGTTGGGTTGTGCGTGGGAGCAATACGGCTATAACAGTAGGTTTGCCAGAAAATCTACCCGTTTATGTAGCATCAGAGTTTGATCTGGCAAAGCTAATTCAGGATAGACCGGTTGATTTCGTAGTAGATTTTTCTAATGCAGATACTTGCTTAACTTACGCTGACATACTGGCTGAGAAAAAAATTGGCATTATTTCTGCAGTATCGGCTTATAAGGAACATCATATAGAGTGCCTGAAACAAGCCAGCAAAAAAGCCGTGGTGCTTTATTCACCGAATATTACATTAGGTATCAACTTCATCATTATCGCTGGAAAAATCTTACGTAAATTAGCGCCGCATGCGGGCGTAGAAGTGATAGAGGAACACTTTTACAATAAAAAAGAAGTCTCGGGTACGGCAATACGGATAGCTGAATTATTAGATCTGGATCCTAAGGAGCATGTCAATTCCATCCGAGTTGGCGGCATTGTGGGGCGACATGAAATTATATTTGGATTTCCTAACCAGACCCTACGCCTGACACATGATTCCATTAGCAGGGCTGCATTTGGGCAAGGTGCGCTGTACGCAATCAAGAACCTGTATGGAAGGCCAGCAGGGTTTTATACAATGGAGCAGTTGGTATCAGAAGGCTTCTCAGCAGCATTGGCATAAAAATGAGTACTTTATTATTGATCTGTGAAGATGTTGAGGTAAGCGAAAATATCATTCAGAAAATGTCCAGCCAATACAGCATCTGGCATGTAAGGCGTCAACGGGATGCTATGGCGTGGCTAAAAAATCATCAGCCTGAATCTGTCATTATGGATTTGGACTTATTGGGGTTAGGTGCTAGTGATATACTTAACCAGATTAGACAATCCTCCCCAATTAATTGCACGCTTGCTATTGGTTTATGCAAAAGTCCGGAGCCATTGTCGCCTTTATTGTTGGAACAATTCGATCAGTTGATCGTGAATTATTCTATATAACTACAAACTGTTGGTATGTATATCAATTGTTAAGTTACATGCTAAGTATAGACAAACCTAATAGTGGATATGCATTTAAATTTTATGGACATTAATACCGGGCAAATAATCAGTTTTATAACGGATGGTAAATGGTGGATTATTCAGATATTCCTCATAGTATTGACGACAACTCTAATCAGTTTGCTGGCTAAAAAAATAGTAACAAGATTAGAAACGCAGGCTTATAAATCTGACAACATCCTGGATGAATCTTTACTTGCTGCAGCCAGCAAGCCTCTTAAATTCCTGATCTGGTTATTAGGCATTGCCTTTGCCGCAGGCATAGCACAACAGCAGTCTGAAGCCGCCATATTCAATTTGATCGACCCAATTCGGCAGGTAGGTGTCGTGGTCATTGTCACATGGTTCCTGATAAGGGCCATTAAAGAAGTAGAAGCCAACTACCTAAAAAAACACCGGACATCGAAAGAGGCGCTGGATGCAACGACCTTAACAGCAATTAGCAACCTTGGTAAGATTTCAATCATCATTACCGGAGCCCTGGTTAGCATGCAGTCTATGGGCTATAGCATTTCCGGCGTGCTGGCTTTCGGTGGCATCGGGGGTATCGCTATCGGTTTTGCTGCAAAGGATATGCTGGCTAACCTTTTTGGCAGCATGATTATTTTCCTGGATCGGCCTTTTAAAATCGGAGAATGGATACGCAGCCCTGATCGGCAGATTGAGGGCACAGTTGAGCAGATAGGCTGGAGGATGACTGTAATCCGTACCTTCTCGAAAAATCCGATATATGTACCAAACTCTGTATTTTCGACAATTGCTATCGAAAATCCTTCAAGGATGACAAATCGACGCATTCATGAAACGATAGGTATCCGCTATACAGATTTTAATGCTATAGAACGCATTACATCTGAAGTCAGGGAGATGCTCCTGGCGCATCCCGAGATTGATACAAATTTAACGCTGATGGTTAACTTTAATCAGTTCGGGGCAAGCTCACTGGACTTTTTTATCTATACATTCACGAAAACTGTCGTATGGGAAAAATACCATGAAGTGAAGCAGGATGTGCTACTGAAGGTAGGCAGGATCATCGAAAGTAACGGTGCCGAGATTGCCTTCCCAACCTCAACAGTTCATATACAAACAGAGCAAACGGCAAGCAATTAATTAGTGTAGGTAATCGCGGGATTGAAATTCATATTTACGGAATTTCAATCTATTGGCCGCATCATGAATGGCAGCATATCATGCTGCTGATAGCAGGCTCGAGCTAACTGCAATCAAAATCACGGTGCAAGAACACTAGCAGCCAATTTTTCTGCTAAATTTTTACCTGATCATAATTGTTGGAGCTCATTTTAGAGGCTTTTCGCATAACACAAATATGACTTTAGGTTTAAAGTAATAAATTAATAATACAAACCCGCATTCACTCCCTTCTCGGCGGGTTATAAGCGATGATGCTTTAGGTGTAGATATTGATGGCGTTAGCCATTGAGGCTATAGTTGCATCGAACGCAGTGATTCAATTTTTATAATAAGGTTTTTTAATGACCACAGAATTACGTCCGGTATTGATGATTGTAGACGATGACCCGTTGATCACAGATACCCTTCATTTTGTATTAAGCAGGAATTTTGAAGTTTGTGTTGCAGAGTCATATGCGCAGGTAAAGAGCCTGTTGCAGCAATTAGATGCTCCACCAGCGCTGGCTCTGGTTGATCTGGGGTTACCGCCAAGCCCGCATTTGCCTGAAGAAGGTTTTAAGGTAATCGGTGCACTACTCACCTATTCACCAGCTATCAAGATTCATGTCTTGTCCGGGCAGAGTGATGATGCCAACGTGAAGCGAGCGCTATCATTGGGGGCGTGCGATTTTATTGCAAAACCCTGTGATGTCGAAAAGCTTAGGGACATGCTTTTGAATGCACTCAAGGTGCAGGATGTCGAGCGCAATGAAATAAAATTGGAGCAGGAATATGGCGGCCTGCTGGGCAATAGCCTACCGATACAGGCGCTGCGTTTGCAGATTAAACAATTTGCAGATTCACCATTTCCTGTATTGATTGAGGGCGAATCCGGCAGCGGTAAGGAGCTAGTGGCTAGCAGCTTTCATTATGCAAGTGAGCATTCGCTTCAACCCTATTTGTCGATCAATTGCGCGGCAGTTTCACCCCTGCTGGCAGAGTCTATTCTGTTCGGGCACGCCAAAGGTGCGTTTACCGGTGCTGTTGCAGCACATTCGGGCTATTTTGAAGATGCGGCTGAAGGCACGCTGTTTCTGGATGAAATCGGTGAATTGCCGTTAGAGTTACAGGCAAAACTTTTGCGTGTGCTGGAAAATGGTGAGTATCAGCGCATTGGTGAGACGCAGACACGTAAAAGTCGGGCGCGAATAGTTGCGGCTACGAACAGGGATTTACGTGCAGAAATGCGTGCAGGAAAATTCAGGTCGGATCTGTATCATCGTTTAAGCGTGTTTACGGTAAAAGTGCCGCCATTACGCGAGCTTGGTGAAGATAAGCATTTGCTGCGAGAGCATTTCACGGCTTTTTACGCTAACCAGATTGGTAAAGCCCTGTTTGGGCTGGATGCTAAAGCGCAGAGTCGCTGGCTGAATTATACTTTTCCTGGCAATGTGCGCGAATTAAGAAATATAGTGATTCGTTTAATCGCTAAATATGCGGGCAGAAGCATTAATGAGAATGAACTGATTGCTGAGTTTGATTTAACCGAACCGGAGGTTCCAGATAATCAATCCGGTTTTAGCAGTGAAACTAACATGACAATACAGGCGCAGCGTCATTTGCAGCGCCAGACTAATGTTAGTCTGGACGCAGTACTTAAAACCTGGGAGCGTGCTTATATTGAAGCTGCGATGAAAATGACACATGGCAATTTGAGCCAGGCGGCCAAATTGTTGAATGTGAATCGTACAACGTTGTATAGTCGTATGAATACGCAAGATGATAGCTAGCACAGGATGTGCTGGCTATCATGTTTAGCATGGGAACTTTACTTAAGTGATAACGTAAAGAATTACACTAGATCAATTGTAAATTACCTGTGCAGGAAGCCTGCGTTATAGCTGCGCGTATTGGCCAAACATTCGGACAGGCAGGAGCGAAGTTTGTATTATTCCCACTTTGGTTTAAAAGAGCCCCCATTCAAAATTACACCGAATACGGATTTTTTCTTTTCCGGTGGTAATCGTGGCGCAATACTAGATGCGCTGGTTTACGCTATAACGAATGGTGAAGGCATCATCAAGGTGGTGGGCGAGGTTGGTAGCGGGAAAACCATGCTTTGCCGCATGCTGCAAACAATATTGCCGGAGAAAATCGAGAGCATTTATCTTGCCAATCCGAGCGTTGCACCAGAAGATGTTTTGCATGCGATTGCCTTTGAGTTGCAGCTTAAGTTACCTAAAAATGCTGACCGCCTGAAAGTGATGCAGGCGTTGCAGGCTTATTTACTGGAGCGTTACGCAGGTGGGCGTCAGGTAGTGATCTTTGTAGAGGAGGCGCAGGGTATGCCTCTTGCAACGCTGGAAGAAATCAGGCTGTTATCAAACCTGGAAACCAAGCAGGATAAATTGCTGCAGATTGTTTTGTTTGGCCAGCCTGAACTGGATGAGAATCTTAACCAGGAACATATACGCCAATTGCGAGAGCGTATTACACACCGTTTTAATCTGGGGCCACTGCAAACCAAAGATGTAGGCGAATACCTGATTTTCAGATTACGTGCCGCCGGTTACCACGGCCCGCATCTTTTTGCGGAGTCGGCAATTAAAAAACTCTCCAAGGCATCAGAGGGGTTGGTGCGCAGAATCAATATTCTGGCGGATAAAGCCTTATTGTCTGCATTTGCAGAAAACGTTTACCAAGTTACCCCCAGGCATGTAGGCGCAGCAATCCGCGACAGCGAATTTGGCATGAAGCCAAAATGGTATCAATTGGGTTTGGACCCGGCTGGCTCATATCAGAAATATGCATTATGGTTTATTTTGTTGCTGACAATATCGGGTTCTGCAATATTTGCGGCGGCATGGGCTTATCAAAACTGGCAGCAGCCGAAGCCGGTTGTCAGCTTTGATAGTCAGATAGTTAAAAAGAATGCGGTAATATCAGACACCGCGGCAATAGTTGCAGATACAACTCCCGCCTTAGCGGATGCGCAGCAATTATTAGTTAATCAGCGTCTGGAAGCTACAAGGAATTTACTGTCAGGCGCTAGCCCGGAAACAATCTCCTTGCAAATACAATCCGTTCCTATCGTTTCAGCTGCCAGCGGGCAATCAGCGGATGCGTTGTTGAAGGCCACGCTCGAAAATTTAGGTCGGCAGTTGGAAATAGACAATATTTATTTATACCGTATGCATAAGAATGATGGTGAATATACCGTGATCCTGTATGGTGCCTTTACACAGCGGGCAGAAGCATTAAGCGCGCTTATCGGTTTACCTGCCGAAATTAAAGCAGGTCAGCCCTATTTGCGTACTTTAGCCGGTGTAAAAAAAGACATTGAACGATCGCAAAAAAATAATCCGGAACCCAAATCATTCTAAAATTACCTTATAAAATTTAGGCGTTTATTGGAATGCCTGGGGGCAGATTGTAACTTATTGTTGTAATTTACTATTTCTAACTATTTTTTGCGGTATTATTTAAAAAATAAATAAATAGTAAAGCACCTATAAGGTAGCTATTGGGAGTATAAATCTATGGCAATCAATAAAGTAATATTGATGCTGTCTATGACCATGATTTTAGGTGTAACGGCTTGTGCGCACCAATCCTTGGTGCAGCCATCGAGAGGCCATATAGATGATCAAAGTTCATCCTCAGCTCCAGCACATTCAAAGACAGCAGGTGGGGTAGCAGGAAACATTCCCAAACCGGTGACGGATAACGTTTATTTGCCGCCCCCCAGGATTAAGGTGAAAGAACCGGTTTACAGCATCGTTGTATATGACACGCCAGTGAAAGAGGTTCTGTTCGCTATCGCACGAGATAGCAAGCTCAATATAGATATTCATCCATCCATCCAAGGCCGTGTGACGCTTAATGCTGTTGACCAAACGCTGCCAGCCATACTGGAACGAATTTCAAAGCAGGTGGATTTAACCTATCAAGTTCAGGGTGATGTGCTAACGATAGTACCAGATCAGCCCGTGTTAAGAACTTACAAGGTCGATTACGTAAATATGTCGCGGGATACTACCGGCTTTATAGGCGCGGCAGCCGAAATATCCAGTACCGGGCAGAGTGCTACGACCGGAGCAGGCGGGACTTCCAGCACTACGAATACTACAGGGAATGGTGCGAATAATAGCTCGCGTACGGCTGTTAACAGCGAGTCAAAAAATCGTTTCTGGGAAACGCTGGAAAAAAATATAAAAGATATTTTGGCTGAAACTGATAAAGAAATTGTAATTTCACGCCTGGGCAATCCACAGGATAGTAACCAGAAGTCAGATAATGTGACTGCTGAACAGGATAAACCGCAAAACTTACAGCAAGAATATACTGAATTTAAAACGCTTTATGCAGCGACGGTAATTGTTAACCGCGAAGCCGGAATTATTAATGTCAGGGCTACAAACAAGCAGCATGAGCGTGTGCAGGAGTTCCTGGATAAGGTGATGAACAGTGTAAAGCGTCAGGTGTTAATTGAGGCAACCATAGTTGAGGTAAGGTTGAATGATAGTTTTCAGGCGGGTATTGACTGGAGCCGCCTGAATAATGGACCCACTAATAGTGGCTTTCAGTTCAGGCAGCAGCTAGGGGCCCAGACGAGTAATATCAATAGTACAAGTAATGATTTTTCAACCACAGCCAATGCTTTCGGTGTCGTGCCTAATGCGGGATTTGTTGCAGGATATCTTAACCCGATCAGCCGCCTTGGCAATATTGCAGCATCCATTAACCTGCTCGAGCAATTTGGTACTACAAAGGTGTTGTCCAGCCCTAAATTAATGGTGCTTAATAACCAGACGGCCGTGCTTAAGGTTGTAGATAACATTGTTTACTTTACTGTGCAGTCACAGCAATCGCAAGGAGCTGTAGGCGGTAACATTTTATCTACAGTGACAACAACGGCAAATACAGTTCCGGTCGGAGTTGTC
Source organism: Methylotenera sp. (assembly GCA_023259635.1). Classification (GTDB taxonomy): domain Bacteria; phylum Pseudomonadota; class Gammaproteobacteria; order Burkholderiales; family Methylophilaceae; genus Methylotenera. Next base: position 10,054 of record JALRGX010000041.1, on the reverse strand, counting down.
ATGACGGTAACGCCGCAAATTAATGATGGCGGTAACGTCAATATCAATGTCCGGCCAACAGTATCGCGTGTACTTGGCTATAAGTCAGACCCTAACCCCAACTTGAAGATTGAAAGTCTGGTTCCCGAGATTCAGGTGCGTGAAATGGAATCCATGCTGCAAATTCTCAGTGGGAATACGGCGGTGCTGGGCGGGCTGATGCAAGATGATATTTTAACTAATACCGATAAAGTCCCGGGTTTGTCAAAAATACCATTAATAGGCAAGATTTTTAGCGGTGAAAATGATGCAAGTCGTAAAACTGAACTGGTGATTTTTTTGCGCCCAACAGTGATTGCTAATGCAAGCCTGGAGAGTGATGAGCTTGCAACTTATAAGCAATATTTGCCAAGCCAGCAGTTAAAGCAAACGCTGGAAGAAAGTGGTGAAAGGTAGTCAGTAGATGAGTTTACTGATAAAAGCTCTCGAATCGGCAGAGAAAGGTAAGCGGGCAGAGCTTCAAAGAGGCAGGGTAAAGGCGCCTTTGGCTGCTGAACTGATTCTGGAGCCGTTACCGGCAACGGGGGAAGCTATTCAGGGGGAGGGCACAGCATCAAACTCCGTAGCGAAAGAACTATCCTTACAGGCAGATTCTTCACACATTGCGGCGGTGGCAAGTGCGGCAAAAGTAAGGCAGCAATCTGAAAGCAAAAGTGATCATGATCAAAAGTTGGCAGCCAATATATTTGTTGCTAACCAGTCAGCCAGGAATCCGACCTCGGCATCTGTCTTGTTAATATTGGGTATTGCAGGCGCTTTGGCTATCTGGCTCGGACTGCAGGGATACCGGTATCTAGGTAAGCTGAATGCGCCTGATGCAATCATAGTTAAGCCAGCACCTCAAATTATAGAGGCTGCAGCACCAGAGGCTCCGGTTGAGCCATTCGCGCAGTCAATCGGCCCGCAAACACAAGATGCAGCGCAGACTCAGGCTGTAACAATTGCCGGCATGACGGCAAACGATGCAGTGTCAGCCCCAAGTCCTGAAGTTAATAAGCATGCCAGTGTTACGGAAACGGCAGCATTTATTAGCAATGACACTATCGGCGCGAAGTCAGTTGCCAACAAAAAACAAGAGGCTAAAAATATAGCGGACAACGGCGCAAAGGAATATGGCGTTGTGGCTGATGAAGGTTCCATCGGATCAAAAAAAGTGCCGCCGTTAAAATTGGTTAGCAGAACGCCGGCTGCAGGAGTTGATCCAACCTTGCTTGCGGCTTATCAGGCTTATCGCCGCGGAGATCACGCGGCCGCGCAGCAGCAATACCGGCAAGTATTGCAGAGTGATGTGAGAAGTGTCGATGCTTTGCTGGGTATGGCTGCAATTGCAGCCAGGCAGTCTCGCTATATGGATGCTAATGGCTGGTACCAAAAGGTGCTGGAAATTGAACCAAGAAATACCATTGCCTTATCCGCCATTGCTAATTCACAAATAAGTACTGAGTCAGCAGGCGCGGGTGCTGTAGATTATGCGGATACTGAAAGCCGTATTAAAAGCATGTTGGCACAGCAGCCGGAAGCGGCAAACCTGCATGCAACACTGGGCAATCTGTATGCGGCCCAGAACCAATGGTCATTGGCACAGGCCGCTTATTTTAATGCCAGTAGATACGCGCCCAATAGCGCGGATTATGCCTTTAATCTGGCAGTCAGTCTGGATCAGCTCGGTAAGTCAGGGCTTGCATTGGTGCAATATCGGCGTGCTTTGGATCTGTTAAACAGTGCAGGTACAAGTAGTTTTGATAAAACACAGCTGGAAGCCAGAATACAGGCACTTCAATAGAAAAAAAACAGATAGAACGCTAATCTGGAAAATAAACAAGATAATATGACCAAGGTAAACATATCAGAACAGGCTGGGCACCATGGCTGAGCAGCGTCGTAAAATTCGCATAGGTGAGTTAATGGTGCAGCAGGGCTTGATCAGCAATGATCAGCTCCGTATTGCGCTTATTGAGCAGGAGCGTAATGACCTGCCCCTGGGACGTTTGTTGGTACAGCTGGGTTTTGTTACCGAGGCTATGGTTCGCGATACGCTTGCCAGCACCATTGGTACAGAAAGTATTGACCTCACGACAGTGGTTGCAGATATAGAAGCATTGCAAATGGTGCCGCAGGATTTTTCACGCCGTTATCATCTGTTGCCAGTTGCTTATGAAGAAACTACCGGCACCATGGTAGTGGCCATGGCTGATCTATTCAATGTGGTGGCATTGGATCAGCTGCGGGCAATGCTGGGGGGGAAAGTTCAGCTCAAACCCGTGCTGGCGGCAGAAGCGCAGCTTGAAGAGTTTATTGATCAGTTTTATGGTTACGAGTTATCTGTTGACGGAATCCTGCGTGAAATTGAAACCGGTGAAATTGATTATCAGAGTTTGAGTGCAGCAGGTAACGAGTACACGCAACCGGTAGTACGTCTGGTTGGTTCCCTGCTAATGGATGCCGTCAAGCGCGGTGCTTCGGATATTCACTTTGAGCCGGAGCATGCCTTTTTGCGTATACGCTACCGGATTGATGGTGTGTTACAGCAGATCCGCAGCCTGCATAAAAGTTACTGGGGTGGTGTCGCGGTTCGGCTTAAAGTCGTGAGTGGGCTGGATATTGCCGAAACGCGGGCACCGCAGGATGGCCGCCTTAACATGAACTTGTGCGGGCGCCCGATTGATTTCAGGGTCTCAACACACCCGACGATACATGGTGAAAATATCGTGCTGCGCGTGCTGGATCGGGAAAAGTCGATTATCCCAATGGAACGCATGGGGCTGCGTAAGCAGACACTTGATGAGTTGCGCCTGATGATGACGCGTCCGGAGGGCATATTGATTGTTACTGGCCCAACCGGTAGCGGTAAGACCACAACGCTATATTCGCTGTTATCCAGTCAGAATACTACTGCAGTGAACATCATGACGCTGGAAGATCCGGTGGAATATCCCGTAACCATGATGCGGCAGACTTCGGTAGCCGAGGTGAATAAAGTTGATTTTGCCAATGGCATACGCTCGATTATGCGTCAAGACCCGGACATCATTCTGGTTGGTGAGATCCGCGATGAAGACACTGCAATGATGGCCTTCCGCGCGGCGATGACCGGTCATCAGGTATTCAGTACCCTGCATACCAACTCCGCGTTAGGCGCTTTTCCGCGCCTGACGGATATTGGCATCCTGCCCGATATTATGGCGGGTAATATTATCGGTGTGGTGGCGCAACGCCTGGTGCGGGTGTTGTGCCAGCATTGTAAAGAGGAATATGAGCCAGATGAGTTTGAGCGTAGGGTTTTACGTATTAAACCAAATGACAGGCCGCAGATTTTCAGGGAACAAGGTTGCCAGCACTGTAATCTGAGTGGCTATCGAGGCCGTATGGCAATCATTGAACTGCTGCGGATTGATAGCGATATGGATGCTTTGATTTCACGTCATGCGCACTTGGATGAGCTGCAGAAAATGGCTTTTGATAAAGGCTTTATTACTTTGGCCGAAGACGGGGTACGACGTATTCTGGAAGGCCATACCAGCATTAAGGAAGTAATGCGGGTAATTGATTTAACAAGCCGCATCAATGCCTGATTTGCAGAATTACGCCTATGCCTTCATTCAGTTATAAAGCCATTGATAAACTAGGGCGTCCAGCCATGGGGCAGCTTGACGCGCTTAATGAGGTTGACCTGGAAATCCGCTTGTCGCGCATGGGGCTCGATTTAATTACTTTTCGCACAGCGGCAAAGTCTACAAGCCTGTTTAACAGCCGCCGGGTGAGTAACCAGGATTTAGTCATGTTCTGTTTTCAGCTTGAGCAGTTAACCAGTGCCGGCGTGCCACTGCTGGAATGTCTGAATGATTTACGTGAAAGCAGCAGCAACCTTTATTTTCAGAAAATATTGGGGGCAGTCAGTGCGGAAGTAGAAGGTGGCAAGATGTTATCACAAGCGCTGGCGCAGCATCCGGCGGTATTTAACGAAGTGTTTGTAAGCCTGATCGCAGCAGGTGAGCATACCGGGCAGCTGCCGACGGTATTGAATAATCTATTTAATACCATTCGCTGGCAAGATGAGCTGATGTCACAAACGAAAAAGCTGTTGGCCTACCCTGCCTTTGTCGCTGTAGTAGTGTCACTGGCTGTGGTGTTTCTCATGACTTATCTTGTGCCACAGATGGTATCGTTTTTACGTAATATGGGCCAGGAATTGCCTTTAAATACTAAAATACTGATTGCTATATCCAATGCATTTGTAGATTACTGGTGGCTGATTATCGGCCTGCCGTTTTTAGTGGTCATTGGTTTGATCGCTATTATTAAATCCAACCCGGTTGCACGTTATCGTTTTGATTTATTTAAACTGGGTTTTCCGGTTACCGGTGAAATTCTGCATAAAATCATCATGGCTCGCTTCGCGCGCTATTTCGCCCTTATGTATCAAACCGGCATCCCGATTCTGGATGCCATCAGGATTTGTGAGAACATTGTGGGTAATCGCGTAGTAGCAGACGCCCTGACCCGGGTGCACGCGCAGATTAACTCCGGTGACTCCATGAGCGAGAGTTTCCGCAATGCAGGTTTGTTCCCGCAATTGGTGGTGCGCATGATTAAGGTGGGTGAAAATACGGGGGCTTTGGATAAGTCGTTACTTAATATCAGTTATTTTTATGATCGTGATGTAAACGACGCCATGCAGAAGATGCTGAAAATGATAGAGCCTGCGCTCACCGTAATATTAGGCGGCATACTCGCCTTTATTATGTTCTCGGTACTGGGGCCCGTTTATGACTCATTCAGCAAGCTTAAACTTTAACTGGCCAGGTTATGCTTAAAGGCAATTTAAACAGAATAGTGCTTTGTGTCACAGCCGATAATTTACTGGCAGGGGTATGGTATGCAGGTACGTTACAGGGATGCCAGCGGTTTATTAATAATGAAGACGGGTATGCGGCTTTCGCTGGATTCTTACTGCAGCATCAATCTACGCCGGTCTATTTAATTGTAGATGCAGTTGAAGAGGATTACCGTCTGGAAAGCCTGCCGCATACAACAGGTACTGCCAGACGTGAGCTTGTTGCACGCAAACTTAACCAGTTTTATCGCGGATTATATTACCGTACAGCACATTTTATCAGCCGGGATAAAGACAAACGTAGAGATGATAATTACCTGTTTGCTGCATTGAACAATGATGAATTCATTGAAGGCTGGATAGGCGTTATTCAACGGGTAGATGCACAGCTGGTGGGGATTTACCTGTTGCCAATGTTGAGTAAAACGCTGATTAAGCAATTCAAATTGACGGCCCCTAATATTCTGTTGTGTGAGAAATTATCATCAGGATTGCGCCAGACTTATTTTCATGACGGACGATTAAGTATGAGCCGCCTGGTGCCTAATGTGCCAGATGATGTTAGTAAATTAGCTTATTTCTATCTGGTTGAAACTGAAAAAACGCGGCTTTATTTGATGAGCAAGCGTTATATTTCGCTGGAAACACGCATGAACCTGGTGCTTGTAAGTGCAGATGACTCCACGCGGCATATATCGCAGGCTATCAGCCGGGAGCAGGGTTTGGACTGCCTGCATATCAATTTATCTGAGATGGCTAAGAGCCTGGGGCTGCCTCTGAACCTGGTGCTGCAGATGCCGGAATTGCTGCACATGCAGCTGCTGGTTAATGGCAATCAGGTTGATAATTTGGCACCTGAAAAACTTACAAAGAGTTCCCGTGTCAGTCAGATCAGGCGGGCAATCAAAGCTGGAACTGTGGCGATAGGTGTGCTTGGCCTGATTTCTGCGGCATGGCTGTTTATGCAAGGCTGGAGCAATCAATTGGCTTATCATCAGGCGATGCAGGATACCATGCTGGAACGGTATCGTTACAGCGAGGTTGCCAAGAACTTTCCTGATACGCCAATCAGCGCTAACGATTTACAGATTGCGGTGGAACTCGACAAAAAAATTGTCGCTTACCCTAAATCGCCGCGCCGCATGATGCAAGTGCTGAGTGCCGCACTTGAACAATCAAATCAGGAGTCTCTGGACAACGTCCAGCTTGATAGGCTACGCTGGATATTGACCAACGATATTAGTATTAAAGATAAAGATAATTTAATACCGGTTCCGACATCGCCTGCAACCAATAACACTCAGAAGAATGTAAATTTTGCAGCAGCTACTGCGCAGCTCTATGAAACTGGATTTGTCACTGCCGAGATTACAGGTTTTGGCGGTGATTATCGAGCTGCGCTAAATACGGTTAATCGCTATACGGCAAATATAAAGGCTGATGCAAGGGTGGCCAATGTTGAAGTGCTGCAGGAGCCGGTAAATGCAAGCTCGTTTGTCGATTTGCATGGCAGCACTATGGATGTGCAGTCCGCACAAAAGCAGCCGGCATATTTTAAATTAAAAGTAATACTCAAACCTGCTGATCAGGTGTTGTTTAATGCAGCTGGGGTTAAATAGCCATGAAATTAGAGAAACAGGATTGGCAAAATTTACAAACACCTTTGCTGATATTGGCTGCAGTAATTATGGCAGTAGTCTCACTATTTAGCTTTGCTCAATATTTCAATGCAAAGCAGAAGGTTGCGTTGCAGAACCAGCAGAATCAGCTTAATACTGCCCGTCAGCGTTATCTGTCATCCGGTGCCGAAAAAGACATGATTGTCGAGTATCTGCCTAAGTATCAAGCGCTTATAAGCAAAGGTTTTGTGGGCGAGGAGCAGCGCATAGAATGGGTGGAAAACCTACGTGGGCAGCACAATAAGTTTAAACTGTTTGGTATTAAATACAGCATTAGCCATCAAGAAAAATATACCCCGGCTTTTGCCGCCAATCTTGGCGGTTTCTCGCTGAACCGTTCTGTAATGAAACTGGAGTTCGATATGCTGCATGAGGGCGACCTGCTGCAATTGACGGAAGCATTGGCTGCAGAAAATTCCACGCCATTTATGCTGCGAGACTGCGAAATAAACAGGCTCAACTCTAACAGCCAGTTTAATAATTCGCTGAGCGCGAACTTGCATGCACAGTGTGAGCTGGACTGGCTGACCTTGCGCGAACCGGCCACCACTCAGACATTATTGGCACCTTAAACGTTTATGAATAAATTGTCTGATTTATCTGTTTCCTTGCTGGTGGTTTTCGTGGTTGGCTTGAGTTCTGTACAGTTGAAAGCTGCGGCAGATGATGACTTCGGCCGTCTTTTTAGCCGCCCTGGCGAGCGTAAAAACCTGGATATCTTGCGGCAGAAACAAAAGCTGCAAGTATCGGGTTCGCAGCCTGAGCCGCAGCTGGCATCTGTGGCTGATGCATTGCCAGAGCCTGTAACTTTGCAAGGTTATGTGAAGCGCAGTGATGGCCCAGCAACACTATGGGTTAATAATAAGCCAGTGCAGGAAAATAGTACCTTGGATGATGTAGAGATAGGCCGGTTAAGCAAGCAGGGCAATGCAGTCAAAAACGGTGCGGAGATCTTGAGTGTGACGATTCCTGCAACGGGTAAAAATGTGCATTTAAAAGCAGGGCAGGTGTATGAGCCTGAAACTGACCAGATTAAAGAGTTAAAACTGTTAGAAAAAGAGAAGCAGCTGAATCTGCAAGAAACAGGAGTCATCGGGAATGATGCCATCCCGTAAGCAACGAGGTATGACGCTTATCATACTGGTTTTTATGGTCGGATTGGCAGCGACGGCATATTTGTTATATGCACTGAATCCAGACACATTCAAAATCGAGCGTGATAAAAAGACGGCAGCTGCGCTGGCAGAAGCGAAGTCTGCATTGCTCGGTTATGTTTTAACAAAATCAACTGAAAATGTATGGGGGTATCTCCCTAATCCAGATATGGGACTGTTAGGTAGTTTTACTAAAGAAGGTGACTCAACGGGTATAGCAGGGATTAAGGATGCGGTAGTAATAGGTAAATTACCATGGCAATCACTGGGTATTTCACCACTTAAAGACGGTGCAAATGAATGTCTTTGGTATGCTGTGTCTGGACATTTTAAAAACAATCCTAAAACAGCTGGTGTTCTTAACTGGGATACGCAAGGCCAGATTGATGTTGTTGATAACCACGGTAATGTTCTTGCCAGCAACTTGGCGGCATTGCTTGTTTCGCCCGGGCATCCATTAGGCGCACAGAGCCGGGTTCTGGCGGATGCCGGTTTTATACAATGCCATGGCAATTATGATGCAAGAAACTTCCTGGACCCATACAGTGCGGAAGATGCAATAGCCGATGAATTGAATTATTTTATTAATTCAATGAATAATAGCCGGGCATCTAATACAGGCAATAAACGGTTTGTTATGCATAAAAGTGATGCATACAATGATCGTTTCCTTTTTGTGACAGTGGATGATATTTTCAGGTTGTTTAACAGGTACACTGATTTCTCTACGCAGATTAAATCATTACTGGATGATTCTAAATTTAAGGAACATCTGCAAGCGGTTGCAATAGAGGGCGATAAAGGTACAAAAAACGTTGAATGCGACAAAGCCGCAAATAAAACGTTTTGTAAAAACTGGCTTGAGATGTTATTGCTGACGCAATTGCCCGTAGCAACGCCAATTATTGTTGATGGAGTGCCTACGGCACCTTGTTCACGTGTATTGATTTTTGGCGGGCAAAAAGCCGCTAATCAAACGAGATTGGATGCTAATGATAAAAATAACCCTGTCAATTATCTTGAAGGCTCGAATGTAACTGCATTTCATGTGCCGACCGCAAATAATGCCGGATTTAATGGCGTATCATCCTTTAGTGCGAATAACCCCAGTGCAGATATCTTGAGGTGTTATGAAGCAGACATGTAAATTACCAAGCCGTGCGTATGGCTTTACCCTGATTGAAATGGCAGTGGTACTGCTTATATTAGGGGTAATGTTAGGTTGGTTATTAACGCCGCTAGAAGCGCAAATTGATCAGAGGAGGCTGCAGGAGACGCGTGCATCTCTAGCAGAAATTAAAGAAGCGCTCATTGGTTTTGCCATGATAAATGGTCGCTTTCCCTGCCCTGCTACAGTCACTGAGCCGGCCAGTGCCGATTTCGGGGTAGAAATTACGCCTTGTTCATCTGGGGCAACAAGTGAAGGGTACTTGCCCTGGAAAACTTTGGGAGTGAGCGAAATCGACGCCTGGGGGGAAATGCAGAAAACATCAGCTGGGGGCATGATCGGATATTGGCGATACCGGGTTGACCGGGAATTCTCAAAACCTTTCAATATGGCAACGGAAACTTCCAATTCTGATAAGCTTAAGGTACAGGATAGCATTGGCAACTCATTAACAGCGGAAACGCAGCGCCCAGTGGTTATTTTTTACTCCACGGGCAAGAACCGGGTGGCGGATGGGGAAAATGCAGATTATGAAGGCACGAACGGGGTGTACCAAAGTGATGTACAATCCCCGGTTTTTGATGACCATGTGGTCTGGATTAGCAGGCCATTACTCATGAGCCGTATGGTTGCCGCAGGTAAACTTCCATAATGAACGATAACCAACTTTTACGTTACAGTCGCCATATCCTTTTGCCGCAGATCGGCTATGAAGGACAGGATAAACTCATTAACAGCCATGCTTTGGTGGTAGGAGCTGGCGGCCTGGGCTCTCCCGCCGCTTTGTATCTTGCTGCAGGCGGTGTTGGCACGATCACGATCTGTGATTTTGATGTGGTGGATTTAACCAATCTGCAGCGCCAGATCGTGCATACCACATCTTCTATCGGGATGAATAAGGCGGTCTCGGCACAGAAAACGCTGTTGGAGATTAACCCGGAAACCCAGATCAGCACAATTTGTGAAAAATCTACGGAAGCTGATTTTGCCGGACTGATTTCCGAGGCGGATGTAGTGCTGGATTGCAGTGATAATTTTGCGACACGCTATACCCTGAATAAACTGTGTGTTGAATTAAAGAAACCTTTGGTTTCAGGTGCTGCGATCGGTTTTGAAGGGCAGGTAACGGTTTATGATATGCGCTCGATTCTTAGCCCGTGTTACCACTGCCTGTTCCCTG
>JALRGX010000039.1 GCA_023259635.1 Methylotenera sp. | reverse complement strand
CCCTACGTTAATACGCGCTAGGTTTGGCGTTGGTGTGGATGTGTTTAGGTCAGAACCGTGGCTTATTCCGCGCATGAATAACTGGATTGATTACAACACGTCATTGATTAAGTCTATCCCTACACAATATATTGGCAAGGTAGAGGCCACTATTCGCAATGGTGTAATGGCAGGTACAGCACCTAGTGAGATAGCGAAAGAGATTAAACGGTTATCAGGCGTAACGAGTGCTAGGGCTAGGTTAATATCGCGCGACCAGATAAGCCGCGCTAACTCTGATTTAACCGAGTATCGGCAAAAAGATTTAGGAATAACTGAATATACGTGGATTACTTCAAACGATGAGCGCGTAAGACCTGCGCATAAGGCACACGCTAACAAGGTTTATAAGTGGAGTGAACCTCCTGCTAACACAGGGCATCCTGGTCACGATTATCAATGTAGATGCATAGCTAGAGCAATTTTTGATTAGTTATTTTGTTACATAACATTTAATTGATAAAAAAAACTTATCAATCTCATTTTCTTTGTGATAATATTCTGTTATGAGTGTGATTAGATACGACTTTGCATCATTTCAGGCTACGAAAACCGATGAAGGTTTTATCGTAGACACTCCAATTGTCGCGCGAGTAGGCATTCAAGAATATCGCAATGATGACGGTTCAATTCGCAGAGAGTTACGATTGCCTGATGAAGTGTTTAATGCCGATAGCCTTGCAAGTATGAAAGGCAAGCCAATATCAATAGACCATAAAGATAGAACGGTTACGGCTAAGAATGCGAACCGTGTATCTATTGGTGCGGTATTAGATTCAGGCTTTCAGGATGGCGATAATGTACGCACTCAAATTGTAATTCATTCACCTGACGCTATCGGTGACAGGCGCGAACTATCACTAGGCTACTCATGCAAGCTTGACGAAGAGTCAGGCACTCACCCTATTTACGGTCAATATGATGCAATCCAACGAGAGATTCGCATCAATCATTTATCTGTGGTTAAGAAAGGTCGCGCTGGCGTGGCTAGGCTTAATATGGATAGCAACGAAGTCTTAGATGATGAGGACTTAACTTTAAACCAAAAGGAGCAACACACAATGACTGTCAAAGTAAAACTAGACAACGGCATTGAGTATGATGCAGCTCCCGAAGTGGCGGCAGAGCTTACCAAGCTTCGTGCAGACGCTTTGGACTCTGCTAAAAAACTCGATTCTATTCCACAATTACAAGCAACTATTGATGGCTTACAAGCTAAAGTAGATGGCATTGATGAATTAGTGAAGGCTGCTAAAGAGTCAGGTCGTTTAGATGCTGCTAACCGTTTAGCTTTAGAGGCTAATGCGGCTAAGTTTAAAATTGACCATGCAGGCAAAACAGACCGTGAAGTTAAAGAGGCTGTAATTAAAGCGGTTCGTAAAGATTCAGACCTTTCAGGTAAGTCTGATGTTTACGTGGACGCGGCTTTTGATATGGCTTTGGAGATTGCACCAGACCTAAACATGGCAGACCAGCGCGAGAAAACACAAACAAAAACAGACAGTGTGCAAACGACTGGCAAAACTGCTTATCAGAAACACATGGAAGAATTAGCAAACAAGGGGACTAAATAATGTCACAAACTAGCGTATCACAATATGGCGCGGCTGGCTTTGCTGGTCTGTTAGCCGACAATGGCACATTTAACACAATGTCTTACAGCGCGGAAGGTGCTATCGGTTTCGGTGTACCTGTTGTACTTGGCACTAACAAAGAGCGTCAAGTAGTAGCAGTTGGCACTGGCGTAGGTCAAGCAGCTTTGGCAGTAGGTATTGCGGTGTCTGGCATTGTTGAGCAAACAAGTGCAGGTGTTGCAGCTTATGCGGATAAAGACACAGTAGGCGTAATTAAAGAAGGCCGTATCTGGGTTAATACCGATGATGCAGTCGTGGCTGGCACTGTTGCAAACTTGAAACTCTCAAGCGGTAAATTTACGGATGAAGCTGTAGCGGCTGGCATTGAGGCATTTACTCAAATTACCGCTAAATTCATTACAGGTACAACAGGCGCAGGCTTGGCAATTGTGGAGATTAAATAATGACTACTCAAAATATGAACTATGACGCACAGGATTTACGCGCCATTGAATCAACAGGTCGCTTAGATGCTAACGAGAGCGTGTTCTTTGCGCGTCAGTTAGAAGCTATCCGCCCTAAAGCATATGATGTTAAACGCGCAAAACTTTCAGCGTTTGAAGTTTTCCCGATTGATACATCAATTCCTGCTGGTGCAAATACAATCACTTACCGTCAATATGACGGTGTAGGCGCGGCTAAGATTATTGCAAACTATGCAGATGACTTGCCTCGCTCAGATGTGACTGGCAAAGAGTTTACTAGCCCTATTCGCGGTATTGGCGATTCATATGGCTACTCAGTGCAGGACATTCGTGCAGCTCAGTTCACTGGCGTATCTCTTGATGCAAAGCGTCAAGCGCAAGCTCGCCGCGCACATGACGAGCTAATCAATCGTTTGGCATGGGCTGGCGACACCGTATCTGGCTTGCCGGGCTTTTTGTCTAATGCAAATATCTCAGGCTACACTATCCCTGCGGATGGTACTGGTTCAAGCAAGCTATTTAGCGCAAAAACAGCAGACCAAATCTTGCGCGATATGAATGGCATTGTTAATAGTGTATTTACTATCTCAAAAGGCGTTCATCGCGCTAATGAGCTATGGATGCCTCTTTCACAATACACATTAATTGCAAGCACTCCACGCTCAAGCACCAGCGATACTACAATCTTGGAGTATTTCTTATCTAATAACCCATTCGTTACCAAAGTAGTCCCTGTGCTGGAGCTTGATGCTACAGCAAACGGCGGCGCAAATGGCGCAACGGCTACGATGATTGCTGCGGACAACTCAATCGACAACTATCAGTTGAATTTGCCGATGATGTTCTTGCAACACGCGCCACAGCAAAAAGGTCTTGCATTTGAAGTACCTTGCGAATCGCGTTTTGGTGGGGTTACTATCGAGTACCCATTAGCATTCAGCAAATCTGATTCAATTTAGTAGATATTGATGTAAAATAAAAGGGCTGGGTTATTTTAGCCTTGCCCTTTTTTAATATGGAGATGATTATGCAAGTAAAAAATATTAGTGCTCGAGGCTGGTATGTTGGCGACAAGTTAGTTGCACCACTTGAAACAGTTGAATTGTCAGATGACTTTTACAATGATGTAAAAGACAATGCGGATTTGGAAGTGCAAAAGTCTGGTGAAAAGAAACTGACTAAGAAAGAACAGGCGGCATTAGATGCTGCGGTAACAGTCGAATCCGACAAAGACGCTGAATAATTTTAACTGATAAGCCTATAATATGGGCTTATTGGTTAGTGTTATTAAATCAAAAAAGGAATAATGATGGCTGATAAATTTCAAAATCAAAGTGATAACGTAGACTTACAAGCGCGTAAATTATTAGCTATTACTCCTGACAATGGCATTGATTTGGTCAACTTACCAAAGGCGTTATACATTGGCGTAGGCGGTACGATTGCAATTATTGCTGCTGATGATACGTCAGCGGTTACATTAACAGTTGCTTCTGGTTCATTGTTACCGATACGCGCTAAACGTGTACTGGTCACTGGCACGACTGCTACAGGTATCGTAGGGCTGTTTTAAATGTTAGGCTTAGGTTTATCTATTCCTAGATGTGCTGTAAGGGCAGGCGATGCATTAACGCGCGAAGTAGCCGCCCTATTCTCCGCTGGTGAACAAGGCGCATGGTATGACCTTAGTGACTTTTCTACCATGTTTCAAAATGCGGCAGGCACTATTCCTGTTACTACGGTAGGGCAGGCGGTTGGTCGTATATTAGACAAATCAGGTAGAGGCAATCACGCTACGCAAACCACAGATACAAAACGCCCTGTATTACAGCAAGATGCCAGCGGGCGGTATTACCTGCTTTTTGACGGCATTGATGACGCATTGCAGACCGCTAGTGTTAATTTTACTGGCACTGACAAGGTTACGGTATGGGCTGGCGTTAGGAAGTTAAGTGATGCTGCACGCGGCATGATTGTTGAATTTGGGAATGTACAACTTAACTCTTTTAGACTTAACTCTTCAATTTCAAATGTAACCGCTGGAGCTGCTTACCGATTTGACACTTCAGGAAGCATTGAAGCTTTCAGCAGCACTAACACAATTTATCCTGCACCAATAACCAATACGGTGACTGGCATAGGTGATATTTTAAACAACATTTTCACTATAAAAGTCAATAACGTTAATTCTGATTTTTTGAAATCAGGCAGCACTGGAACAGGTAACTATGGTAACTACCCATTATACATAGGCTCTCGTGGCGGTACTTCTCTACCATTCAACGGCAGACTATACAGCCTGATTATAAGAGGCGCACAGTCAACGGCTACGCAAATCAGCAATGCTGAAGCGTATGTTAATAGTCGCACG
>JALRGX010000154.1 GCA_023259635.1 Methylotenera sp. | reverse complement strand
GAAAATCCTGACAAAGATATTTATTTGTACATTAATTCACCAGGTGGCTCAGTAACTGCAGGCATGTCAATTTATGACACCATGCAATTCATTAAGCCGGATGTCAGTACCCTTTGTATTGGCCAGGCAGCCAGTATGGGTGCCTTCTTGTTGGCTGCCGGTGCTAAAGGTAAGCGTTTCAGCTTGCCTAACTCACGCGTTATGATTCATCAGCCCTCTGGCGGCTTTCAAGGCCAGTCTACTGACATCGAAATTCACGCAAAAGAAATTCTCTACTTGCGTTCAAAATTAAATGATATCCTGGCTTATCATACTGGCAGGACAGCTGCAGAGATTGACCGTGATACCGAGCGTGATAACTTCATGAGTGCTGAACAATCGGTAGAGTATGGCATGATTGATAAAGTTATCGGCAATCGCTCCGAAGCTGCATAATTGCATAATTCACTATATTAATAGTATAGTAATTACATCAAATTTGTAAGGAACCTGGCTAAGCCAGGTTTCCAACGCAAAACATTAATAGGACTAAACCCATGGCCACTAAAGCCGACGACGATAAATTACTTTATTGCTCTTTCTGTGGCAAAAGCCAACATGAAGTTAAAAAGCTGATCGCTGGACCTTCTGTATTTATCTGTAATGAATGTGTTGATTTGTGCAATGACATTATTAGGGAAGAAGTGCAAAACTCCGACGGATTGACAACTGCTGAAGAGAACCTGCCTACACCGCAGGAAATCTGCAAAATACTTGATCAATACGTTATTGGCCAAACTCAGGCCAAGAAAAATCTTGCTGTAGCCGTATATAACCACTACAAGCGTCTGGGACATAACAATCTCTCTAATGGTGGCCAAAAGGACGAAGTTGAAATCGCAAAGAGTAATATTTTGCTGATTGGTCCAACTGGCTCAGGCAAAACGTTACTGGCACAAACTCTGGCAAGGCTGCTTGATGTGCCATTTGTAATGGCTGATGCTACGACATTAACCGAGGCTGGATATGTGGGCGAAGATGTTGAGAACATTATGCAAAAACTGCTGCAGAAATGTGATTACGATATAGAAAAAGCGCAGCGCGGTATTGTTTACATTGATGAAGTTGACAAGATATCACGTAAATCGGACAACCCATCAATTACACGAGATGTGTCAGGCGAAGGTGTTCAGCAGGCCTTGCTTAAACTAATCGAAGGTACAGTAGCGTCAATTCCGCCACAAGGGGGCCGTAAGCACCCTAACCAGGAGTTTGTGCAGCTTGATACGACCAATATCCTGTTTATCTGTGGCGGTGCCTTTGATGGTTTGGAGAAAGTAATACGCCTGCGTTCAGAAAAGGGTGGTATTGGTTTCGGTGCTGAAGTTAAAAGTAAGGTGGATTCCCGCGAAGTTGGGACCGTATTAAGAGAGGTTGAGCCTGAGGATCTCATCAAGTTTGGCCTGATCCCTGAGTTTATCGGTCGCTTACCTGTCGTGGCAACCCTGGAGTCATTGGATGAAGCAGCTCTGGTGACAATTCTTACTGAACCTAAGAACGCGCTTACCAAGCAATATATCAAGCTTTTCAAAATGGAAGGCGTTGATCTTGAGTTCAGGGAGTCAGCTTTATTGCTGATTGCAAAAAAAGCCTTGGAACGCAAAACCGGTGCGCGTGGTTTACGCTCAATCATGGAGCATGCCTTGCTTGAGATCATGTATGAGCTGCCATCTTTGAAAAACTTAAGTAAAGTTGTTGTTGATGACGGTGTTATCCGCGGTGATACTCAGCCTATCCTGATTTATGAGGATAAAGTAGCGGAAGAAGTTGCTAGTTAACTTAATTCATTAAATATTCGGTATGTAATCCCGGTTATGGTTTCATTAGCTGGGATTACATGGCGAACCCCTGCCTCAAAATATCTGGTTTTCCTGTCTATATTTAACGAGTGTCGTTAAATTTCTTGTATATAATTAGTTTTGAGTAACAAAATTAGTGCTTAAATACTGATTAGCACTTGAACTCATAAGAATTAACCCCATCAACAGCTATATAGGCGTTTTTTGCTTATTTCATAGCTTAATTTTGGAAGTCTACACATGGCACAATTATTACCTTCATATAGTCCAGACAGCGGTTTATTACCGCTTTTGCCTCTGCGCGATGTCGTTGTATATCCGCACCTGGTAATTCCCCTCTTTGTCGGACGTACAAAGTCTGTCAAGGCGCTTGAACTTGCGTCTGAAGGCAATAAGCAGATTTTATTGGTTGCGCAGAAGTCCGCCAGCAAAGACGATCCTGAGGCGAGTGATTTGCATGAAGTCGGTACGATAGCAACAGTACTGCAAATGCTTAAGTTGCCAGATGGCACAGTTAAAGTGCTGGTTGAGGGTGTGCAGCGCTCGAAAATCAGTGAGTTTACCGAGACAGAAGAGTGCTTTGCTGCGCGCCCTGAACTTATTGCAGAGTCCGAGACGGACGTGGAAATACAGGCATTAATGCGTACTGTATTCGCGCAATTTGATCAGTATGTTAAGTTAAACAAGAAAATTCCACCTGAAATTCTGACTTCGCTGGCTACGATTGATGAAGCAGGGCGCTTGGCAGATACTATTGCAGCGCACCTGACGCTTAAACTTGAAGAAAAGCAGAAAATCCTTGAAATGTTCGATGTTGCTACACGTTTGGAACACCTGTTACGCTTGATGGAAGGCGAGATTGATATTCTGCAGGTTGAAAAACGCATCCGTGGCCGTGTAAAGCGCCAAATGGAGAAAACACAGCGCGAGTATTATCTGAATGAGCAAGTAAAAGCGATTCAGAAAGAGCTGGGTGAGCATGATGAAAATGCCGAGATGGACGAGCTTGAAAAGCGTATCGAAGCTGCCAAGTTGCCTAAAGATGCGCAGGCAAAAGTGACTAGTGAACTGAAGAAATTAAAGTTGATGTCACCAATGTCAGCCGAGGCTTCAGTAGTGCGTAATTATATCGACACCCTGATTAGCCTGCCTTGGAATAAAAAAACCAGAATCAGTAAGAACCTAGCTAAAGCAGAATCAGTTCTTGATGATGATCATTACGGCCTGGATAAAGTTAAAGAGCGTATTGTCGAGTACCTGGCGGTGCAGCAGCGCGTTGATAAAATTAAAGCGCCAATATTGTGCCTAGTTGGGCCTCCTGGTGTAGGTAAAACTTCACTCGGCCAAAGTATTGCAAAGGCGGTGAACCGTAAATTTGTGCGTATGGCGCTAGGTGGTGTGCGTGATGAGTCTGAAATTCGCGGCCATAGACGTACTTATATTGGTTCGATGCCAGGCAAGATATTGCAGAGCATGACTAAAGTAGGCGTTAAAAACCCACTGTTCTTGCTGGATGAGGTAGATAAATTAGGCCAGGACTTTAGAGGAGATCCTTCATCTGCATTGCTGGAGGTGTTGGATCCAGAACAAAACCATACTTTTGTTGACCACTATGTTGAGGTCGAGTATGACTTGTCTGATGTGATGTTTGTGGCTACCGCCAACTCAATGAATATTCCTGCGCCTTTATTGGATCGTATGGAAATCATTAATCTTTCAGGTTACACCGAAGACGAAAAAGTGAATATTGCAATGCGTTACTTGCTGCCAAAACAGCTTAAATCGCATGGTCTGAAAGATGCTGAGCTGCATGTCTCCGAGGCTGCGGTTCGCGATATTGTTCGTTACTACACTCGTGAGGCTGGTGTTCGCAGACTGGAGCAAGAAGTTGCCAAGGTTTGCAGGAAGGTTGTTAAAGAACTGCTTACTGCCAAAGCGAAAAAAGGTACTGATGCAACTAAAAAGATCAGTGTAACACCAAAAAATTTAGAAAAATATCTTGGTGTACAGCGCTACGATTTTGGTGTGGCTGCAAAAGAAAACCAGGTTGGTCAGGTAACTGGTCTAGCCTGGACATCGGTCGGTGGCGAATTGTTAACGATTGAAGCGGTATTGCTACCGGGCAAGGGAAAAACTACCACTACCGGTAAGCTTGGTGATGTCATGAAAGAATCAACTCAGGCAGCCATGAGTGTAGTTAGAAGCCGTGCGCAGCGTTTAGGTATAGCTAATAACTTTTATGAAGAGAATGACATTCATATTCACTTCCCTGAAGGCGCTACACCTAAAGATGGTCCGAGCGCGGGTATCGCCATTACTACGGCTTTAGTCTCTATTCTGACTGGTATCCCTGTGCGTGCAGATGTGGCGATGACCGGTGAAATTACCCTAAGAGGGGAGGTGTTACCTATTGGTGGTTTGAAGGAGAAGTTATTGGCTGCACATAGGGGCGGTATTAAAACCGTATTAATCCCACAGCAAAACGTCAAAGATTTAGCTGATGTGCCAGAGAATATCAAAAATCACCTGGATATTCACCCTGTAAAATGGATTGATGATGTATTGGCATTGGCATTGGCTTCAGCACCGGTGCCTTTGCCGGAACAGGCTGATGTTAATGGGAATCCTGCAAAAGAGGTTCAACTTGCTGATAATTCTACAGAAACTCCGTTGGTAACTTTAGACGCCATAAAACACTGAAAAAATAAGTGGTGATAACCGCCTATAAAGGCTTGACACGGCCTTTATAGGCTTGATATAAAGGGAGTGCGGGGATGCTTCCCCATAGAACTAATCGTTGTTTTTCTTTAATAAACCTTAAAAAGGGGATTACACGTGAATAAATCAGAATTAATTGATCAGGTTGCAAGCGCTGCAGGTATTTCTAAAGCGGCTGCTGGTCGTGCATTAGACGCAACTACAGCTGCTGTTACTAAAGCATTAAAACAAGGTGATTTGGTGACATTAATCGGGTTTGGTACATTTTACGTAGGTAAACGCGAGGCCCGTAATGGTCGTAACCCTCGCACAGGTGAAACAATTAAGATTAAAGCTGCTAATTCTCCAAAATTTAGGGCTGGTAAAGCGCTTAAAGATGCTGTAAACTAGCGTTTTCGTTGGTTAGGCAGGGTGCTTAGCTCAGTTGGTAGAGCGTCGCCCTTACAAGGCGAATGTCAGCGGTTCGACCCCGTTAGCACCCACCAAAAAAACCAACGATGATGTTAAGTAACGAAGCCGTTTCTATATTAAATTTAGAGTGCTGGTAGTTTAAGCACTCTTTATTTTGTGAAAAATATTTATAGATAAGAAACGCAGATTTAATGGAGTGGTAGTTCAGTTGGTTAGAATACCGGCCTGTCACGCCGGGGGTCGCGGGTTCGAGTCCCGTCCACTCCGCCAAATAAAAAAAGCGAGTCTTACAGACTCGCTTTTTTTATTTCTACTTTATGTTATTGCTATATAAAAAAGAACTGATTCCTTTTATAGTCTGTCATATCATGGTTGGTGCATATCTATCCTGTAACTTGTGATATATTAGTATGGTTTGAGTATGCACTTATTTCTTATAAGTTTATAAATGTTTTACTTGTCAGTGAAAATTTAAAAAGAGAGTTTTATGTTAGATAGTATTCGTTCTGTTGCTACAGGCTGGGTTGGAAAAGCCCTGTTGGCGTTAATTACCATTCCTTTTGCCTTGTTTGGTATTGACTCTTATTTAAGTCAGGCCGGTAACAATGTAGCCGTTGCAAAAGTTGACGGTAGCGACATATCAATACAGCAATATTCGAACGCATTACAAAACTTGCGTAATCGACTTCAGTCCGAAGGGAAAGTCGACCCTACGGAGCTGGATAACCCCCAAGTTAAGATGTTGGTACTGGATCGCCTGATCAATCAGCAACTGCTGGAAAAAGAAATTAAAGCTGCCAGATATGCGATTAGCGATGCACAGCTGGCCACCTACATTACTGGTATGCCAAACTTTCAAAAGGACGGTAAATTTTCACAAGAGTTATATGATGAACTGTTGCAGCAGAATAGATTAACACCTAAAAATTTTGAGGCTTCAATCCGTGCAGATTTATTAGCACAACAGGCGCAGGACGGGATCGCCAAACTTGGTTTCATTTCAAATGCGCGTGCCGAAAGTGCCTTGCAGCTTATTAAACAAAAGCGTGTAGTTACTGTATCTGAAATAAAAACAAAAGATTTTATTGATCAGGTAAAAATCGATCCGGCAGAAGTAAAAGCTTATTATGAGAAGCATAAAGACAGTTTACGTAATCCGGAACAAGTCAAAATTGAATTCTTATTGTTGTCTGCGAGTAGCTTGGTGCCAACAATCAAAGTGAGCGATGAAGAAGTTAAGAAGTTCTACGATGAGAATGCATCGAAATTCCAGGGCAATGAGCAAAGACGTGCGAGCCATATTTTAATTGGCTTTGGCGTGAATGCGACTGCTGAGCAAAAACAGGCAGCAAAAGCTAAAGCTGAAGAGCTTCTGGCCGCAGTTAGAAAGAATCCAAAATCATTTGAAGAGTTGGCTATCAAGAATTCACAAGATCCAGGTTCAGCTGCTAAAGGCGGTGACTTAGGTAGTTTTGGCCGCGGTGCAATGGTTAAATCTTTCGAAGATGCTGCATTTGGCATGAAGGTTGGTCAGATAAGTGATATTGTTGAGTCAGAGTTTGGCTATCACATTATCAAGCTTACCGAGATTACCGGGCAAAGTTCTGATTTTGAGAGTCTTAAGCCTCAAATTAAAGGTGAGTTGATTTTCCAGAAGGCACAGGCAGCCTTTACAGAAAAAGCAGAGGGTTTCAGTAACACGGTATATGAGCAGTCAGACAGTTTGTTGCCAGCTGCTAAAGCATTTGGTGGACAGGTACAGACCTCTGATTGGTCAACTCGTGAAGATATAGCAAAATTCTTTAAAAACGACAAAATTGTCAGCGCTGTTTTTTCAGAAGAGTCTTTAAAAGATCGTCGCAATACAGAGGCGATAGAGGTGTCACCTAATAATCTGGTTTCAGCTCGCGTACTTGACTACAAACCAGCAACGCCTAAGAGTTTTGAAGAGGTTAAAGGCGGCATCGAAGCGTTGCTGAAACTTGAGGCTGCAGCAAAGCTCGCCGTTGCCAAAGGCGAGGCAGCGCTGAAAAGCTTGCAAGAGGGTAAGGATGTTGCAGATTTAGAGTGGATTCCTGAAGTGACTGTGGATCGTAAGACTGCACAAGGTTTAACACAGTTGGCGATGACCCAGATATTTAAAACCGATATAAGCAAATTGCCTGCCTACTCAGGGTTGGCAGATAGCAAGCAAGGTTACTTGTTGGTTAAAGTGATCAGCGTGGATAATACAGTTGCTGGTGATGAGGATTCTATCAAGGCTGCGAAGTCTGAGCTTGGCGCGGCATTAGCTGACGAGTATCTGACGGCTTACAAGCAATCATTACGTGAAAAAGCCAAGATCAAGGTTAATCAGCGATTGTTGTTGGATAAAAATGCTGAACAATAGTATTACAGTACTAGATCATGATTTAGTATAGTGATCTAGTACGGGTAATAAAAAAGGCACCATTAATGGTGCCTTTTTTATTTGATGATGCTTAAATTAGTCAATTACGCCGGCTGCTGTAATGTTCATACCGCCATCAACATAAGTAATTTCCCCAGTAATGCCTGATGCCAGATCACTGCAAAGGAAAGCGGCAGCATTACCAACTTCTTCAATCGTTACATTACGACGCAGAGCCGCATGTTTTTCATTGAAGCCTATCATTTTATCAAAGTCGGCAATACCTGATGCGGCAAGCGTTTTAATCGGGCCTGCAGAGACCGCGTTAACGCGGATGCCACGTGGCCCCAGGCTTTGTGCCAGATAGCGCACATTTGCTTCCAGACTGGCTTTGGCAACGCCCATTACGTTATAGTTAGGCATGGTACGTTCAGCACCCAAGTAACTTAATGTAAGCAGGCTTCCTTTGCGGCCTTCCATCATCGGGTAAGCTGCTTTAGCCAATGCTGAAAAGCTATAAGAACTGATGTCATGTGCGATACGGAAGTATTCGCGGTTGATATTATCCAGATAGTCGCCATCCAGCGCAACTTTTGGTACGAATGCTACTGAGTGTACTAATGAGTCCAGTCCATCCCAGTGTTTTGCGAGTGCAGGGAACAGGGCGTCGATCTGAGCATCTTCTGCGACATCGCACGGCAGTACGATTTTAGAATCAAAGTCAGCAGCTAGGTCAGCCACTCTTTTTTCGTGCTTTTCCATTTGGTAGGTAAACGCGAGTTCGGCGCCTTCGCGCTTCATTGCCGCTGCAATACCGTATGCGATTGAGCGGTTGCTTAATAAGCCCGCGATGAGTACTTTTTTGCCAGTTAAAAATCCCATAATGAATCCTGTAATGATTTATTAAATCTGTTGTTTTTTGATTTGCGGTATTTACTTGTGATGCCCGCTTCTTGGGTCAAGCGCATCGCGCAGACCTTCTCCGAGTAAATTATACCCTAACACTGTGATTAAAATCGCTAATCCCGGGAATAGCGATAACCACCATGCAAACTGAATGTATTCTTTGCCATCTGTCAGTATATTGCCCCATGATGCCTGCGGAGCCTGTACACCAAGTCCCAGAAAACTTAAACCTGATTCCAATAAAACTGCACCAGCAACACCGAGTACAGCGCTCACAATAATTGGGGTCAAGCTGTTAGGTAATAGATGCGTGAAAATCAGGCGATAATCCCTTGCACCTAGCGTGCGGGATGCCAATACATATTCCCGTTCACGCAGGCTCAGGAATTCTGCGCGAACCAGTCGTGTTACGCCCATCCATGAGGTAAGGCCTATCACAATCATGATGTTGATAATTGATGGGGTCAGGAAAGCGATGACTGCCAGTATCAGAAAGAAGCTGGGGATAGACAGCATGACGTCTACAAGGCGCATAATTAAAACATCTACCCATCCACGGTAAAAGCCGGCGATGGCACCGAGCAGGATGCCGATCAGGGTGGAAATGCCGACGGCCACCAGACCGACTAATAATGAGATGCGGCCACCATGCAGCATGCGGCTCAACACGTCACGCCCCAAGCCATCGGTGCCCATCCAGTGTTGCAGGGATGGGCCAAGCAGGATCGCTTTTACGTTAATGTCGTTCGGGTCATATGGCGCAATTACAGGTGCCAGCATGGACAGCAGGAATATCAGCAGGATGATAATAAAACCGGCTAGTGCCAGCGGGTTGGATAAGGCTTTTTTAAATAAGGGCCAATTCACGTGATTAACCCTTTACTACGCCGCGTCGTACACGCGGGTCTGCCCATGCGTACATGATATCAGCAAGCAGATTGCCGGCTAGCGTCAATGCCGAGCCGATGGTTAATATACCCATCACTACCGGGAAATCACGCATCAGCACTGCATCATAAAATAGCTTGCCCATACCCGGTATAGCAAAGATGGTCTCTGCGATAACAGAGCCGCCAATCAGGCCGGGAATGGACAAGCCGATAATCGTAATCAACGGTAGCAAGGCATTGCGCAATGCATGTGTATAAATTACTCTGTGCTCATTTAAACCTTTAGCACGTGCAGTAGTAATGTAGTCTTGGTGCAGTACATCCAGCATGCCATTTTTAACAAATAAGGTAATGCCTGCCAGGCCGGTAATGGATGGAATGACAACAGGCAGGAATAAATGGCTCGCCGAATCCTTGATCTTGCCCCAGGTATCCAGTGAGTCATAGTTAAGGCTATGCAGCCCAGAAATAGGAAACCAGCTGTTGGCTACACCAAGCCAATACATTAAAAGTAATGAAAGCCAGAAGCCGGGTATGGAAAACCCTATGAAATTAAACAGAGTGATTGATCTATCCTGCCAGCCAAGATATTTGCGTGCAGCAATAATACCTAACGGAATAGCGAGTGCCAGTGTAATTGTTAATCCAAGCAGGTTGATCATTAATGTGATTGGCAGGGCTTCCTGAATCAATCCTTTTGTTACATTGCCGTCTTTATCCGTTGTTTGCCAGAACACCGGTTTCTGGTGGCTGGCGAATGATTTTCCAAAATCAAGCGTCGTCATACGTTTTAACCACAAGCCATACTGCACAATGACCGGTTTATCCAGGTTGTACATTTCCCGCAGTTTCTGGCGTGATTCCTCGCTGGCTTTTGGGTTGAAAGCAGATTCGTTGCTTGTGATATCACCTGGTGCGAGGTGCATAATCAGGAATGAAATCAGGCTGATGCCGATTAGCAGAGGAATCATCCAGAGAACGCGTTTAATAAGATATTTAAGCATGGTTACTCAGTTAATTCGTTACGCCTAAGTGGTTTGGGGATATACCAGTCCTGCGAATTGTAGCCGATTCCGGCTGGCGGAGCAGGGTTGTCGATACCTTTGACGCGTTTGTGGATGGCAGTTAAACCGTAGCCTGCAGATAAATAAATAATCGGGCTGTCTTCCAGTAGCACACGTGCGAATTCATGGTAGATTTTCATGCGTTTGTCGGGGTCCAGTTCCAGGCGGCCCTGTTCCAATAGTTTATCGACAGCCGGGTTGTTGTAGCCAATGAAATTAAACTGTCCCGGTGCCTGCTGGCTGGAGTGCCAGATGTTGTATTGGTCTGGATCCAGGCCCAACCCCCAGCCTAATACCACTACATCAAAATCACCAGTTTTGATAAAACGGCTGATAAAACTGGCCCATTCAATCGCACGTATTTTGACATCAATACCAACATCTTTAAGTCTGCGCTGGATCAATACGGCAGTCTTTTCACGCTCTTTATTCTGGTTGGTAATAATTTCAAAGGCAAAAGGTTTTCCATCGCGTTCAAGAATGCCATCACCATCTGTATCAGTAAATCCAGCTTCTTTTAGCAGGGCTCGCGCCTTGACAGGGTCATAAGGGTAGGGCGAAAGTTTAGGGTTGCTCCAGCGTGTGCCCGGTTTGTATGGTGATGCGATATTAATACCAAGCCCCAGATATACGCCATCAATGATTTCCTGCTTATCAATAGCAAGGTTGATGGCACGGCGCACAATGACGTCATCAAAGGGTTTGTGTTTTAGATTGAAACCCATGTAGGTGTAGCTGTTGCCTAGTTCTTTATATAGTGCAAGTTTCTGCTGTAATTCCGGGCGTGCAGGGATGATGCGCGAGTATTTGATTGGGTCCAGTCCCATATAATCAATATTGTCAGCCATCAGTTCCAGGAACTGGGCCGAATTATCAGGAATGATACGTGTGATTAACTGGTCAATTTTGGCTTGGCCTAGCACGGAGTTCGGGTTTCTGGACAGCTTCAGGTTTTCGCCATGCGTCCAGCTGTCGAGTTTGTAGTAGTTGCTGCCAACCGGGTTGCGGGCGAATGCAGTGGTGTGCAGATCCTGCCCTTGTAACAGGTGTTTGGGTAATATCTGTAATCCTGCCCAACTATCCAATGCAGGTGCATAGGCCTGTTCATAGGTGACGGTGAATGTGAGCGGATCGGGTGTTTCAGCCTTTTTAACCAATTGAAAGTCTGATGCATATGGACTGGCGGTTTTTTCGTCGGTAACGGCTTGCCAGGTGAATAAAACATCAGCGCTCGTTAATGGCTGGTTGTCGGCCCATTTTAGATCGGGCTTGAGCTTAAACGTAATCGTTTTCTGGTCAGGCGAGATTTCCCAGCTTTTTACCAAGTCTCCTTCAAGTTCAAGGTTTTTATCATACTTGAGCAGGCTATTGAAAATATTGGCGCTAATTGCCGATGACGCAGATTCTCCGGCTATCATTGAAATCAAGCCGCTGGGCTCTGCGGTCATAGCGCTGATTAAAGTGCCGCCAGGTTCGCTTGGGTAATTTTTGGAAAAGTCCGGGGTATCTGAGGGTGATTTGCCGGAAGGTCCGCAAGCAGTAATGGCTAAAGTGACAAGTACAATTGAGACGGATCTGATAAGGTTCGGAAATGAAATTGCCATCTTGATATTGTTTAATTAAACTGAGTCAGACTGCTTAATGGTGAGTTTGTTGCCGGGCTGGATATGATTGCTAAATTTCTTGTTCCAGCGTTTAAGGTCGTCAACTTGTATGTCAAATTTTTCAGCAATACTATACAGCGTGTCTCCACTTTTCACGATATAGGTTTGTGGTTTATTGGTACTTACTGTTTTGCTTGTTCCTGGGTTGTTGCCGCTGCTATCGATGGTAAGTAACTGGCCAATTCTCAGGCGGGGTGTCTTCAGTGAATTGACTGTCATGATCTGCTTGACGCTTACACCATAGCGTTTTGCAATGGAAGCCATGACTTCACCTTTTGTAACTTTGTGTGTGACGCTGCGATTTTTTATTGGTTCATTTTCATCATTTGTTTTGATGTTTAAAAAACCATCTTCATTACTAGCAAGTTCAATATTCGTGGATTTACCCTCATTTTCATTACCGGTAAGCCCTGTCAATTTATCTGTCATAGTGGTTTCTGTTCTGGCTGTGGCATTGTTATCCGGTTTGAAGTCTACGTGATTGCCATTGGGGACTAATATCGTTGATGTTTTTCTGATTTTATTGTGGGCAGGTAAATCATTTACATCACGTAATTTGCTCACATGAATCCCAAATTTACTTGCAATCTTTTCCAGGCGCTCGCCTTTTTTTGCGAAATATGTTTTCCAGCTAACCAGTGGTTTATTGTAGTTCTCAAGATTTGTTCTAAAGGTCTGGGCTGACAGGATTGGCAACAGCAATTCCAGGTTTTTATCTTCGCTGGTAATAACCGGACGATTGTAACTTGGGTTTAGCGCTAAAAACTCTTCGTCACTGATTCCTGCAAGTTTGGCAGCCAGGCGAGCGTCGATTTTTGCTGGCGCTGATACTTTTGCAAAATAGGGAGTATTGGCTATGGTTTGAATATTTAAACCATAGTTCTCGGGATGGGTCATGATATTTTTTACTGCTTGTAGTTTAGGCACGTAATTTCTGGTTTCCGGTGGAAGGCTCAGGCTCTCGTAATCTGTTGGTAAACCTGCTTTCTGGTTGCGTAAAACTGCACGTGCTACCGTGCCTTCACCAGCATTGTAGGCGGCCAGGGCAAGATCCCATGCACCAAACATCGCATATAACTTTTCCAGATAAGATAATGCTGCATCGGTAGCAAATATGATATTGCGGCGATTATCAAACCACCAGTTTTGCTTAAGCCCGAAATACTTGCCGGTGGAAGGAACAAACTGCCAGATTCCGGAAGCGCGGCTAGAGGAATAGGCTTGGGGATTGTAAGCACTTTCGATCATCGGCAACAGTGCAATTTCAGTCGGCATGCCGCGTTTTTCAACTTCTTCTACGACATGAAACAGGTATCGCTGGCTACGTTCGACCATTCTTATCACATAATCCGGACGAGAGCTGTACCATTCTTCATGTTTCTTTACCAGCGGGGATGTAGAGTCCGGCATTGCATAACCATTTTTAATCCGCTGCCAAAGATCGTCTCTTTCGGTTTGTAATTCATCTTCATTAGTAAGTGGCGGGAGATCATTTAATGCGGCATCGTCAGCTTCCCTCAGCCCATCTCCAAGTTTAGGCATAACGCTATCACCAGTGCTATACACCGGGCTGGTTTCAACCTCGTAAGATGGGGCAATGTTGAAAAGTGGGCTTATTTTCCTGCTGGATTTTTTTGCTGCGGTGTTCTTGGTAGTGTTGGTGTTATCGGTTTTTCCAAGATCGCGTAGCGCAGGTTTAAAAGTATCATCAGCATAGATAATGATTTCATCGCCGTGAACGTTGGTGATGACATTGGAATCCGCATGCACTGGGGCGCTGACTAAAATGGTTGTGCCAAGAAATAGTGAGAGTAGTGCAGATACTTTGATGCAGGAGGATTTCATTCAAATGAGACGCTGAATATTTTATTGGGATGATAAGTGGGCAGAAACAAAATAAATGTCATTGGTACGCCTTCAAATCATAAGCTTGCAGCATGGTAACGAATAGGCGCTTGTTTAGTCAAGCAAAACAAGACTGTAAATTACTTTATGTTTTAATTTTAACTATATGATTAATAATGATTTCTAAGCGATCTTATTTTAGTAAAAACTTCTAATAAAGGTTGGTTTTCCAAATGTAACGTGGATTGAATTTGTTTTGAGTTGCAGCGTAAAAAAGGGTTGCTAGCCAGTTCCAGGGCAATGGTTGAAGGCAGGCTAGGTGATTCTGTATTGCGTAAGTCTTGAGTATCTTGACGCCTCTGTATCAGAACATGGTTATTGGGCTCTATAGATAACGCAAAGTTAATGTTATGTAGTGTATATTCATGTGTGCAGTAAACCAGTGTTTCTTCTGGCAGGGCTGCTAATTTTTGTAACGATGTAAGCATTTGTAACGGCGTCCCTTCGAACAGGCGCCCGCAGCCGGCGCCAAAAAGTGTATCACCACAAAAAAGCCATTTTTGACCTGGCTGCGCCATGTAAAAACCAACGTGCCCCAGTGTATGGCCAGGTAAGTCTAAAACATCAATTTCTGGCAACCAGTCTGCACATGCAAATCGATCAGGTTCGCTAACAGGAGTGTGTTTGAAATCGTAATGTTCCAGCTTTGGTGCAAATACATTGATCTGCGGAAATTGTTTAATCAGCGCCTCTACGCCGCCGATATGATCCTGGTGATGGTGCGTAATCAATATGGCCACTAAATTCAGATTAAGCGCTCTTAGAGTTCTCTGTAGCGGTTCCGCGTCGCCTGGGTCTACAGCTACGGCATCTATGCCGTTATGCATCAGCCAGATGTAATTGTCCTTAAATGCTGGAATTGGAATAATTTGTAATTGGCGTTGCATATCGTCTATTATTTGGTTAAAAATAATCTAAATATTGGTTAAACTGGAATAATACCCCGCTAATGAGTTCGCAACCGAATCAACAGCAAGTTAATGATACCCGCTATCAATGGTTTGATACTGCATCAGGAAGCTACTTACAGCAGGAGGAGCAGATACTGTATGACCAGGCTGTGGTAGATTTGTTCGGTTTCAATGCGCTGCAAATGGGGAATACGCAGATGGATCTTTTGCGTAACTCGCGTATTGCCCATCGTTATAAATCCTCAGATTTCACTGGAATATCACCTGAAACCGATTTGCAATGCAATGATGATTTTTTACCTTTTGCCGATACCAGTCTTGACCTGCTGTTATTGCCACATCGCCTTGAATTCAGCAAGCGACCACATCAAACATTGCGTGAAGCAGAGCGGGTCATTATTCCGGAAGGGCATTTGCTAATAACTGGATTCAATCCATTTAGCCTGTGGAGGGTGGCGCAAGGCTTAAAAAACATGTTTTCAGGCAGATGCTGTGTGAAAACATTTCCATGGAATGGCAGGTTTATCGGGCTGGCACGCTTGAAGGACTGGCTGACTTTATTGGGTTTTGAAGTGGTGTCTGTAAAGACATGCTGCCATATTCCGCCATTTGAACAAGCAGTGTGGCAGCGACGTTTTAATTTCATGCATAAACTCGGATCTCGCTGGCTGCCTTTCATGGGGGGTGTTTATTTTATCGTTGCAAAAAAACGGGTGGTGGGGATGACACCGCTCAAACCTGATTGGAAAACGCCGGCGATACAACCCGGCTTAATCCCAAGGCCAACGCAGCGCAAGCCGACGCAATGCGGTACAGATAGACCGCATCGTAAAAATCCTTGTGAGCAGTAATGTTAATTAGCTTAAGTGAGTATGGATTAAATCAATATATGACCCGATTGGGGGCGGCTATATAATCTTTAAGTACCTTTAATGCTTCAGGTTCAAGCATCTGGACTTCAGGAATCAGGCGCTGGTTTAACGGTTTATTCAGTTCCTGGTAAATAAGCACATCATCAAAACACGCCTCAGCCGCGGCCTGAATTTTAAAACCGTAAAATATGCGATCCAATCGCGCCCAATAGATGGCGCTAAGGCACATAGGACATGGTTCTCCGCTGGTATATAGCTCGCAGCCGCTAAGGTCGTACGATTGAATACGATTGCAGGCGTCGCGGATTGCAACAATTTCACCGTGAGCAGTTGGGTCATTGGATGAAAGTACACGGTTCCAGCCTTCACCTATGATATTTCCGTTTTTAACGACAATGGCTCCAAACGGTCCGCCATTACCGGCCTCCATCCCTTTACGCCCGAGCGCAATGGCATACCGCATGAATGTTTCAGCTTGTTCTTTATCGTAAAGATTCATCGCTATTCCCCATTGACCCTAAGTCGCATGTTTGAATTTTTAACGGTAGTGCCAGAAATTTATATTGTCGCTGTAAAACACTAAACCTGCATTAATATTTTTCTGATTTCAAGTTCATCAAGTTCTTTGCCGATGATGACAATGCGTGATTCCGGCTTGTCTTCACTCCAGCCTTCCAGCAGGGTAGGTGGGTAGGGGGTGAAATGCACCGCATGGATGGCTAGCGGTGCAGGCTGGTCATCGGCATGAATGATGCCTTTTAATCGCAGTAATTTTTCACCATGCGTCTGGCATAGTTTCAGGATTACCGGCTTAAGCTCTCGCCACTTTAATGGCGTGGGCATCGTGACAGTGAAGCTTTTGATTTCATCATCATGGGCTTTTTGCGGCAATGTGCCTTTGGGTAGGTTGCCTTTGAGAGGTACCCGTAACCAGCGCTGCGGTTCTGCCTGCTTGGTTGCAATATCAAATAAACCAACATCAATAAGGGCGGCAGGGTCTATTTCTCCATGTACCACTTTATGTTGGGTTGCGCCTGGGTTAAGTGTGCTTAATCTTTGCTCCAGTGCATGAATTTGATCAGCGCCGGCTAAATCAGTTTTGGTCAGCAGCAGCACATCTGCTACTGCTGCCTGTTTCAGCGCTTCCTTATTTGTATTTAGCTGTTCCTGGCCATAAATGCTGTCTATGGTAACGACTACAGCATCCAATCTGTAGACAGACTCAATGACCGGTTCATTCATCAGGTTGGCTAGTATTGGTCCAGGGTCTGCCATGCCTGTTGTTTCAATGACCAGGCGTTTGAATTCAGGAATGGCCTGCAACGCACGCTTGAAAAATAAATCACGCATCGTGTCAGCCAGTTCATTCTTTAATGAGCAACATAAGCAGCCTGAGCTGAGCAGAACAGTGTTATCTGCAATATGTTCGCTTTCAATGTTTTGGGCCAGATTGCTGTTGGCGAAAATCTGATCAAGGCCTGCATCGCCCAGTTCATTGATGATGACTGCTGTGTCGCGCATGGCAGGGTTATGCAATATTTTGTTAAGCAGCGTTGTTTTGCCACTACCTAAAAAACCGGTGAGCAGGGTGACGGGTATTCTGTTATCCATGATTTTGTTTGCTGATTTCCAAAGGGAATTGATGCAATACAGGGTAAAATGTGAGAAATTTTAATGTATGGCACTTAATGTTTAACACAATATGAATGTATTTTTTGAAGAAGACGGCAGTTTTAAAGTTGCCTCTATCATGACTGAAACGCAGGGTTCTATGCAAATAGAATCTGCAACTGGCAAGCGCAGTAAACTCAAGGTGAGTAATGTACTGATGCGGTTTGAGGCACCTTTGGCCGGTTTTTTGGATGCTGCCAATATCGAGGCTGAAACGCTGGACCTGGATTTTTTATGGGAATGCTGTAGTGAGCCGGAGTTCGGTTTTGAAGAATTTGCCACCGAATATTATGGACGTAAACCAACACCGGTTGAGGCTGCAGCGATTGCGATCAAGCTGCATAGTGCCCCGGTATATTTCAATCGTAAGGGTAAGGGCCGCTATAAAGCCGCACCTGCCGAGATATTAAAAGCCGCACTTGCCGGATTGGAGAAAAAACGCCTGCTGGCAGAAAAAATGGCGAGTTATATAGAGCAGCTCAAGGCGTATACCATGCCTGATGAGCTAATGCAGAAGCTTGATATGCTGATGTATGAGCCGGATAAAAACTCTTTCGAATACAAAACGCTGGATGCTGCGGCTCATGCCCTGCATTTAAGCCACATCAAGTTATTGCATACTTGTGGTGCTATACCATCCATTCACGATTATCACCTGGGTGCGTTTTTACGTGAATATTTCGCCAGGGGCACGGCTTTTAATACAGATGATATTCCAACTGCGCCTGATGACTTGCCATTGGCAGCGGTTGAAGCGTTCAGTATTGATGACAGTACCACGACCGAGATTGACGATGCGCTATCTGTGCAGCAGCTGGCTGATGGCATTACCCGGGTAGGCATTCATATCTCTGCGCCGGCGTTGGGGATCGCTGTTGATAGCCCGCTGGATAAAGAAGCGATGCATCGTTTATCTACAGTGTATATGCCGGGGCATAAGATCACGATGTTGCCGGAAAACACGATCAGGCCTTTCAGCCTGGATGAAGGTGAAATTAAGCCGGTATTGTCATTGTATCTGGATGTTGCGCCAGACTTTACTGTGCTGCAGCGTGATAGCAAGGTTGAACGCATTAAAATCGCACACAATCTGCGTCATGACACATTAGAGCCTTTTTTTAATGAAACAACGCTGGAAGCCGATAGCGGTCATCCATACTGGTCGAGATTGCGGTTTTTATTTGGCCTTGCCGAATCATTAGAGAAGGCGCGTGGTAAATATGACCCGACCAAGCCGCCACAGGTTGATTACAATTTTTATGTCACTGATGGCAAAGTCAGCATAGTCAGCCGTCATCGGGGTTCGCCTATGGATAAGGTTGTGGCGGAGCTGATGATAGAGGCGAATAGCCAATGGGGCGCACTGCTTGCCGCAAATGGCGTGCCAGGCCTATACCGTGCCCAGTCAGGTGGCAAGGTTTATATGACAACCAAAGCTGAACCGCATCAGGGATTAGGTGTTGCGCAATATAGCTGGAGTACATCGCCCTTACGTAGAGCAGTGGATTTGATTAACCAGCGCCAGATTATTAGTGTGGTGCAAAATATAGCGCCTGCATATCCGCTGAATAGCGATGCCCTGACAACACATATGCGTAACTTTGAGCTGACTTACAAGGCTTACAGTGAATTCCAGATTCGTATGGAGCGTTACTGGTGCCTGCAATACCTGATTCAGGAAAATGTTCAGGAAATTCATGCGACGGTATGGCGAGATAACTTGGTGCGTCTGGATAATTTGCCGTATATGACCAAAGTTTACGGTATGCCGGAAATGAAGTCAGGTACCCGCGTAGCACTGCAAGTGCAGGATGTGGATACCCTGATGATGGAATTACGAACTAAATTCCAGCGTGTGCTTGAGGAAGAACCTGTGCAGCCTTTGATGCTTGATGATGTCGAGGGCGAACTGATGGAGATTGAAGCTACTGAAGTTGTGAATGCTGAGTCTGTTAATAACGGATCTGCTACTGATTCAGAGAATCAGGGTGAGGCAGCATAGTGTTTCGGGTAGCAAAACATCTGATGCGTGGACTCACGCATTCTTCAGCGGCAGATGAGATTGTGGATGTTAGCGAACTGGAAGGCGTACGCGCCTTGCATTTGGGATCGTCCACAATTCAGAGTGCAATGCGCATCAAAGACCCGTTCGCGCTGGAACTGGCGTATACCCGTGGCATGATGTGTTTTTTACTGTTTCACCATAGTGCCAGGCATATGCTGACTATTGGTTTGGGCGGCGGCTCGATTACGAAATATGTACATGCATACTGTCCTGAAATTGAGAGTAAAGTGATTGAAATCAATCCCAGGATAATTCAGGTTGCACGTAACCAGTTCTTTGTAC
The DNA here is from genome assembly GCA_023259635.1 of Methylotenera sp. Classification (GTDB taxonomy): domain Bacteria; phylum Pseudomonadota; class Gammaproteobacteria; order Burkholderiales; family Methylophilaceae; genus Methylotenera. Next base: position 18,558 of record JALRGX010000154.1, on the reverse strand, counting down.
CCGAGAATGATGGGCGGCTGGAAGTGATTGAGACGGATGGCCTGCAGTATCTTGCAGAACATCGGGAAGCAGCCGATGTTCTGATGATCGATGCATTTGATAGCAATGGCATACCGCCTAATTTCTGCAGTCAGGATTTTTTCGACCAATGCGCAGACGCCTTGAATCACGATGGTATTCTTGTGATTAATTTGTGGGGTAGTGATAAAAAATTTGATGTTTATTTGAATAGAATCGAGCAGAGTTTTTCAGGTAGGGCATTGATATTACCTACAGGAAGGCCCGGGAATATTGCGGTATTCGGTTTCAAGCGTGAGCCGGCAGATTTGCGTTTAAGCAGTTTACGCACGCGCGCAAAAGCGCTGGAAAAAACGCACAAGATAGAGTTCTTGCAGTTTGTAGAAAAACTGGCAGAACATAACGACAGTACAGTGAACAGAATTTTTATGAAAAGCGGTATTTAACATATGGCACAGCATGCCCCCAACAGATATTTCGCAACCTGCCCGCGCGGCCTGGAACAGTTGCTTGCAGACGAATTACAGCAGTCTGGTGCAAGGTCCATCAAGCCTACAGATGGTGGTGTTAGTTTTGATGGTGATTGGGCAGTCTGTTACGCTGCCAATTTGCAGTCTCGTATCGCTACACGCATTTTGTGGCAGGTGGGACGAGGCAAGTACGCAAATGAAGAGGACCTGTTCAATGCAGCCTATAAGCTAAACTGGCCGCAATGGTTTGAGGTGAAACATGACTTTATGGTGAAAGTAACCGGCGTCAAATGTCCGCTTAAAAGCCTGGAGTTTGCTACGCTAAAGATTAAGGATGCAGTGTGTGATAAATTCAGGCAGGCTGTTGGCAGCCGGCCTTATATCGACACCAAGACGCCGGCGGTACGTATTCATGCCTATTTAACGGCTGATGAATATCAGTTCTATGTAGATACATCAGGCGCTGCCTTGTACCAGCGTGGTAACCGCGGTGCCAGTATCGAGGCGCCGCTGCGTGAAAATCTGGCGGCTGGTATTTTGAAATTATCCGGCTGGCAGCCAGGGCAGCCATTTTTAGACCCCATGTGCGGCAGCGGAACATTCCTGCTGGAAGCGGCTATGGTCGCACTTGATATAGCGCCAGGGTTGAAAAGAAACTTTGGTTTTGAAAAGTTGAGAACCTTTGAATCTGATAGCTGGAAAAAAATTAAGAATCAAGCCTTAAGCAAAGTAAAAAAAGTTTCATTCCAGAAGATTTACGGTTCGGATCTGGATTTGCGCGCAGTACGTGTAACCAAGCAGAATCTTGAAGCGGCCGGGTTGCTGGAGGCGGTACAGGTTGCGCATGTAGATATGCTAAATGCAGTGCCGCCTGCTGATAACGGTGTAATGGTTACAAATCCGCCTTATGGTGTGCGTATCGGTGAAGATGAAGAATTGGCCCAATTGTATCCGAAAATGGGTGAAGCTTTAAAACGCAAGTTTGCCGGATGGAATACTTATTTCCTGACCAATGATTTGCGTATGCCCAAGCTGATGCGTCTCACGCCTAGCAAACGCACGCCTTTATTTAATGGGCCTTTAGAGTGCCGTTTATTTGAGATTAAAATGGTAGCTGGCAGCAACCGTAAATAGTTTGATATAGGAGTTAGGTAATGGCTGATTCGCTTCAGGAATTAAGGACACGCATTAATCATTTTGTTACAGAGCGGGATTGGGCGCAGTTCCACACGCCTAAAAATCTGGCGATGGCAATGATCGTTGAAGCGGCCGAGCTGGTTGAGCAGTTTCAGTGGGACACCCCGGCTGAAAGTCAGCAGTTATCTTCTGAAAAGAGGGAAGCGGTTAGCCATGAATTGGCGGATACTTTTGTTTATTTATTGAGAATTGCTGAAGTGTTAGGTGTGGATTTGATTGAAGCGGCTAACCAGAAAATAGATATTAATGCCAAAAAATACCCTGCTGACAAGGCACGGGGAAGTAATGCTAAATATACGGCTTATTCAGAAGATTAAGTTATAAAAAAACCAGCTTTAAGCTGGTTTTTTTATATCCTGATCTTACAGAACTGCTAGGGCAGCATCGTAATTAGGTTCGCTGGTGATTTCAGATACTAACTCACTGTGCAGAACTTTGTTAGTTTCATCCAGCACTACTACTGCACGGCTGGTAAGGCCGGCCAAACTGCTTGAATTGATTGCTACGCCATAGCTGTTAGCAAAAGCAGCTGTATTGCGGAATGTAGATAGTGTCACAACATTCTCAATCCCTTCAGCCGCGCAAAAGCGGTTTTGTGCGAAAGGTAAGTCAGCTGAAATGCATAATACAACTGTGTTGTCGAGGTTTGCTGCTTGTTGGTTGAAAGTACGTACGGATGTTGCACAAGTAGGGGTGTCAATACTTGGGAAAATGTTCAACACTTTACGTTTGCCATCAAAGTTTGCCAATGTTACGTCTGTGCGAGTTTTATCCGCCAAGTTGAAGTCTGGTGCAGCCTGGCCTTTTTGCGGGAAATTTCCGCCTATTTCTACTGGGCTGCCTTTTAGGGTAACTGGGTTTGTCATATGCTTAATCCTTTTTTGTTAAATGTTGGAATTGCAGGCGTTTAAGCTGCGGAATTAGATATCATAAAACAAAAACGCCCAGTTTGCACTGGGCGTATGAGGATTACTTAACAAATATAACCCTTTGTTTTAGTAGGGTCTTTTTATAATTCTAGATCAGGTTCTCGCTCAGGTAGCCGATAGTCATGGTTTGGTTATGCAGTACGCTATCATTGGTATCTGGACGCGGTGCGAATTCGCCATATGAATAAAAACCAGTGATGGCAGTTTGGTTACCTAGAATCTGCTGTACTAGTTTTACTTCATCAGCAACCAGGTCGGCCATTACGCCTTTACGGCCAACACAGCTTACGCAAACCGCTAAGCCGGTCTGATTAACATTTGTGTTGTCTTTTACCAAGTGCGCGGCATCGCCGGCGCCTTCAACCAGGCGGTCATGTGTAGCTTGGCAGAAGCGTACGGTTTCGCCTTCATCTACGTTGCCAGCAAAAGTCAGGCTGTTGGTTTTTGGGTCAATTGCAAGCAGTGTGCGAATTTTTTCAATATCGCGCTTGCCTTCTTCAATGATGGCAAACGGAAAATTCAGTCCGCTACCAGGTAAGCCTTTGGCAGAATGAGCACCTATGTATAGATTGTAAAGTGGAAGTGCCGGTTTGCCATCGAGTTCCAGCACGACGTTTTTCTCGGATTTTGTTACTTTGCGTGGTGGGCCATAAGGCTTCCAGCCCCTGCCAACGCCGGTAGCAGCAATTAAATGATTACCATATAAACCAACAGCGATTACCAGACCATCACCGGCAGTGTCATTGAATATCTGTATTGTTTTGCTGAAATTAAAGCCATCACCAGCCATGCCGCCCATGATGGGGATTTCACCAAGTACGCTTTTAAAGCCTTCGAGTAACTCGGAACCGTTAACATTCAGGCCATCAGAGTATACAAGTACAGCTTTAAGGCTGTCAGCCTTTAATTGTTTGGCCAGGCCTGCAGCAGTTTCAAATGAGTTCTGCATGCCTGACATTTTGGCGTGTGTGACACGCTGGACAGTTTTTTCCCATAAGATTGCAGTAATTTGCAAGCTGTCATCAAACACGCCTGATGCAGTGATCTCTCCGGAAGTGGAGCAGCCGATAATTTGTGCGGTTGGATAACGTTCTTTTAATGTACTTAGTAGCTTTGATTCCCCAAAGCGTTTTACAGAACCGAATACCAAAACCAGATTTGCGGTAGGTAATGGTGAAGTGGCTGGTAAATCTTTTAACGTCATCTTAGCCGTTAATGACTCTTGTCTTACTATCATGCGGACCCCTTGGATTTCTGCTTGAATACTGCAGAATTTTTATAATATTTTCACTGCAACTTTATCTTGTACAATTAAATTTGTAAATAAATGCTACACAAAATTGTAAATAAATGTAATATTTATTATAAATGACCCTTTCAAAGAAAAGGGAAAAAATATTATTATTTTTTGAATAATATTTTTAATTGGTATTGCCTATTAGCCAAGACTGTATATAAAATGGCTCAACAAAATAGTGCAAAAACTAATATCTATAAATAGTTGCATATTATTATAAGGAGCTTACTGGTGACCCAGGAAAAGCCGAATCAAGAAAAATTGACATCAGATCAATTATCTACAATCAAAGTCATGGTCATTGATGACAGTAATACGATTCGTCGTAGTGCTGAAATATTTCTTAAATCATCTGGCTGTCAGGTTATCCTCGCAGAGGATGGTTTCGATGCATTGGCAAAAATATCCAATGAACATCCTGATTTGATATTCGTCGATATCATGATGCCAAGGCTGGATGGCTATCAGACCTGTTCCCTTATTAAACGAAACGCGCGTTACAAAACAACGCCGGTTATCATGCTTTCAAGTAAAGATGGCCTGTTTGACCGTGCTCGCGGACGTATGGTTGGTTCCGATCAATACCTCACAAAACCCTTTACCCAGGAAACATTGCTGGAAGCGGTGCAAACTTATGCCGCGCAACCAAGAAATAATCAAGAAGAGGATTAAACATGGCAATACAAAATATTTTAGTAGTTGATGATTCTGCTACGGACCGTTTCTTTTTAACTGAACTGCTGGAAACATCCGGCTACACAGTAATCGGCGCCGAAAGTGGTGAGGAATGTCTGTCTAAAGCAGTGGAAATTCACCCGGATTTAATTCTGTGTGATGTCGTGATGCCTGGTCTGACAGGGTTTCAAGTAACTCGTACTCTCACTAAAAACCCTGATACCGCCAATATACCCGTGATTTTATGTACGGGTAAATCGCAGGCAACTGATTTGGCCTGGGCAATGAAAATGGGTGCCAAGGCTTGCGTTACCAAGCCGGTAGTTGGTTCTGAGTTGTTGGCTTTGATTAAAACTTTAGAGTAACTACAGTTAATACTCCATTTTTGATTGGTTAATAAATCGTGGCAAAAACGTCAAATTTACGCGAGTTTCAGGAAGCGATTCTTGCAAAACTTAAAGATGCAGCAAACCAGGTAGGTACTGAGTCCTCATCTCGTTTGGGGGTGGTGGTAGGGACAAAAAGATTTTTAATCAATTTAAATGAAGTAAAGGAAGTCTTGCCTGTGCCGCCAATTTTATCTGTGCCGCTAACTAAACCCTGGTTTCTGGGTACAACTAACGTCCGAGGTAATTTGTATAACGTGAGTGATCTGGCGCAATTCTTAAACATGCCACCTACAGCAAAGTCTGTTCATAACCGGATTATGTTGTTGAGTACAGAAACAACTGCTCAGGTTGCATTACTGGTTGATAGTTTGGCAGGTTTGCGCAGCGTTCAGGAAATGCATGCTCAATCAGCTAATAATGAAGCGAAACAGTTATTCAGCAAGCAGAAATTGAAAGACGCGGATGGTCATGAATGGTTTGAGCTTGATGCTGAAGGTTTAGTGCAGGATAAACACTTTATTCAGCCTGTTTAAGTGGGATATTTATCAAGACCGTAGTGGCAATGGCCAAGTTTATGCGGGTGTTTTATGAATGTAAGTAGGCATGATCAGTGATCGCAGTTAAGTTGTAAAAATATTTTTTAAAATAAATGGTTATGTGTAGAAAGTTACAAAGTACGTATAATAATTTTGGAAATTGGGGTTCAAAATGGCATTAAATCTTGCAGCTTTAAAAAACCTGCCTTTGCAGTTTGGGGCAACGGTAAGCGGTTTCTTTCAGAATTTCAAAAATAAATTTTCCAGTAAGAAAAGCGCTTCTGATGCTGGCTCTTTAGCAGCGGGTTATCGACAGTTGATGTTGCAAATTATTGCGTTTGTTGTTTTTGCGCTGCTGAGTTTCTGGGTTATTAACCAGGTGCGAGTAAATGGTCCTATTTCAAATATTCTTAAAGAATATCGAAATCTGGTTGCGGATACCAACCCGCCAGCGATGTTCCCTCTGGATGCGTTTGCTTCATATAATGAGGCCTATGTTGCTTCAACCAGTTTTAATAATGAAAAACGGGATAGAGCCTTGGCAAATGCCGCAAAAGGTGAGGCCTTGTTCAAGGAGCGTTCTGAGTATTGGCGTAAAAACCTTAATAATGAAAAACTGCAAGCACAGTTGGAGACGGTGATTCAGGCTGGTTCCAACTTCTTTGAAGTAGCTAATAAGCGGTATGTTCCTGCATTGCCGCTGGGTACTGTTGCTGCTTCTGCGCCATTACTTGATTTAACGGCAGCGTTTGAGTTGAGCAAGCAGGCTGGTAATGACTTTACGCAAGCGATTGAAAATGAAAATAACACGCTGATTGAAACGCAAACACGTTTTATTCAGATCGTGCTTGTAGGCTTGTTGTTATTGGGCCTGGTCCTGGTGTTCCTGATGTTCTTCTACGGTAAAAAGCAAACAGCACAGTCTGTTGTCTTGACCAATCAGCTGGCGCAAGAAGGTCAGGATAACCAGGAAGCGGTTTTACAGTTGCTGGATGAGATGGGTGACTTGGCTGATGGTGACTTAACTGTTAAAGCGGAAGTTCGTGACAATATTACCGGTGCAATTGCTGATTCTATTAACTACACAATCGATAGTTTGCGGGACCTGGTTACCGAGATTAACCATGCAACAGAGCAGGTGACTTCAGCTACGTCAGTGGCGCAGGATACTTCTGAGCAGTTGTTGAGTGCTGCGGAAACACAGTCTACCCAGATTACCCAAACGTCTGAAGCTGTTAATGACATGACGCGTTCTATTTTGCAGGTTTCAAGCAACGCGGCGCAGGCCGCTCAGGTTGCGCAACGCTCGCTGGAAGCCGCTGTTCAGGGTTCACAGGCGGTACAGAACACGATCTCCGGGATGAACGAGATTCGTACGCAGATTCAGGAAACTTCTAAACGTATTAAACGTTTGGGCGAAAGCTCACAGGAAATTAGTGAGATCGTTGAGCTGATTTCAGACATTACCGAACAAACCAATATTCTTGCGTTGAATGCTGCGATTCAGGCGGCGTCAGCCGGTGAGGCGGGTCGAGGCTTTACCGTAGTTGCGGAGGAGGTTCAGCGTCTGGCGGAACGTTCATCTGAGGCGACCAAGCAGATTAGTGCGATTGTGAAAACGATTCAAACCGATACACACGGCGCAGTTGCCGCGATGGAGAAGAGTACCGAGGGTGTGGTTGACGGTGCACGCGTTGCTGATGCTGCGGGTCAGGCGCTGAATGAAATTGAAACTGTTACTACCAATCTGGCGCAGCTGATTCAATCAATTTCAGTGGCAACGAATGCACAGACCGATTCGGCCAAAACAGTTGCTAATAACATGCAGATGATTCAGGAAATTACGACACAAACGACACAGGGTACCAAGTTAACAGCTGAGTCTGTTGGTCAGCTCACATCACTGGCTGAAGAGCTGCGTGACTCAGTGGCTGGCTTTAAACTATAACCCGAGACAATACTTATATGTCATTGCGACGTGTTTAATTTGTAACGTGAGATTAATAAAACTCCATGAAAAAATCGTATATAGAAATGGGAGTACAGAATGCCTGAAGCATTTGATACCGGCCCATTGTCCTGGGTTAAAGACGAGATTGACCAGTCGCTGAAAAAAGTGCTGGCCAGCTTTAATGAGGTTAGCCAGAATTTAGGTAATGCAGCCTCTTTAAGACTTACCTTGGCACATCTTTACCAAGTCAATGGCGCATTAGATATGGTGGGTTTGGAAGGATGCAAACGCTATTGTTCAGAGATTGAAAAGCTCACGAATAAAATAGCGCAGCAAGCAGTACCCGCCAGCCAAGAGATCATTGCACATCTGGTTCGGGCTGTAGAGACATTGTCTCAGTATCTGCAAGATTTGATGAACGGTACTCCAGATACACCAATACGCTTGTACCCGACGCTAAAACCTTTGGTTGAGGCACAAGGCGAATTTATTGATGAGAGTGAATTATTCTTCCCTAATACTGATAACAGTGCACCCAAGGATTTACCATCTAATCCTATAGCAGAATCTGCAATCCCGATTTTTGTTGCCGAACAAAGAGCTATTTTTCAGAAGTCCCTTCTGGATTGGTTGCGCACAAAGAGCGCTGATGCATTAAAAACAATGCGTGAGGCGATTGTGAAAGTTCAGCAGGTTCAAGTTAAGAATGCGCCCAGAACATTATGGTGGACAGCTTCTGCGTTTGCAGATGCCTTGGTTCAGGAAAACTTGGCAGGCAACAATGGAGCAAAAAAGCTATGCCGTAAACTGGATCGCCAGCTTGGTAATCTGGCTTCAGGAGATGCCAAGGCACCTTCTCAATTATTGCGTGAATTGCTTTATTACGTCGCTATCAGTGACCGTGTTACAGATCTAATTTCTCGCGTAAAAGACGTATTTGGACTGGATGATGCGCTACCTCAACAAGATGCATCTGGCAGTGAAACGATGCCATCAACGGCAGCAGAACGTGCAGCTCTGGCACAATTAGTGGCTGACCTGCCTGGTCTTAAAGAGCTTTGGTCCAATATCAGTAATAGTAGCAGCGCTGAAGCCTCTGCATCTGATTTAGTGGTTTTTATCAGCAAACTGGAAACAATTTCTTCAGCGGCACAGCAAAACATTTCCAATCAAAGTGTTGTGAAGTTAATTAATGCTACTTATGATGCTGTGCAAACATTAAAGGCTGATAAACAGAAATTAAACGAAGTTTCATTTATTGAAATTGCAGCATCGTTAAATTTACTCGAGCATTGTGCTGATCATTACCAGCATCTGGATACCGATGTAAAACAAAAGATTGCCACTCAGACTGAGCGCCTCCATGCCGTTGCTCAAGGTATTGAACTTGCACCAGCTGTTAGTGCCTTTGCAACTAACCAGCTTGATGCTAGTGTTGTGCTGGCAGTGGCAAAGCAGATTATCGATGCTTTAGGTTTGGTAGAAAAAGCACTGGATACATTTTTTAGAAATCCAGATGACGTAAATGTATTGAATGGGGTAGATAAGCCTTTGCAACAGGTTGTGGCGGCATTTGAAATGCTGGAAATGGCTACACCCAAAACAATTGCAAAATTAAGTACATTGTTTGTTGATTTGTTTAAAAACAACGCAATAAATACAACGCTCGGTGAAGCTTACACTAATAGCTTCGAGCTTGTAGCTGAGAGTTTAAGTATGCTTGGGCTTTATGCAGAAGAGTTGCCTCATGTACGGATTGAGTCTGATAATGCTTTATCACATGCATTAAATCGCCTGGAAGAGGGCGCGCGAGCACTCAAGCTGAATGTTGATGCAATACTTGCAGTTGCTGAACCAGTTATTGCACTGCCTGAAGTTATATTTGAAAAGTCAATTCCTGAGTTTGCTGCGTCTAAAGTAGAAGAGCCCGCTACTAGCGACGCAGTTGTGCCCAAACCTGAGGTTATTACACCAGAGACACCAACGCCAATAGTTGCTGCAACAGCAGCCAATGTAGTTGTGGACAAGGCATTTGACCCGGAACTGCAGGATATATTCTTAACCGAGGCTGAGGAAGTGTTGGCAACGCTAGCGCAAAACCTGCAGGCTTTGCGCGTGAATGCAACAGATAGCGAGGCCCTAACGGAGGTGCGCCGTGCTTACCATACTTTAAAAGGCAGTGGCCGTACTGTAGGTTTGGTTGCACTGGGTGAGGTTGCCTGGGCGGTAGAGGATCTGTTGAATGTAATGCTTGAACGCAAGATGTTTCCTACCACGCCGATAATAACTTTTATTGAAAAGGTTACTGCCGACTTTGCAACCTGGGTTGCCGAGTTGCTGGAAAAGCAAAGCGTGAGCCTAAGCCCGTCGCCATATCAGCAGCAAGCTAAAGACCTTGTTACTGAATTTGAGCAGGCATTAGAAGAAAAAGCAGTACCGCAGAAAGAGGAAGTGCTCATTGGCGGTACCCGTAAACTCAGTAAAGCTTTCTTTGATATTTTCCTTGCAGAAGCCGAGCAGCATTATAAAACTCTGGTTGATGCGCAAGACCTTATCATCATGGATTCAAGTGAAAGCTATCGCGCTGCCCATACCTTAGGCAGCAATGCTTTAACTGCCGGATTTACACCGATTGGGGACCTGGCTCGAGCGCTTGAACATTGGCTGGATGAACATGGCGGTAACTGGACGGAACAACATATTGAGTTGTATAGCAATGTGGTTAAAGCATTGGGTGAAGGTCTGGAAAGTGTAAAAGCATTAAAGGAACCCAAGACTACACGTGCCTTGATTGTCGCATTAGGTGAATCTACTGCGGCAATGCAGGCTACTGCAACACAACAGGCAGAGGCTGCGGTACTTGAAGTAGAAGAGACTGAGAAGTCAGCGAAAAAGACAAAAGAAAAAACAAAAGTTGCGTCCAAGGCTACTGAACACGCACCGGCCGTGGAGCAGGTTTTACCTGAAGCGCCAATTACTGAGTCGGAGATTGAGGCGGTTACAGAGAAACCTGCCGCCCCAGCAGTTGTTGAAGTGCCGGCGCAACAGCGCAAGGATAATGTTGTTAATGAAGAGTTGCTGGCACTGTTTCTGGAAGAAGCACGTGAACTGGTACCTCAAATCGGTAAAGACCTGCGCGGCTGGCGTGCTAATCCACAGGAGCATGAGTACATTGATTCATTGCAACGTGTACTGCATACCCTCAAGGGTAGTGCACGTATGGCAGGCCTGACTTCAATAGGTGACAGCGTACATGGTATGGAAGACCATGTGATCCGTGCCTTGAATCATAAGATTACAACTGAAGACTTTGACAGCATGTTCGTAGAGTTCGACCAGATCAGTCTGATGCTGGAGCAGGCAGCTACCAGTTCAGGTGTTGTGAAGCCTGCTGACGAAGCTGGTGCTGATGCAACTGCAGAAGTGGTACCCGCGCGCAGAAAAGAGCGTCAGGCACAGTTCCTGCGTATGCGTGCGGATATACTGGATAGGCTCATCAATGAAGCTGGCGAAGTCTCTATCATGCGTTCCCGTATGGACAGGGAAATGCAGGACTTCAAACAGTCCTCTATTGACCTGACTGACAGTATTACCAGATTGCGTGCCTACTTGCGTGAGCTGGAAATTGAAGCAGAAACGCAATTGCAGTCCCGTATGAGTTTGCTGCAAGAGGCAAATGAAGCGTTTGACCCGCTGGAGTTTGACCGTTTTACGCGTCTGCAGGAACTGACTCGCATGATGGCGGAAAGCGTAAACGACGTTTCAACTATTCAGCATGGCTTGTTGCTCAACCTGGATCAGACTGACGCAGCACTCCAACAGCAAAACCGAATGAACCGTGAATTACAGCAGGGTCTGATGCGTGTTCGTATGTTGCCATTCGCAACAATATCCGAGCGTTTGCAGCGCATCGTGCGCCAGACCGCGCGTGAATTGAATAAACGCGTCGAGATGATAATTGATGGTGAAAACATCGAGCTGGACCGTGGCGTGCTGGATAAATTAGGTGCCCCACTTGAGCATTTGTTACGTAATGCTGTTGCACATGGCCTGGAGTCAACGGAAGGCCGTGTTAAATCTGGCAAGCCTGAAATCGGACATATCCGCCTTAAAGTCAGCATGGAAAATGATGAAATTACACTGGTCATTACTGATGATGGCGCTGGTGTCAATTTAGCCAAAGTTAAACAAAAAGCAATTGAAAGAGGACTGTTTGCCGCAGGTCAGGAAGTAACAGAGCAGGCGTTGATGGCTGTTATTTTTGAACCGGGTTTTTCAACAGCTGACGCAATCTCACAGATCGCTGGCCGAGGTGTAGGTCTGGATGCAGTGCGTAGTGATATCGCAGCGCTGGGTGGCCGTATTGATGTAAGCAACGTGGTAGGTTCAGGTGCGATGTTCAACATCTATCTGCCGGTTACACTATCTGTTGCACAAGTGGTGCTGGTGCGTGCCGGACATAAAGTATTCGCTATTCCAACTGTGATGATTGAACAGGTGCAGAAGCTCAAACCTAAAGCCCTGGAAAGCGCTTATGAGGCTAATAAGGTGGTATGGGCAGATCGAGAATACCCTCTGCATTTCCTGTCCAAACTTGTTGGTGATAATGAGCTTGTGGCTCAGGTGCATGTCTACACGCCTATTATCCTGATGCGTAGCGGTACATACCGTACGGCACTGCACGTCGATGAGATTATCGGCAACCAAGAGGTTGTAATGAAGCCTATGGGTACGCAGCTTTCACATGTGCCTGGCATGATTGGAGCTTCAGTATTGGGTGACGGTGCGATTGTGCTGCTTATTAATGCCGTGCAGCTGGCAAACCGTGAAATATTTGCAGCAGGCGTGGTTAAAGCTGCAGAGATCGCACCGGTAGACGAGAGTACAAGAAAAGTCGCCTTGGTTGTTGATGACTCCCTCACAATGCGTAAAGTGCTATCACGCGTGCTTGAACGTGAGGATATTGAAGTGGTGACTGCTAACGATGGTATGGATGCGATTGAGAAATTGCAGGATGTGACGCCAGATATCATTCTGACGGATATTGAAATGCCGCGTATGGATGGTTTCGAGTTTTCACGTTATGTGCGTGATAACCCTGCAACTATAAAAACACCATTGATTGTGATTAGTTCACGTACTGCGGATAAGCACCGCAATGTCGCAACAGAGATCGGTGTGAATGCCTTCCTGGGTAAACCAGTGCAGGATGAAACCTTGATTGAGCAGGTAAAGGCTTTACTGCCAAAGTAAAGCTGACGTAGCAGCTATCTTAAATTTGCACTGGAAGCGCTAATTACAATGGCTTCTAGTGCAAATATCTGAATTTTTATTTAGCCTCGTCATACCAGCGAAGGCTGGTATGACGAAAATTCGGAGTTACTGTATCTTCTGGTTACTTGAGAAAGTCACTATGATTTGCTTGTTGTAGACTTTCCTTAAGATGACAGGCTAGTCTTAAAGTATGGCTGAATCGCTGCACGCCATGCTATCACCTTGTTTTCAAAAGACATGCTGGCATGCGCAGGGCTGGTAGAAGGTAATCTCATATACTCTACAGAAAAACCTTCAAGTGACGGTAACACACGCTTTTTGAAGATTTTTTCTGCCGTACTGCCATTAAAGCAAATTACATGAATACTTGGCTGTCTTTGCAGCAGTGCGGCAATATCATTAGTTTGTGCAGAGTCCATAACAATAGCCGCATCCATACTGCCAGGGCGTTTGCAGTTTTCAAGCACGTCCCACAATGCAATATTGGCGCGTTTTAGCGCTTCAACACGTGCTTCGTAATCAACAGTTGCAGGGATGCCCAATATCGCTTCCATAATTTTCCAGAAAGCATTTTGTGGGTGTGCATAGTACTGACCCGCAATAAGCGATGCGACTCCGGGCATGGAGCCAAGAATAAGCACCCGTGCGGAATCTCCTTCGATTGGTGCAAAACTACTGACCACAGTCATGATGTTCGCGCCTCATATTAAAGCTATCCGCATGTAGACTACTTGATGATGCAATGCTTTGTAAAATCTGCAGCCTCATTCATGCTCCAATCACCTTTCGGTTTTTCCTTGAGGTTGGCACACCATTGGTCGCTACCGATTTCAGGCGCACAGCCCCAGAGCGGGATAGCAATAAGGGTAGCTAGGGTTAGTACAGTTAAGCGTGCAGTTTTGTTCATGTTAAGTTTCCTTAGTTGAATTAGTGCGCTGCATTATTCTACTTTGTTGAGCATGAATAATCTTGCGTTAATAATATGTTGAAAACAATTTTTCAATAATTACACTCAAATGTAACGGATTACGGGATGTTTTTCCATTTATATTGAAGGTGATGAAGTTTGATATATTGGAAAGAAAATATATCAATGAAAAACTGGCCTAATGATATGTGCGGAAAATAAATAGGGTAAAATTTACCCTATGCCAGAGATCAATCAATCACTCCCAGCAGTACCTGCTTTTGTTCATTTGCGTTGCCACAGTGAGTATTCCATTGTGGATGGTATTGTGCGGATTGATGACTATGTAAAGCAGGCTGTTAATGACCGTATGCCCGCTGTTGCACTCACCGACCTGAGCAATTTGTTCGGTGCTATCAAGTTTTATAAGACGGCACGTGGCAAAGGTGTGAAGCCTATCATTGGCTGTGACATCTGGCTGGAAAATGCAGCTAATAGGGAGCAGCCATCACGTGCCTTGTTGCTGTGTCAGTCACATGCCGGTTATCTCTTGTTATGCCAATTATTAAGCCGGGCTTATTTGTCTAACCAGTACCGCGGCCGCGCCGAGTTTAAGCGTGAATGGTTTGCGGAATCCGGTACCGACGGGTTGTTAATGCTTTCGGGCGCAATGGCCGGTGATGTCGGTCAGGCATGCGCGCAGGGTAACCTGGATGCTGCGGTTAAATTCGCCGGTGAATGGAAAGATCTGTTTCCAGACCGTTTTTACCTAGAAGTGCAGCGCGTTGCCGTTGGTGTGCAAAAAACTGCTGAAGAGCAATATATCCAGAGCATTCGTGCGATTGCTGCGCAGCTTGTGTTGCCGATTGTTGCTACACATCCGATACAATTTACTACGCCGGATGATTTTCGTGCACATGAGGCGCGCACCTGCATTGCCGAAGGTTATGTACTTGCCGATACGCGCCGTCCCAAGAACTTTACTACAGAGCAGTATTTCAAAACACAGGCGGAAATCAGTACGCTATTTGCTGATATGCCGGAGGCCTTGGCCAACAGCGTGGAAATTGCCAAACGCTGTAACCTGAATTTAACGCTTGGCAAAAACTATTTACCGAAATTTCCAACGCCGAATAACGAAAGCCTCAATGATTACTTGATTGCAGAGGCAAAGCGCGGCTTGGTTAAGCGTCTGGAAGTGCTGTATCCGGAGGCGGAGGTACGTGCTGCTAAACAGCCAGTCTATGATGCCCGGCTGGATTTTGAAACCGGCGTGATTAACCAAATGGGCTTTGCCGGCTACTTCCTGATCGTGGCCGACTTTATTAACTGGGCTAAGAACAATGGTGTGCCGGTAGGGCCCGGCCGTGGTTCTGGTGCAGGTTCAGTGGTGGCTTATAGTTTAGGTATTACCGACCTTGACCCGCTTGAATACAATCTGTTGTTTGAGCGTTTCCTGAATCCGGACCGGGTTTCCATGCCCGACTTCGATATCGACTTCTGCCAAGAGGGCAGGGATCGCGTTATCGACTATGTGAAACAGAAATACGGTATAGATGCGGTTTCGCAAATCGCCACTTTCGGTACCATGGCGGCAAAGGCCGTGATTCGCGATGTGGGGCGTGTGCTGGATTTGCCGTACAATTTTGTGGATGGCATTGCGAAGTTGATTCCGCTGGAGCTTGGCATTACTTTATCAGATGCGCTGGAAAAAGAGCCGCAGCTGGCTGAGCGTCGTGAAAATGAGGAGGAAGTTCGCGAACTGCTGGATCTGGCGTTACGTCTGGAAGGTTTGACACGGAATATCGGCATGCACGCAGGTGGCGTGCTGATCTCGCCTGGTAAGATTTCAGATTTCTCACCGGTGTATTGCCAGGCAGATGGCGCCAGCCTGGTAAGCCAGTACGATAAGGACGACGTTGAGGCCGTGGGGCTGGTCAAGTTTGACTTTTTAGGCCTGCGTACACTTACTATTCTGGATATGGCATTGGATAATGCCAATAAACAGCGTGCTGAAAATGATTTGCCACCTCTCGCGTTTGAAGAACTGCCGATTGATGATAAGCCTACATTCCAGCTACTGAAGACCGCGAATACCACGGCTGTTTTCCAGCTGGAATCGCGCGGCATGAAGGACATGCTCAAGCAGGCGATGCCTGACTGCTTTGAAGATATTATTGCGCTGGTGGCGCTATACCGTCCGGGGCCAATGGACCTGATACCGGATTTCTGCCGACGCAAACACGGTAAACAGCGCGTGGAATACCCGCATCCGCTTACAGAGCCTATCCTGAAAGAAACCTACGGGATTGCGGTTTACCAGGAACAGGTGATGCAGATTGCACAGGTCGTAGCAGGCTATAGCCTTGGCGGTGCGGACTTGCTGCGCCGTGCGATGGGTAAGAAGAAAAAAGAAGAAATGGATGCCCAGCGTAAAATATTTACGGAGGGTGCTACTAAAAATAACATGACTGAGCGTCAGGCAAGTGAGCTGTTTGATTTGCTTGAGAAGTTCGCCGGTTACGGTTTCAATAAATCACACGCGGCTGCCTATGCGCTGGTAGCTTACCAGACTGCTTTTCTGAAAACGCATTATCCTGCTGCCTTCCTGGCGGCGACGATGTCGGCAGATATGAACAATACGGACAGTGTTCATATTTTCTATGATGATTGCGTTGCCAATAAGGTGGAGGTGTTACCGCCGGATGTGAACGCAAGTGAATTCAAGTTCAAGCCTGTTAACAAGAGCCAGATCTTGTATGGCTTGGGTGCGATTAAGGGTACAGGCTGGGCTGCGATTGAAGTGATATTGCAGGCACGTAAAAAGGATGGTCCATTCAAGGATCTGTTTGATTTCTGCTGTCGCCTGGATTTGCGTAAAGTGAACCGCAGGGTGATCGAATCTTTAATCCGTGCCGGCGCCTTTGATAAACTGGAAGCAAACCGCAATGCTTTGCTGGCTGGTGTGGCTTTAGCCATTAGCGCTGCTGAACAAGCCAATGCAAACAGCAACCAGAATAGTTTATTTGGCGAAATTTCAGATCAATCCGTGCATGTATTGCCTGACGTACCTGCGTGGACTGAGCAGCAAAAACTGCAGGAAGAAAAAACTGCTTTAGGTTTTTACCTGAGCGGGCACCCTTACTGGTCTTACCAAAAGGATTTGAGTAATTTCATCACGACTAGCCTGGCTAATTTAACTCCGCGTGAACAGCCGCAGCTGCTGGCAGGTATTGTGTCTGGTGTCCGCGTGCGTATGACAGGCCGCGGCAAGATGGCGATCGTTGGTATTGATGATGGCACAACCAGATTAGAGGTGGTTGTCGGAAATGAGCTACTGAATCAGTCACAGCATCTGTTAAAAGATGATCAGTTGATTATTGTAGAGGGCCGTGTAAGTAATGATGAGTTCTCAGGTGGCATCCGCGTTAACGCGAGAAAATTGCATGATTTGTCCAGCTTGAGGAATAGTCGGGCGAGTTTCCTGAAAATTTCATGTAATGGCCAGGCCGATGCAGTAAAACTGAAAGCGCTGTTAAAACCTTATTGTGTGAGTGCATCAGATGAGCAGCGAGGCTGTGCAGTTAAAGTTGAGTACCACAACAAAACCAGCAAAGTAGAGTTGATGCTGGGCAATGAATGGCGTGTTGACCTGCATGACGAATTGATTAACGGCTTAACGCAATGGTTAAGTCAAAGTAATGTAAAAATCCTATATAATTAACGCTTCAATAGCATATTCTAATTAATACGTTGTTGCATCGTCTAGCCGTACTAATTGTACTGTCTTCGACGATGCGCCTAGTCTTAATTAGAATATGACATTGAAGTAGATTCTTTTACAGTAAGCTTTAATAACCGAGTTAAATGCATGAAAATTACCTATTTAGATTTTGAACAGCCAATAGCTGAACTGGAAGCAAAAATTGAGAGCCTGCGTACATCTCACGATGAAGACAATCTCGATATTTCTAAAGAGTTGGAAGCGCTGGAAAAGAAAAACAAAAAGCTTTCTGAAGATATCTATGGAAATTTAACTGCGTGGCAGATTTCACAGCTTGCCCGTCATTCACAGCGTCCTTATACCCTGGATTACATCCAGGCATTATTTACCGATTTTGAAGAGTTGCACGGTGACCGTGCATTTTCTGACGACCCTGCGATTGTAGGCGGTTTGGCTAGATTCGAAGGTCAGCCGGTGATGGTGATTGGTCACCAAAAAGGCCGTGACATTAAAGAGCGTCAGTACCGTAACTTTGGCATGCCACGCCCTGAAGGTTATCGTAAAGCCTTGCGCCTGTACCGATTGGCAGAAAAATTCCAAATTCCGGTTATAACATTGATTGATACACCGGGAGCCTACCCAGGCATCGGTGCAGAAGAACGTGGCCAATCTGAGGCGATTGCACGCAATCTATATGTGATGGCAGAACTGAAAACACCGAGACCGGCCTGATGATCGGTCAGCTCGATCTGGAAAGCACCGATGAAGCCGGACGCTTCCGTTACCGGCTTGAATTGAGGCAGATGGGCAACAACGACAATATCGTCAGTGGCTACACCAATGTGAACATCCTGGGTGTGCAGGAAAGGCAGGAAATATCCATGCCTTTGCGAAGCCTGGCCACGGAAGAGGACCAGCTCGATATCAAACTGCAGTTCCGCTATTTCCAGAATATCCAGGGTGAACTGATATTGCCGTCAGGATTCGAACCCCTGGGTGTCCAGATACTGGCAGTGGACGAAGGCAACAACGGCAAGACGGTCCAGAAGAGCTTTGCATGGGTGGTGGAATAAACGCGTTACGGAGTTGATGTGAAAAAACCGTTCAGTACAGAAAACATTACTACCCTGGTCTCCAAGGCAACGGAGATCACGGGCGATTTGCATTTCAGCGGAGTGCTGGAAGTGGAAG
>JALRGX010000136.1 GCA_023259635.1 Methylotenera sp. | reverse complement strand
GCTTCAGTAGCTGTGATCAATGTTGGTGGTAAAACTAAGCGCGCAGGCCGTCGTATGGGCAAGCGCAACGACTGGAAAAAGGCTTATGTTAGCTTGAAACCAGGCCAAGAAATTAACTTCGCAGCGGGCGAATAAGGAGAGAAGATATGGCATTAGTTAAAGTCAAACCAACTTCCCCCGGTCGTCGTGGCGTACTTAAGGTGGTAACGCCTGATTTGTACAAAGGTAAACCACACGCACCGCTGTTGGAAAGTCAAAGTAAAAACGCTGGCCGTAATAATAACGGTCGTATTACAACCCGTCACCAAGGTGGCGGTCATAAGCAACACTATCGCTTGATCGATTTCCGTCGTAATAAAGATGGTATCCCAGCGAAAGTTGAGCATATTGAGTATGATCCAAACCGTACTGCACACATTGCGCTGTTATGTTATGCGGATGGTGAGCGTCGTTATATTATTGCTCCACGCGGCGTAGCTGCTGGTGCTCAATTGATCAGCGGTTCTGATGCGCCTATCAGGGTTGGTAATGCGTTGCCATTACGTAATATTCCTGTAGGTAGCACAATTCACTGTATCGAGTTGCAACCTGGTAAGGGTGCGCAGTTAGCACGCTCAGCTGGTACTTCGGTGCAGTTGTTGGCGCGTGAAGGTAGCTATGCGCAATTGCGCTTACGTTCAGGCGAGGTTCGCCGTGTTCACGTTGACTGCAAGGCAACCTTGGGTGAAGTGGGTAATGAAGAGCATTCATTGCGTTCTATCGGTAAAGCTGGTGCAATGCGCTGGCGCGGTGTTCGTCCTACCGTTCGCGGTGTGGTAATGAACCCAGTTGACCACCCTCACGGTGGTGGTGAAGGCAGAACAGCTGCTGGTATGAATCCAGTAAGCCCATGGGGTGTTAAAACTAAGGGTTACCGTACACGTAGCAGTAAGCGTACGGATAACATGCGCGTTAGTCGTCGTCCAAGGAATGTAAGGTAATCATATGGCACGTTCACTGAAAAAAGGTCCATTTATTGATGGTCATTTGGCAAAAAAAGTAGAAGTTGCTGCCGCTTCACGCGACCGCAAACCAATTAAAACTTGGTCTCGCCGTTCTACTATTTTCCCAGATTTTATTGGTCTTACTATTGCGGTTCATAATGGTAGGCAACACATTCCAGTGTTGATTTCTGAAAACATGGTAGGTCACAAGCTTGGTGAGTTTGCGTTGACGCGCACATTCAAGGGCCATGCGGCTGACAAGAAAGCTAAGAAGTAGGAGCTGATGATGCAAGTATCTGCAATTTTAAAAGGTGTACATCTCTCTCCTCAAAAGGCTAGATTGGTGGCAGACCTGGTACGCGGCAAAAAAGTTGATCACGCGCTTAACATCTTGAACTTCACACCTAAAAAAGGTGCTGAGATCATCAAGAAGGTTGTTGAGTCTGCAATCGCTAATGCTGAACATAACAATGGGGCTGATATTGATGAGTTGAAGGTGACTTCAATCTATGTTGATAAAGGTATTGTGCTTAAACGTATCCGTGCGCGTGCAAAAGGACGTGCAGGTCGTATTACTAAACCAACCTGTCACATTCATGTGACTGTCGGTAACTAAAGGATAATCATGGGTCAGAAAATTAATCCAATTGGTTTCCGTCTGGGTGTCCAAAAAAATTGGGCCTCACGTTGGTATGCCAATAGTAAAAACTTCCCTGCGATGTTGCAAAGCGACATCAAAGTGCGTGAGTTTCTGAATAAGAAATTAGCTAGTGCTGCTGTTAGCCGCATTTTGATTGAGCGTCCTGCTAAAAACGCAAAAATCACTATTTACAGTGCGCGTCCTGGCGTCGTGATTGGTAAAAAAGGCGAAGATATCGAGTCATTACGTTCTTCTCTGCAAGGTTTGATGGGCGTTCCTGTTCATCTGAACATTGAAGAAGTGCGTAAGCCAGAGCTTGATGCTACTTTGATTGCACAATCAATTGCGCAACAGCTTGAGAAGCGTGTAATGTTCCGTCGTGCCATGAAGCGCGCTATGCAAAATGCAATGCGTCTGGGTGCTCAAGGCATCAAGATCATGAGTTCAGGCCGTTTGAACGGTATCGAGATCGCACGTACCGAATGGTATCGTGAAGGCCGTGTGCCACTTCATACATTGCGTGCTGATATTGATTACGGTGTAGCAGAAGCATCAACTACATACGGTATCATCGGTATCAAAGTATGGGTATTCAAAGGTGAAATATTTGCAGGTAATGCGCAGGCGGCACAAGCTGCGGTTGCACCAGCTGCTGAACCTGAAAAAAGAGTAAGAAAGGCGAGGGCTAAAGATGCTACAACCGTCTAGACAAAAATACCGTAAGATGCAAAAAGGCCGTAATAAGGGCATTGCAACTACGGGTAATAAAGTAAGCTTTGGTGATTTTGGCTTGAAAGCTATTGGGCGCGGTCGTTTAACTGCACGTCAAATTGAAGCTGCGCGTCGTGTTATGACTCGTCACATTAAACGTGGTGGTCGTGTATGGATTCGTGTTTTTCCAGATCAGCCAATTTCTAAAAAACCTGCTGAAGTTCGTATGGGTAACGGTAAAGGTAGTACCGAGTACTACGTAGCCCAAATCCAACCAGGTAAAATGTTGTACGAGATGGATGGTGTAAGTGAAGAGCTTGCACGTGAAGCGTTCCGTTTGGCTGCTGCTAAGTTGCCAATCGAAACAACATTCATGACTCGCCAACTTGGTAGTTAAGGAAAGGTGGGCTAAATATGAAAGCAACCGATTTAAGAGCAAAAAGCGTTGATGAGTTGAATGCTGAGTTGATTGAATTGCGCCGCGCGCAATTTTCACTTCGCATGCAATTGGCTACTCAACAATTAAATAAAGTAGATCAGCTAGGTAAGGTACGCAAAGATGTAGCGCGTGTTAAGACTGTATTGGCTGAGAAAGCAAAGCAGGCATAATATGACAGAATCATCAAAAGTAGTACGCAGTCTTACTGGTCGCGTAGTTAGCGACAAGATGGACAAAACTGTTACTGTTTTAGTTGAACGCAAAGTGAAGCATCCATTGATTGGTAAAGTTGTACGCCAGTCTAAAAAGTTTCACGCGCATGATGAGACTAACAGTTGCAAAGAAGGTGATATGGTGACTATTGTTGAAAGTCGTCCATTATCAAAAACCAAAACTTGGGTTGTTAAACAGGCTTAAGTTGGACAAAGCGCAATTACTGTGAAAAGTAATTGCGCTAGTGCTTTAAGCACTATATAATGTTTTGTTTTTCGGCGAGCGGTCTTTAATTCTTAAAGATCAGAAAAGCTCTCGCCCCAATACTGACCGTGGTCTGTCGGCCGATATAGTTATTTAACTATAAATGGCCGGTGTTGGTTTTAACGGATTAAGTTGGAGATTATTCTCATGATTCAAATGCAATCTCGGCTTGAAGTTGCTGATAACACTGGTGCTCGCTCTGTGCAATGCATTAAGGTGTTGGGTGGCTCTAAGCGTCGTTACGCTGGTATTGGCGATATCATTAAAGTTAGCATCAAAGATGCTGCTCCACGTGGTCGCGTTAAAAAAGGCGAAGTTTATAGTGCTGTAGTTGTGCGTACTGCTAAAGGTGTGCGTCGTCCAGACGGTTCTTTGGTTAAGTTCGACGGCAATGCTGCAGTTCTGTTGAATAATAAATTGGAACCAATTGGTACCCGTATTTTTGGGCCAGTGACTCGTGAATTACGTTCAGAAAAATTCATGAAAATCGTTTCATTAGCACCAGAAGTATTGTAGGAGCTCACATGGGTAAAATTCGCAAGGGTGATCAGGTCATCCTAAATACAGGTAAAGACAAGGGTAAGCAAGGTACAGTTTTGAGTATTCTTGATTCTGGTAAGGTTGTTGTTGAAGGTCTTAACTTGGTTAAGAAGCATGCTAAACCTAACCCGATGAAGGGCATTGCTGGCGGTATTATCGCTAAGGAAATGCCTGTCGATATTTCAAACGTTGCTTTATATAACAGTGCGACCCAAAAAGGTGATCGCGTAGGCTTTAAAACATTGGATGATGGACGCAAAATTCGCGTATTCAAGTCTAATGGTGAAGCGGTTGACGCATAGGAAGAATCATGGCGCGTTTAAAACAATTTTATAAAGACTCAGTGGTTAAATCTATGACTGAGCAATTTGGTTACACTTCGATCATGCAAGTGCCTCGCATTGAAAAAATCACACTTAACATGGGTGTGGGCGAAGCTGTTGCTGATAAAAAGGTGATGGAGCATGCTGTTGCTGATATGGAAAAAATTGCCGGTCAAAAGGCGATTGTAACTAAAGCTAAAAAATCAGTGGCTGCATTTAAGATTCGTGACGACTATCCTGTTGGATGTAAAGTAACTTTACGTCGCGAGCGTATGTACGAATTCCTGGATCGCCTGGTTACAGTTGCGATTCCGCGTATTCGTGACTTCCGTGGTATTTCTGCTAAATCATTTGATGGTCGTGGAAATTACAACATGGGTGTTAAAGAGCAGATCATTTTCCCTGAAATTGAATACGACAAGATCGATGCAATCCGTGGGATGAATATCACTATTACTACTACTGCGAAAACAGATGAAGAGGCAAAAGCTTTGCTTGCTGCATTCAGTTTTCCTTTCAGAGGTTAAGACATGGCTAAAACCTGTATGACAGAGCGCGAAATCAAACGCCGCGCAACTGTAAGTAAATTTGCTGCAAAGCGTGCAGCACTTGAGGCTGCAATGAATGACGTTAATGCTACTGCTGAAAGCCGTATGGAAGCGCGTATGAAATTCCAAGCGCTTCCACGTAACTCAAGCCCAGTACGTCTTCGTAATCGTTGTGCTTTAACTGGTCGCCCACGTGGTGTGTTTAGTAAATTCGGTATTGGGCGTAGTAAACTGCGCGATTTGATGATGAGCGGTCAAGTGCCAGGCGTCACCAAGGCCAGCTGGTAATAGGAGAATAGATCTATGAGTATGAGTGATCCAATTGCCGACATGTTGACGCGTATTCGTAATGCGCAGATGGTCAATAAAGCGGTTGTAACTATGCCTTCATCTAACGTTAAGTCTGCTATTGCTAGCGTGCTTAAAGATGAGGGTTATATTGAGGATTTTGCTGTTCAGAAAGATGGCAGTAAAGCTACATTAAACATTAGTTTGAAATATTATGCTGGTCGCCCTGTTATTGAGCGTATTCAGCGTGTAAGCAAGCCGGGTTTGCGTGTTTACAAGGGGAGTCAAGAGATTCCTAAGGTAATGAATGGCCTTGGTGTGACAATTATGTCTACATCTAAGGGTGTAATGACAGATCGTAAAGCTCAAGCTGCCGGTATCGGCGGTGAAGTGCTGTGCGTAGTGGCTTAAGGAGAAGCAAATGTCACGTGTTGCTAAAAATCCAGTAGCTATTCCAGCTAAAGTAGAAGTTGTGTTGAGTGCTGATGCAATCAATGTTAGCGGTCCTTTAGGTAAGTTAACTCAAGCTCTGACTTCAGCTGTTGTGCTGAAAAAAGAGGGGGATGCAATCACTTTTGCTGCGGCTAATGACGCTCAGCATTCACAAGCTATGTCAGGTACCGTGCGTGCCCTGGTAGCAAATATGGTGAAGGGTGTGTCAGAAGGCTTTACACGTAAATTGACGCTGGTTGGCGTTGGTTACAAAGCTGCTGCACAAGGCGCTGTATTGAATTTGGAGTTGGGTTATTCACATCCGATCAGCTATAAAATGCCTGCTGGCATTACTGTAGCAACACCATCACCAACGGAAGTTGTGTTGACTGGCGTTGATAAACAAGTGGTTGGTCAAGTTGCGGCAGAAATTCGTGCTTATCGTGCTCCGGAGCCTTATAAAGGTAAGGGTGTGCGTTACTCGGATGAGGTTGTTGCAATTAAAGAAACCAAGAAGAAATAAGGCTTAAAAAATGAACAACGTAAATAATCGCTTGCGTCGTGCACGTAAAACCCGTGCCAAAATTGCAGAGCTAAAAGTTACCCGTTTAAGTGTGCACCGTACTAATACACACATTTATGCGCAAATTATTGCTGAAACTGGCGATAAAGTAATTGCTAGCGCTTCTACGGTTGAGGCCGACGTTCGTAAAAACATTAAAAACGGTGGCAATGTTGAAGCTGCTGCGGCAATTGGTAAATTAATTGCTGAAAAGGCGAAGAAAGCTGGTGTTACTACCGTTGCTTTTGATCGTTCTGGTTACAAATATCATGGCCGTATTAAAGCGTTGGCTGATGCCGCACGTGAAAACGGCTTGTCCTTCTAATTGGTCTGATTGCTTAAGAGGTTAATGATGGCAAAA
This sequence comes from Methylotenera sp., assembly GCA_023259635.1. Taxonomy (GTDB): domain Bacteria; phylum Pseudomonadota; class Gammaproteobacteria; order Burkholderiales; family Methylophilaceae; genus Methylotenera. The sequence continues at coordinate 12,367 of JALRGX010000136.1, read as the reverse complement.
GAAATTGAACAGCAACAGCAGCAGACTGATGGTTTGCGCGAAAAAATGATTGCAGTTAATCGTGTAAGTAAAACGGTTAAAGGTGGTCGCATTATGAGTTTTGCTGCACTTACAGTAGTGGGTGACGGTGATGGCGCTGTAGGTATGGGTAAAGGTAAGGCGCGTGAAGTTCCGGTGGCTGTACAAAAGGCTATGGATGAAGCGCGTCGCGGTATGTTAAAGGTTAGTTTAACAAACGGCACTTTGCATCATGCAGTTACAGGCGTTCATGGTGCTGCAAAAGTATTTATTCAGCCAGCTTCTGAAGGTACCGGTATTATCGCTGGTGGCGCTATGCGCGCAATCTTTGAAGTTATGGGTGTAACTAACGTTGTGGCTAAATGTATTGGTTCTACAAATCCTTACAATTTGGTTCGTGCAACATTAAACGGCTTGGAGTCAATGAATACGCCTGCGGAAATCGCGGCTAAACGTGGCAAAACAGTCGAAGAAATCAGAGGCTAATCATGGCTAAAGCAAAAAAAGATGCATCAACTATCAAAGTAACGCTAGTAAAAAGTGTTATCGGACGTATTGAGGCGCATAAAGCTACAGTTAGAGGCTTGGGTTTGCGCCGCATGCACCATACAGTTGAGTTACAAGATACACCGGCAATTCGCGGCATGATTAATGCCGTTAGCTATCTCGTAAAGGTAGAAGCATAATGCAATTAAATACTATTAAGCCTGCAGAAGGCGCAAAAAAAGCACGTCGTCGCGTAGGTCGCGGTATTGGTTCGGGTTTAGGTAAAACAGCTGGTCGTGGCCATAAAGGTCAGAAATCACGTACCGGTGGTTTTCATAAAGTTGGTTTTGAAGGCGGTCAAATGCCAATTCAACGTCGCTTACCTAAACGTGGTTTCAAATCGCTGACTAAAGCTGATACTGCGCACGTTCGTACAAGTGAGCTGGCTTTGATTCCAAACGAAGTAATTGATTTGTTGGCATTAAAAGCAGCAAATATCGTTTCGGGCACAGTAAAGAACGCAAAAATTTATTTGTCAGGTGAAGTTGCTGCTAAATACAACATTCAAGGTCTGCTTTTGACCAAGGGTGCACGTGCTGCCATCGAAGCTGCTGGCGGTAAAGTTTTAGAAGCTGCATAAGAGATACTATTTTGGCACAAGAAGGCTTATTAAAAACAGCGGCAAAAATGGGCGAGCTTAAAAGTCGCCTGTTTTTTGTTTTGGGTGCTTTGGTTGTATATCGCTTAGGTGCGCATATACCTGTTCCTGGGATTGATCCTGAAGTTTTGGCTAAGTTGTTTGAGTCGCAAAGCGGCGGTATTCTGGGGATGTTTAATATGTTCTCAGGTGGTGCTCTGTCACGCTTCACCGTGTTTGCGTTAGGTATCATGCCTTACATTTCTGCATCTATTATCATGCAGTTGTTAGTGGCGGTATCACCTCAACTTGAACAATTAAAAAAAGAAGGTGAAGCTGGACGTCGTACTATTACTAAGTACACGCGTTACGGTACTGTAGTGCTTGCTACATTTCAGGCGTTAGGTATTGCAATTATGCTTGAAGGGCAGGCTGGTCTTGTATTGGATCCAGGTATGGCATTCAGGTTAACTGCAGTGATAACTCTGGTTTGTGGCACCATGTTCTTGATGTGGCTGGGCGAGCAGATTACAGAGCGTGGTATTGGTAATGGTATATCCATCATCATTTTTGCCGGTATTGTTGCTGGTTTGCCACACGCGATTGGTTCTACCGCAGAGATGGTTAATACAGGTGCATTCAGCATTCCTTTAGCTTTCTTCTTGCTGGTGGCAACAATTCTGGTTACTGCGCTTGTTGTATTTGTAGAGCGTGGTCAGCGTAAGATTACAGTTAACTATGCTAAGAGGCAGGTTGGTAATAAGGTGTATGGTGGTCAAACCACACATTTGCCTATGAAGCTGAATATGGCTGGTGTGATTCCACCTATTTTCGCTTCTAGTATTATCTTGTTTCCAGCAACGTTGGCTGGTTGGTTTGGTGGTAGTGAAAGTACATTCTGGTTAAAAGATGTAGCTGCCGCTTTATCGCCAGGACAGCCAATCTATATTTTGCTGTTTGCCGCTGCAATTGTTTTTTTCTGTTTCTTTTATACTGCATTGCAGTTTAATCCTAAAGATACAGCTGATAACTTGAAGAAAAGTGGTGCTTTTATTCCAGGAATCAGACCTGGTGACCAAACAGCCAAATATATCGATCGTATTATGGGTAGATTGACCTTGGTAGGTGCGGCTTATATTACGCTGGTTTGTTTGTTGCCTGAGTTCTTGATTCTGAAATTTAATACACCATTTTATTTCGGCGGAACTTCTTTGCTGATTATCGTAGTGGTAACTATGGATTTTATGGCACAAGTGCAGTCTCATTTGATGTCTCATCAATACGAGGGATTGCTTAGAAAAGCTAATTTTAAAGGTAACGCGCTAGGGCGCTAAGTAGTTCTAGAATGGCTAAGGAAGATAGAATTGAAATGCAGGGTGAGATTTTAGAAAATCTCCCAAATGCAACTTTTAGAGTTAAGTTGGAAAATGGCCATATAGTTTTGGGCTATATTTCAGGGAAAATGCGTATGCATTACATTCGTATTTTGCCTGGTGATAAAGTCACCGTTGAGATGACGCCTTATGACTTATCTCGTGCGCGAATTACTTTCCGTGCGAAATAATTAAAGACGTTGTAATGCATACAAGTTTAGTAGTATCGGAGTGAAATATGAGAGTTCGTGCATCAGTAAAGGCTTTATGCCGTAATTGTAAAGTTGTTCGTCGTCGTGGTGTTGTGCGTATTATTTGTACAGATCCACGTCATAAACAACGTCAAGGTTAATTGTAGTTTTTAATTAATTTAGGTTAATTGATTAGTTGCAATTAATCCAGATCAGTAATCGTTGTAATAATTACTGGTTTAAGTTGGTCAATAATTTATATTGATCAGAAGATTAGCTATTTGATAAAAAATGGTTTTCCTGTTAAAATCGTCGGCTTTTTTGAAGTAGATGATTTAGGCAAGCCTAATTTGGAGTAAAGTATGGCGCGTATTGCAGGGGTGAATATCCCGAATAATAAACACACGGAAATTGCTTTAACCGCGATTTACGGTATTGGTCGTAATACAGCACAGAAAATCTGTGCCGCAGCTGGTGTTTTGCCTACTGCAAAAATTAAAGATTTGAATGATGCGGACGTTGAAAAATTACGTGATGAAGTAGGTAAATTCAAAGTAGAGGGTGATTTGCGTCGCGAAGTGTCAATGAACATCAAACGTTTGATGGATTTGGGCTGCTATCGTGGTATTCGTCATCGCCGTGGTATGCCTGTGCGCGGTCAACGCACAAAAACAAATGCCCGTACACGTAAAGGGCCGGTTAAAGCGATTAAACAATCTAAATAGGCTTCCTAAAGCTTAGATAGTTTACAAATTTTAGTAAGTTTATTGGTAAGGAAAAATGCAACATGGCAAAAGCTAATGTACGCGTAAGAAAGAAAGTTAAAAAGAATATTGCAGAGGGTATAGCCCACGTGCATGCATCTTTTAACAACACCATCATCACCATTACAGACCGTCAAGGTAATGCTTTGGCATGGGCGACTTCTGGTGGTCAGGGTTTTAAAGGTTCACGTAAAAGTACTCCTTTTGCTGCACAAGTTGCCGCAGAAGTTGCTGGTAAATCAGCACAAGAGCATGGTGTGAAAAATTTGGAAGTGCGTATTACGGGTCCAGGTCCAGGGCGTGAATCTTCTGTGCGCGCACTTAATGCGGCTGGTTTCAAAATTACCAGCATTACTGATGTGACGCCAGTTCCGCACAACGGTTGCCGTCCACCTAAAAAACGTCGCATTTAAGCGAAAAAGATTACTGGAGAACTATCTTGGCTAGAAATTTAGATCCTAAATGCCGTCAATGCCGTCGTGAAGGCGAAAAATTGTTTTTGAAAGCTGAAAAATGCTTTTCTGATAAATGTGCAATTGAAAAACGTAATTTCCCACCTGGTCAGCATGGCCAACGTAGAAATCAGCGCTTGTCTGATTACGGCGTTCAGTTGCGTGAGAAACAAAAAGTGCGTCGTATTTACGGCGTGTTAGAAGCTCAGTTCCGTAGTTACTATGCTGAAGCTGACCGTAAAAAAGGCATTACAGGTGAGAACTTGCTTCAATTGCTTGAGTGTCGTTTAGACAATGTAACGTACAGAATGGGTTTGGGCGGTTCACGTACTGAGGCTCGTCAGATCGTACGTCACAACAGCATTTTGGTAAATGGTAAACGTGTAAATATCCCTTCATACCAAGTTAAAGCTGGTGATGTGATCAGCGTTGCAGAAGCTGCTAAGTCACAGTTGCGTATTAAAGGCGCTTTAGAGGCTGCTGAGCAACGTGGTTTCCCAGAGTGGTTGGAAGTAGATGTTAAAGCGCTGAAAGGTACATTCAAAGCTAAACCACAACGTGATGAATTGCCACCAACAATCAATGAATCATTGGTAGTTGAGCTTTACTCTAAGTAATTAAGTTCTAATCGTACAGTTAGCAAATCGATAAGGTTTGCTAACTCGATCGCTTATAGGCTAATGAGTCTGTAAGATTATTAAAAAATTAAAGGTATAACTATGCAAAACAGTCCTACCGAGTATTTGAAACCACGTGTTGTAGATGTTGAGGTTTTGTCTCCACTACGCGCGCGCGTTACGCTTGAGCCTATGGAGCGTGGTTTTGGTTACACATTGGGTAATGCATTACGTCGTGTTCTGCTCTCTTCAATTCCTGGCTTTGCTATTACAGAAGTTAAAATTGATGGCGTAGTACATGAATATTCAACATTAGATGGTGTTCAGGAAGATGTAGTTGATATCTTGCTGAATCTTAAAGGCGTAGCTCTTAAGTTGAATTCAAAATCTGAAACTACTCTGAAGCTGAATAAGTCGGTAGAGGGTGTTGTTACAGCTGGTGACTTTGAAACAGGCCACGATGCTGAGATTGTGAATCCTAGTCATGTAATTGCGCATCTTACTAAAGGTGGTAAGCTGAACCTGGAAGTTAAAGTGGAGATGGGCCGTGGTTATCAGCCTGTTCCTGTTCGCCAGAAAGCTAATGATGAAGATCGCGTTCTAGGCTTTATTATGGTCGATGCTTCGTTCAGCCCGATCAACAAGGTCAGCTACTATGTAGATAGCGCCCGCGTTGAGCAGCGTACCGATTTGGATAAGCTGGTGATGGACGTTGAAACTAATGGCATTATTGAGCCTGAACAAGCGATCCGTGATGCAGCACGCATCTTGATGGGGCAGCTGTCAGTGTTTGCTGATTTGGAAGGTGCTCCAAGTGAAGTTGAAGTTAAATCAGCCCCCCAAGTAGACCCAGTTTTATTGCGTCCGGTGGATGATTTAGAGTTGACTGTTCGTTCAGCTAACTGCTTGAAAGCTGAAAATATATTTTACATTGGCGATTTGATTCAACGTACTGAAAATGAGTTATTGAAAGCTCCTAACCTCGGACGTAAATCACTTAATGAAATCAAAGATGTTCTGGCAACTCGTGGCCTGACATTAGGCATGAAGTTGGAAAATTGGCCACCAGTTGGTCTGGAAAAAGCTTAATTAGAGCTTGATATTGAAGTTATAGAAACCTTAAGGAATTACTATGCGTCACGGTAATAGCAATCGTAAATTAAATCGTACTAGCAGCCATCGTGCGGCGATGTTCCGTAACATGACAGCGTCATTGTTGCGCCATGAAATCATTAAAACTACTTTGCCTAAAGCAAAAGAGTTGCGTAAATTCGCAGAGCCTTTAATTACTTTAGGCAAAACTGCAACTTTAGCAAATCGTCGCCTGGCTTTTGATCGTTTACGTGATCGCGATATCGTTGGCAAATTGTTCGGTGAACTTGGTCCACGCTACAATGCACGTAATGGTGGTTATCTGCGTATTTTGAAATGCGGTTTCCGCAATGGTGATAATGCACCTATGGCATTAGTTGAGCTTGTTGATCGTCCAGATACATCTGCAGAAGCAGTTGTTGCTGAGTAAGTAATTCATAAGCTTCAAAAATTAAAAAGCCAGCTAATAGCTGGCTTTTTAATTTTTAATAATATGTTGCGAGAGTATTTATACATTATGCTTGTAATAGCATAATAATATCATTCGTGGAAAATGGCCAATTTAACTCGGCTTGATTATCAGTACGTTTGACTACAGGGATTCGTATTCCGTATTTTTCAATTAGATTATCATCATCGCTGATTTCTTTGCATTGCCAGTTAATTTCGTACTTACCTTTTAAATTTGTTAGCAATTCCTCAGCCTGCTCACAAAGGTGGCAGTGGGAAGTTGTATACAGAATTAATTGTTTCATTAAGTAAAAAGTCCTTGTTTTTGATTTGCGCAGGATTATGAATAAGTAAATTTATACTAATTATTTCTATTTTTAGTCAAAAATAAATCATAATGATGCTATGGCATAGATAAACTTAAAACGACGTTATTGCAGGGTATTATGGCAGATAATCAAGAGTTAAAAGATAGCTTAAGTGAGAACCTGCAACAGGTTATTGCTTTGCTTGATAAGCATCGATTAGTAGAGACGATAGTGCATAACCAGAATATGCCAAAGCATGAGCTCGTTGAGTCATTAGTACATAAGCAAAATCTACAGGAACTACAAAGAAAGCTGGATGTTTTACATCCGGCCGATGTGGCCTACATCCTTGAAGCGCTTCCACTTGAGCAGCGTTTGGATGTTTGGGAGCTCGTCAAGGCCGAGCGTGATGGTGAAATTCTGCTGGAGGTTTCAGATGCAGTTCGCCAGACACTTATCGCAGATATGGATTCTGATGAGTTGCTGGCGGCGGCGGAGCAACTTGATACTGACGAACTTGCAGACTTAGCCCCAGATCTTCCGAAAGATGTATTCCAGGACTTGCTGGATAGTCTGGACGCGCAGAATCGCGCAAGATTGCAATCTGCATTATCCTATTCCGAGGATGCAGTTGGCGCAATTATGGATTTTGATATTGTCACTATCCGTGAGGATATCTCTCTGGAAGTAGCACTGCGCTACATGCGTCGATTAGGCAGCCTGCCAGATCACACGGATAAGCTTTTTGTCGTAGATCGGCATGATATCCTGCGTGGGGTATTGCCGCTCAAGCGTTTGGTTGTTAGTGATCTTGATGCCGATGTTGCAGATGTGATGTCTGAAGATGCTGTAGTATTCCACCCTGAAGATATCGCTGATGATGCAGCCAAGGCATTTGAACGTTACGACCTGGTGACAGCCCCTGTTGTTGATGAAAATAACAAATTGGTTGGTCGTGTGACTGTTGATGCGGTAATGGATTTGATCCGTGAGGAAGCTGAAAGCGATATGCTTTCCATGGCAGGTTTGCGCGAAGAAGAAGATTTCTTTGCTTCTGTATGGAAGTCAGTTCAAAACCGCTGGGCATGGTTAGCTATTAACCTGGTGACAGCTTTGGTAGCATCCCGCGTCATTGGCTTGTTTGAAGGCTCTATAGAAAAGATCGTGGCGCTCGCGGCTTTAATGCCAATTGTTGCCGGTATAGGTGGCAATTCAGGTAACCAAACTACTACGATGATTGTGCGTGGCCTTGCCCTCGGCCAGGTGTCTACACACAACATGCAATCATTAGTTACTAAAGAGCTTGGTGTTTCCTTGCTTAACGGATTACTCTGGGGTGGTGTGTTAGGTTTTATTTCTTATGTGCTATATGGTAGCTATCAATTGGGCTTGGTCATGATGGCTGCAATGACATTGAATTTGCTTCTGGCTGCGTTTATGGGCGTCATGATTCCGCTGGTTATGAATAAGGTCGGCCGCGATCCTGCCGTAGGTTCCAGTGTGCTGATTACTGCCATGACTGATAGCGGCGGTTTCTTCATCTTTTTGGGTCTGGCTACAATATTTCTAATTTAAAGTCCGGGGCCATATTGATATGTTGTTAAGCGGGTTGGTCTAAATATGAATCAGAATGGCATGCAACTCATCTGGCAGGAAATTCTCACAGATATCTTTACGCCAACAGGCCTGTGGCAGATGTTTATCGTGATTGGCGCATGCTGTGTTGCATGGGCTATTAACGGCGTCTTACGTGCCCGCGTGATGCGACATGCCCCTGAACATTGGAAGCTTGGTATCGGCGGTATAAACCGCGTTTTATTCCCCCTATCTTCGCTAATATTTGTATTATTTGGTAAGTTAATACTCGCCTACTGGCAGCATACAAGTTTATTGCTTCTGGCCAGTAAGCTGCTGCTGGCAATGGCAGCAATCCGTTTGATAGTATATATAGTGCGCTATGTTACTGAACCCGGCGGCATGCTCAGGACGCTGGAAAATACCATTTCCGCCTTAATTTGGGTAGTAATGATGCTGCACTTGAGCGGTATCTTGCCGCAAATACTAAATGCACTTGAAGAAGTAAAATTCAATATTGGTAAAAATCAGGTCAATTTATTACTTGCTCTGCAAGGTATATTGACCGTTCTTGTCACTATTTTCATGGCATTGTGGTTCAGCCGTGTCATTGAAAATAAATTGATGCGCATACAAAACATTAATAAGAGTTTGCGCGTTGTATTATCAAAGTTACTGCGCATATTTCTGCTATTTGTAGCAGTGCTTATTGGGCTGTCGGCCGTTGGCCTTGATATTACGATGCTTTCCGTATTTAGCGGTGCACTTGGAGTAGGGCTGGGATTTGGCTTGCAGCGTATTGCCAGTAACTATGTAAGCGGATTTATCGTTTTGTTGGATAAGTCCATGCAAATAGGTGATGTAGTCACGATTGATGGACATTACGGTGTTGTAAGTGATTTGCGGACGCGCTATTTAGTATTGCGTAAACTGGATGGCACGGAAATTATCATTCCTAATGAAACTTTAATTACAACTTCTGTTATTAATCACTCATTCAGTGACACAAAGGCAAGAGTGCAGATGCCAATCCAGATTAGCTATGATAGTCCATTGGAGTTGGCTATGCAGCTGATGCATGATGTTGCTGCACAGCATAAGCGTGTTTTAATGGATCCCAAGCCTGAGGTGCATGTGAAAGGATTTGGCGATAATGGGATTGATTTAATGTTGTCGCTTTGGATTTTAGACCCTCAGGAGGGTTCTGCATCATTGCAATCAGCAATTTACCTGGGGATATGGCGCGAGTTCCAGCTGAATAACATATCAATACCATTCCCGCAGCGCGAGGTGCGTATATTAACTGATAGAGGCTAACTGCTAACCTGGTGATAATTGGTTGAATAATGGAGGCTTATAAAAAAAGCCCACTATCAAGCGGGCTTTTTTATTTTTGAAATAATGAATTATTTCAATTTTGTTTCTTTGTACAACACGTGTTTACGTGCAACTGGATCAAATTTCTTGATTTCAAATTTGCCAGGCATAGTACGTTTGTTTTTTGTGGTGGTATAGAAATGACCTGTACCAGCACTTGATTCTAGTTTGATTTTTTCGCGCATTTTACTTTCCTTTATTTGCTAAATTTAAGTTAGCAGCTTAAATCTTTTGACCAGCAGCACGCAAATCAGCCAAAACAGCATCAATACCGTTTTTATCGATTGTACGTAGAGCAGCGTTAGTAATACGCATGCTTACCCAGCGGTTTTCACTTTCAACCCAAAATTTGCGGTTTTGCAAATTAGGTAAAAAACGACGTTTTGTTTTGTTTTGTGCGTGAGAAACATTGTTACCCACCATCGGCTTTTTGCCTGTTACCTGACATACACGTGCCATGGTTATCTCCAAGAACTCTATTTTTGAGAAAGAGCGTGATTATAGACTATAAATTCCAATTTGTTCAAGTTAAATATGTGATTATTATGCAAAGATTGCTATTAATGTTTCCCTGTACTGCCAAAGCCGCCTTCACCGCGCTCGGAAACATCAAAATCATCAACAACATGAAATTCTGCCTGCACGACGGGAACGATGACGAGTTGGGCAATACGCTCCATAGGATTGAGCTCAAAGGCTGTATTGCCACGATTCCAGCAGGATACCATGAGCTGCCCTTGGTAATCCGAATCAATCAAGCCTACCAGATTACCCAATACGATGCCGTGTTTATGGCCTAATCCTGAGCGCGGAAGAATCAACGCTGCATAATAAGTATTATCAATGTGAATCGCCATGCCGGTAGGAATAAGTGTGGTTTCCCCCGGTTGTAAGGTGATGGTTGAGTCAATGCAGGCGCGTAAGTCCAAGCCGGCAGAGCCTGGTGTTGCATATGCCGGAAATTGGCTGCGTAGGCGATCGTCCAGAATTTTAAGGTCAATAAGGATAGACATGATGATGTTGGGCTCAGATTAGATAAGGCCATATTAAACACTAAATAGAAGTAATAAAAAAGCCAGTAAGTATTACTCACTGGCTTTTTATTAAATGCTATTCATTAATTGAATTGGTAATTAGCGCTTATGCCCAACAGGTAGTTTCTATCTGCAGCAGGTTCAAAGAAGCGTAAGTTGCTATCGTTTACGCGCACAGAACCAATGTATTCCTTATCAAACATATTTTCTATGCGCAGGAATTCGTTAAAGCGCCAATTGGACAGCTTTTGTTCGAACCCTGCACGCAGATTAAATATTGTGTAAGAAGGCGCGGTATCAGTATTGGTATCATTTACGTATACTTTGCTGTTATAACGCCCCTCAAGCGCAGTACTGAACCCTAGTGGCGCATATTTCCAAGCTACTTCACCATAGAGCTGTGTTTTGTAAGTGCCTGGGATTCTGTTGCCTGAATCAATTGTTTCAGGTGTTGATTTGTTGTTGGTGTATGAAGAGTCATACTTTGCATTGAGTAATGTATAGGCAGCATACAACGAGATGTTGTTGCTAAATTGCGAATCAATAGAGAGCTCTACGCCAGTGCGTTTTGTTTTGTTGGCATTAGTGTAAACAGTTCTATCACCGCTATCCTGTACAACAAGCTCATCATTCGTGGTGACTCTAAATAGCGTCAGATTAGCCTGAGTGTTATCACCAAGAAAGGCTTTGGCACCAAGTTCATAGTTACGGCTTTGACTTGGCTTAAGCGTTAAGTTAGGCGTTGCACTGGCATCTGTACTATTGTAGGCAGCCTCGATAAATGTTGGGGTTTCAAATCCTTGGCCATAGTTGGCGTAAAGATTAAATGCGGGAGTTACTTTCCACACCGCACCAATCACAGGTGTGGTTTTTTTATACTCCACAGAGCCGCTATTGTTGCCATCACTTAAAAAGTTATCTTTGACTTTTAGTTTTACCTTTGTATGTCTGGCGCCGGCATGCAAATCCACATTGTTTAAAATAGACAGCCGACCTTGAATGTACTGGTCAAAATTATCAACGATGTTATCTTCATCCCGGTTTAGAGTGTTGTCCGGAAGAAAATTCTGTTGTATCTGTGTATCAAGGCGAGCATCACTAGATTTTCCATAATTTAACCCGGCGCTTAATGTATAGGGTTTATTGAATATATTGCCATTGTTATCCCAGCGTAAGTCTGTCCCATAAAATTCACGTGAAATTTCACTAGCTCTCGCACTCTTGCCCGTTGAGAATGTGGCTAAAACCTGATAGTTATCCCTTGTGCCAACATATGTTGTAAGGTTAAGGGCGTTATTTTCGTTAAAGGCGTGCTCTAAATTAAAGCCAACCTGAGCATGGCTACGTTCTACACGGGTATTTGCTTTGATCATGGCGATAGAAACGCCTTTAGGATCATCAAATGCCGAAGGTGTTTCTTTCCCCGAGGCTGTGATTGCAACGCGTGGCAGGCCATTAGGGTCTTGCGCTTTCTGATCAAACCAGTTGACTAAGGCGGTCAGTTTTGTATCTTCACTAAAGTTGATTTTAAATTTTGCTGTAGCTTGCTGTTTGTCGCCTGCACTATGGTCACGATAGCCATCTGTTTCAAAGTTTGAAATATTCAGTAAGTATTCAATATTTTCAGCGGTGCCTGCTGCATTCATGATCTGGCGTTTAGTGTCGTCGCTGCCAAACATGACTGTTGCACCAACTTCTGGTGTTTTAGGTGCGTCTTGTGACAGTAGCTGAATAATGCCGCCGGATGAGTTGCCATACAGCGCTGAAAATGGTCCGCGCATCACTTCTACACTTTTAATGGCGGACAAATCAACCACGCCGGGTTGGCCTTGACCGTCGGGCATGGTGAGTGGAATGCCATCAACGTAAACGCGAATACCGCGCACGCCAAAGCTGGAACGTGAGCCAAAGCCGCGGCTGGAGATTTGTGGGTCCTGTGACTGGTTAGTACGGTTCTGTGCGGTGACACCTGGCACACGGATTAAGCTTTCAG